>JBFKPQ010000076.1:0-11459 GCA_041628225.1 Acidimicrobiia bacterium | reverse complement strand
GATGTCACCGTGATGGACCGCCATGAGGTACTGGAGACGCGATTCGGCACGCTCGACCTCGGCGACGAGCGGCGGGATCACCGAATAGGCATCGAGATAGCCCGACGGGAACAGCACTCCGGGCAGCCCAACCTCGTCTGGCCCCAGGCCCTCCGACATGGCGGCACCCGCAGACGCATACACAGCCCGGTCGATGCCCAGGTCGGCGAGCAGCCGATCAACCAGACCAGCGGTCTCGGCACGAACGGCATCGACCGCCGCCGAGAATCCCGGCGGGATGCCGTCGAGTGCCGCCAGGTCAGCGAGCCCTTCGCGGACGAGATCGACTTTGCCGGACTCGAGGGTGGCGATCTCGGTGCGCAGCTCGCCGACCCGGCGCGACACGTTGACCCAATCGGCGATGGATTCCAGCTCGGCGAGTTCGGTGCGCCGATCCGTCAACGAGGCGGCCTCGAACCACAGGTCGAGGCGTTCGGCCTGCAGCCGATGGAGGTCGGTCACGAGCTGGTCGAGGATCGGATCGTTGTCCGAGCCCGACCAGTGCTCGATGCGATCCCGCAGCGCCGCGATCGCGTGGTCATAGCCGATCACCGTCGTCGGAGCCGAGATGGGCGTGGGCACGGGTTGGTGGAAGGCGAGCTGGTCGAGGTGAGCGGTTCGCCGCCGATGATCGTCCGAGCGGCGCCGCGCACGGTCGACGACTCCAGCCAACGCCCCGTTGGCTGGTGAGTACCGGCCCACTCGCGACAGCGCACCCGAGACCGATGCCCGTACTCCCGCGAGCTCGGCGGCCGTCATGTCGAGCTGGGCCGCTCGCGTTGCCAACCCCACGTGGTCGAACGCCCACTTCATAGTGCATAACGATACTGTACGTTGTTTTGCGGTGCAAACAGTCAACTTGCATACACCGGTTTGCCGGTGCCGAGCAAGAAGACCGAAATGAGACGGTCCGTGCTGCAGGCGGCCACCGACCGCCGATACGCCTCGTCGGCACGCTCGCCGAACGTCGGGAAGTCGACGTCGTCGAGCAGATACACGAACCCCGCTTCGACGCCCATCCAGCCGCGTGGATGGTGAATGGTCAAGTGGGTCTTGTAGAGCCGACCGTCAGGACCGTCGGTGACCCGGACATCGGCCTCGCACTCGTAGGTGTTCTTGCCGGCACCAGGAACGGGATGCGACGTGGTCGAAACGTCGACGTAGACGTGATGCTCGTTGGACGCGGCCATGGGCGGACTCCTTCGTCTCCACCACGGTGCCCCGAGCGAGGCCGCGAGAACAGAGCCGTTCGTCGGATCAGACGTGGCCGGGGAAGTCCTCCGGGTACGGCGGATGCTCGACGGCGATGGCACGCAGCCTTTCGGAAACCTCGGCACGGGCACCCGCATCCTCGCGGTCGCGCAACGCTCTCGTCATGAGGTCCGCCACCTGGCGGCAATCGTCCTCGTCCAAGCCCTGGGTGGTGGCCGCCGGCGTGCCGATCCGCACACCCGACGTCACGAACGGGGGACGCGGATCGTTCGGAATGGCGTTGCGGTTGAGCGTCACACCGACCCCGTTCAGGACGACCGACGCCTCCTTGCCAGTGAGCTCGTCGTCGATCGACCGCAGATCGAGCATGAAGAGATGATTGTCGGTCCCGCCCGACACCACGCGGACACCGTTGGCCGTGAACCGGTCGGCCATCGCCGACGCATTGGCGAGGATCTGAGCGGCGTACTCCTTGAACTCCGGCTGGAGAGCCTCCTGGAAACACGCGGCCTTGCCGGCGATCTGGTTGTAGATCGAGCCGCCCTGGGCGTCCGGGAACAGGCCCTTGTTGATGGCAGCCCCATATTCCTCACGGGCCATGACCATGCCACCGCGTGCGCCGCGCAGGGCCTTGTGCGTCGTGCAGGTGACCACGTCGGCGATGTCGACGGGGTTGGGCATCGCCTGCCCGGCGACCAACCCGATGAAATGTGCGGCGTCGACCATGAAGACCGCGCCGATCTCGTCGGCGATCGAACGGAACGCCTCGTAGTCGAGGTGACGGCTGTAGGCCGAAAAGCCGGCCAGAAGGATCTTCGGGCGGTGTTCGAGGGCGAGGCGACGGACCTCGTCCATGTCGATCAGCTCGGTGTCCGGGTCCAGGCCGTACGAAACGAAGTCGTAGAGTCGGCCGGAGAAGTTTACCGGCGAACCGTGCGTGAGGTGTCCTCCCTGGTCGAGCGACATGCCCATCACGGTGTCACCCGGTTCGAGCAACGCGAAGTACACGGCCATGTTCGCCTGGGCGCCCGAGTGCGGCTGCACGTTGATGTACTCGCCACCGAACAGCTGGCGAGCACGCGCCTGGGCGAGCTCCTCCAGCTCGTCGACGACCTCACAACCCTCGTAGTACCTCCGATGGGGATAACCCTCCGCGTACTTGTTCGTGAAGACCGAACCGGTCGCCTCCATGACGGCGCGCGACACGAAGTTCTCGGACGCGATGAGGTGGATGTGGGTGTTCTGTCGGTGAACATCCTGGGCGATCAGGGCGGCCAGCTCAGGGTCGACCTGCTCGATGGAACGGGTGTCGATCATGGTTCTCCTACCAGCGCAGGGCGCAAGCGTACCAGTGCCGAGCCATCCTCCCGTCGCGGACCGGAAGGGCGTTCGGCCGTCGCAGCGGGACCCGGCCCTCGTGTGCTTCCGAGCCGAGATGAAGTCAACCGGCTGCTCCGCCCATGCCTTTTCCGACACGACGTCATCGATCGCAACTACTACGTTCTCCGGCCATGAGCGACCAGCTGACCGGAATTCTGCTCGTCCAATTGGGCACCCCGCAGTCGACATCGACGCGAGACGTCCGCCGGTACCTGCGTGAATTCCTGAGCGATCCGCGCGTGTTGGACATTCCCTCGATAGGCCGGTGGCTGCTCCTCAATGCCGTCATCCTGCCGTTTCGGCCGCGGCGATCGGCTGAGGCCTATGAGAAGATCTGGACCGCCGACGGATCGCCCCTCACCATTCACACGCAGGCGCTCGCCGACGGCGTGCAACAGGCACTGGGGGACGGATACCACGTGGCGGTGGGGATGCGTTATCAGAAGCCTCCCCTGACAGACGCCATCGACACGCTGGTCGCCGCCGAATGCAGCCGACTCGTGGTCGTCCCGCTGTTTCCCCAATACGCCTCGGCGTCGTCCGGTTCGGCACTCGAGGCGACGCTACGCGCCGTCGCCGGCCGCTGGAACGTCCCGAATGTGACGTCCGTCGGAGATTTCTACGACGACCCCCGATTCCTCGATGCCGTGGCCGCCGTAGCTGCTCCCGAATTAGAACGGTTCGGCGCCGATCACGTGCTCTTCTCCTATCACGGGCTTCCGGAGAGCCAGATCCGCCGGAGTGACCCGACCGGGGATTGGTGCCTCGCGGCAGAGGGCTGCTGCGACACGATGACGTCGGCCAATCGATTCTGCTACCGGGCCCAAGCCTTCGCCACCACTCGTGGACTCGTCGAGCGGCTCGGACTCGACCCGCAGCGAGTCTCCACCGCGTTTCAGTCCCGGCTGGCCGGTCAGAAATGGATCGAGCCGTACACCGACCGCGAGTTCACCCGCCTCCACTCGCTCGGCCACCGCCGGCTGGCGGTCCTCACACCGAGCTTCACGGCCGACTGCCTCGAGACCATCGAAGAGATCGGCATCCGCGGAAGAGACCAGTGGGGGGCACTGGGGGGCGAACTCCTTCTCGTGCCGTGTGTCAATGCCCACCCGACCTGGGTGGCCGGCGTTGCCGACCTGGTGCGGGAGCTGGCGTGACCCTCGACCGGACGTCCATCGAGCTGTTTCATCGCGAGTTCCAGGCGGCGTTCGCATCCGTGCTCGAATCGTTCGAAGCGGGCCACGAGTTCCGTACCGATCCGTGGAACCGTTCCGGCGGCGGAGGTGGCGTCACCCGCGTCCTTCAGGGCGACGTCATCGAAAAGGGCGCCGTCAACTTCAGCTCGGTAAAGGGCGACACGCCTCACCAGATCTCCGAGCGGCTCGTTGAGAAGAGCGATCGGTTCTACGCCACGGGCGTGTCGATCATCGTGCATCCCGCCAACCCGCATGCGCCGACGTTCCACGCCAACATCCGCTATTTCGAGACCGACACGGGACACGCCTGGTTCGGGGGTGGCGCCGACCTCACGCCGCACTACTTCTACGCCGAGGACGCCGCCCACTTTCATCGTGTCCTGGCGGGCGTCTGCGACCGCCACGAAGTCGCCGACTACTCGACTTGGAAGCAGCAGTGCCAGGACTACTTCTACCTGCCGCACCGTGGCGAATCGAGGGGGGTCGGGGGCATCTTCTATGACCACCTGCCGGCAACCGGGGCCGTGTGGACGTTCCAACAAGACCTCGCCAACTCGCTGGTCGACGCCTACCGCCCGATTCTGGAGGCGAGAACCGGACTCCCGGCCTCCGACGACCAACGGGCCTGGCAGGAGATACGCCGCGGCCGCTACGCCGAGTTCAACCTTGCCTGGGATCGGGGCACACGGTTCGGCCTCGAAACAAACGGCAGGACGGAGTCGATCCTCGCTTCCCTTCCGCCGCGAGCCCGCTGGGTCTACGACCATCACCCCGAGCCCGGATCGGCCGAGGAGCGCCTCGTCGAGATCTTGACATCCCCTCCCGAGGACTGGCGATCATGACAAGCGATCTGCGGGTCATGTCGTATGCCTATCCGGCCGTCGCGTCGTCCGGGCGAGCCCGGCTCGCCCGGACGCAGCCCTTCTCCGACGGATCGTTCCTCCTGTCCACGTGCCTTCGCTTCGAGGTGGCCGCCTGGGCGACGTCCTCCGATTTCGAAGCCGGCTTGGAGGCCTGCGGCGCCACCGAGATAGCTGGGGGCCAGCTGTTTGTCGGGCCCGACGCCGCCACCCACCTGTATCGGGTGGCGGCTGGGCTCGAATCCCCAGTCGTCGGCGAACCCGAGATCCTCAGCCAGTTCCGCGCGGCGGTTGCCGATGTCAAGAACGGCGACAGTTGCGACGGCCTCTTCGTCAAGCTGCTCGAAGACGCCATCGCTACGGGCCGCCAGATCCGGACGACACTGCCCTATTCGCCGCACGACTCGCTGGCGGCCATTGCCGCCCAGTGGGTCGGCGCCGCCCCGCAAGTGGCCGTGTTCGGCTCGGGGACCATGGCTCGCGCGGTGATCGAGGCGCTCCACCACCTACCGGCGCCACCCAGGGTGACCGTGGCCGTCCGCTCGCCCGACAAGGTCAACCTCACCGGCGTCGACGTGGTTTCGTTCGACGAGGCGCCCCGGCTCCTCGGCGAATTCGACGGCGTCGTATCGGCAACCTCCGCGAAGACGCGCCTTGTCGACCCGCAGCAGTTGGCCGCGGTCCTCGCTCGGCGGTCTGCGCCGCTCACGCTCGTCGACATGGCCATGCCGCCCGATTTCGCGCCGGACGGGCACCAGAACCTGCGCTACATCGATGTCGACGGGCTCGCCGCCCGTGCCGCCGCCCACCTGGCCACGGACAGGTTCGACGAAGTCGTGGCGGTTGCCGCGACCACCCGATATCGCCAGATCGTCGAACACGCCGAGATCCGACACGCGGCCACGTCCCTCCTCGACCATGCAGCCAACGCCGCGGATCGGGCTGTCGCCCGGTATGCCCCTCAGCTCGCAGACCACGACCATCGCGCTCTCCTCGAGCGAGCGGTTCAAGTCGCCACCCGCTCGCTCGTGTCCGTCCCGCTCCAGACGATCCGCCACGGCGACGCCCGCCTGCGGCGCGCCGCCCATGAGCTGTTTCGCCTCGGCGGCGACCCATCATGACACCGCTACGGCTCGCAACGCGGGGGTCGGAACTCGCCCTCATCCAGGCGCACTGGGTCGCCGAGGCGATCACGAGAGCCGCACCCGGCGAACGGGTGACCGTCGTCGAGATCAGCACCACCGGCGACCGCGACCGTACGACGGAGGTGACCGAGCTGACCGAACTGGGTGCGTTCGTCCGCGGCGTGCAGACCGCAGTGCTGGACGGCGACGCCGACCTGGCCGTCCACTCGTGCAAAGACCTGCCGACGGCGGGACCTCCCGGACTGCACCAGTGGTATCCCGGCCGCGTCACGCCCTGGGATACCCTCTGCCGATCCACCCTCGACGGACTGCCGGAGCGGGCCGTGGTGGGTACCGGCAGCCCTCGCCGGGCTGCTCAGCTCATGGAGATCCGGCGCGATCTGGAGATCGTGCCGATCCGCGGCAACGTGCCGACCCGCCTGGACATGGTTACCGCAGGCGACCTCGATGCGGTGGTCCTGGCGGCGGCGGCCCTGGAGCGGTTGGGCCGCAATGACGACATCGGACAGACGTTCTCGATCGAAGAGATGGTCCCCGCGCCTGGACAGGGTGCCCTGTGTGTCGAGGCCCGACCGGGGACGCGGGCAGCCGAGGTTCTGGACGCCATCGATGCCCCGGGCGTTCGTCACGCCGTCGAGGCCGAACGGACGCTGCTGTCACTCACAGGCGCCGGATGTCGGGCGGCACTCGGAGCGTTTGCGACAGTCGGAGAGCGTGGCGTCCAGATGGATGGCTTCGTGGCCGACGAGCGCGGACCACGCCGGGCGATCGTCGCGGGGTCCGATGGGCACGAGGCCGCCCTACGGATGCGGCAGGAGCTGGGCCTGTGAGGGTGGCGATCACCGTGGCGGCCGCCGACTCCGATCGGGTCACCGGCCTGGCGCGCCGCGCCGGCCTTGACCCGGTGGTGACGCCGTGCATCGAGATCGAACCATGCCGCGCCCCCGGCGAAATCTCCGCTGACGACGCCGACTGGATCTTGGTGACGTCGACGCGAACCGTCGAACTCCTGTGGCCCGACGTCGTACCGGCCGTTCCCTTCATCGCGGTTGGAGCACGCACCGCCGACGCCGTCCGCAGGCGGAAGGGATCCGTTGCCGTCGAGGCAGCAGGATCGGTGGCTGCGCTCACGCCGCATCTGGACACCGTGGTGATGCCATCGGCCAAGGTGCTGTTTCCCCGGGCGAGCGGAGCTGACCCATCGACGGCCGCTCGGCTCCGTCGCCGCGGGGTGTCGGTCGACGATCCGGTCGTCTATCGAGTCCATCCGGTCGCGCCGCCAACCGATCCGGTGACCGCCGTGGCGTTCGGATCTCCGAGCGCTGTCGAAGGTTGGCTATCGGGCCGCTCGCTCGCCAATGTGCTCGTCGGCGCCATCGGGCCCACCACGGCCAAAGCCGTCGAACGGGCCGGGGGGACCGTCCACGCACAGCCTCCGCGCCCTACCTTCCTCGAGCTGTTTCATGCGATAGGAGCCTGCTCATGAACCGAACCCGACGCCTCCGCACGACGCCTGCCATCCGCCGCATGACCCAAGAAACCCGCCTCCACCCCAGCCAGTTCGTGCTGCCCATCTTCGTCACGGCCGGGGCGGAAACCCCGATCGCGTCGATGCCCGGCCATCGACAGCTCGGCGTCGACGCGGCGGTGGACCTCACCGCCAAGGCCGCCAGCGAGGGCGTCGGCGGGGTCATGTTCTTTGGCATACCCTCGCACAAGGACGAGACGGGTTCGTCGGGATGGGATCCCGAAGGACCCGTACCTGCCGCCATTCGCGGGGTTCGCACCGCACGCATCGACATCGCGGTGTGGGCTGACGTCTGTCTCTGCGAGTACACCAGCCACGGGCATTGTGGGGTGCTGAACGAAGGCCACGTCGACAACGACGCCACGCTGCCGCTCTTGGCTCGAACGGCACGCGTGTACGCAGAAGCCGGAGCGGACGTCATCGCCCCCTCGGACATGATGGACGGCCGGGTCGCCGCGATCCGCACCGAACTCGACGCCACCGGCCATGTCGAGCTGCCCATATGCTCCTACGCCGCCAAATACGCCAGCGCGTACTACGGGCCGTTTCGCGACGCGGCAGGTTCGGCACCTGCATTCGGCGATCGCCGCACGCATCAGATGGATCCGGCCAACCGCCGCGAGGCTCTTCGAGAGGTCCGCATCGATCTCGCCGAAGGGGCCGACATGGTGATGGTGAAACCGGCCGGGCCGTACCTCGATGTGGTCGCCGATGTGCGAGCGGCCGTCGACGCACCCGTCGTCGCGTACCAGGTCTCGGGCGAGTTCTCGATGATCCAGGCAGCCGCGGCCAACGGTTGGATCGACGGTCCCCGGGTCATGATGGAATCACTCACGGGCATCGCCCGAGCGGGCGCCGACATCATCATCACGTACTTCGCCATCGGTGCCGCCGAGGCCCTGGAGGCGATGTGACCTCGTCGAGTCGTTGGCAGGAGCGGGCTTCTGCGGTGATGCCGGGTGGCGTCAACTCGCCGGTGCGGGCCTTCCGCTCCGTGGGTGGCAACCCCTTGTTCATCGAATCCGCCTCGGGAGCGGTCGTCCGCTCCGTCGACGGCGACGAATACGTCGACTTCATCTCGTCGTGGGGCGCCCTGATCCTCGGACACGCGCATCCGGCGGTCGTGCGGGCCATCGGCGCCGCTGCCGCGGCGGGCACGAGCTTTGGAGTCCCCTCGCCAGGCGAAGTCGAGTTGGCCGAACTCATCCGGTCGCTCGTGCCTTCGATGGAAGTCATGCGGATGGTGAACTCGGGCACCGAGGCCACCCAATCGGCGATTCGGGTGGCAAGGGCAGCCACCGGGCGATCCGGAATCCTGAAGTTCGAGGGCTGCTACCACGGGCATGCGGACCCGTTCCTGGTACAGGCGGGGAGCGGCCTCGCCACGTTCGGTGAGCCGAACAGCCCCGGCGTGACGCCTGCCACGGTCGCCGACACCCACGTCGCCCGCTACAACGATCTCGAGTCGGTGGCCGCCATCCTTCGCTCGGAATCGATCGCGGCCGTGATCGTCGAACCGGTGGCCGGCAACATGGGTGTCGTCCCCCCCGCCGATGGCTTTCTGCAGGGGCTGCGGTCGGCGTGCGACCGCGCCGGCGCACTGCTGATCTTCGACGAGGTGATGACCGCCTTTCGCGTCGGACTCGCCTGTGCCCAAGGCCGGTACGGTGTCACCCCCGACCTGACCTGCCTCGGCAAGGTCGTCGCCGGCGGAACCCCGGCGGCGGTCTACGGGGGCCGCGCAGACCTGATGCGCCTCGTCGCGCCCGACGGCCCGGTGTATCAAGCGGGCACGCTGTCCGGCAATGCCTTGGCGGTCGCGGCCGGCCTCACCACACTCCGCTACATCGTTGACGATCCCTCGGTATTCGATCGACTCGAAGCGATGGGCGCACGGCTGGAGACCCGCCTCCGCCGAGCGCTCGACGACCACGCCATCGCCGGATGTGTCCAACGTGTTGGAGCGATGTTGACGGTCTTCTTCGGACCCGCCGAGGTCATGAGCTGGGACGACGCCGCTCGCATCGACACCGACCGGTACGGAGCCTTTTTCCGTGCGGCCCTCGAACGGGGTGTGCTCCTGCCGCCATCGGCCTTCGAGGCACTGTTCCTGAATCTGGCGCATGAAGAGGTTCTCGACGACGCCGCCGAGCGGCTCGCCGACGCCGTCGGGGAGCTCGGCCGATGAGGCCGCTCGTCGAAACTCTGCGTGGCCGCCCGGTCGAACGCACCCCGGTGTGGGTCATGCGTCAGGCCGGCCGCCACCTGCCGGAGTACCGGAAGCTGCGGGCCGACGTGTCGTTCGTCGAGGCGGTCGACGACCCCGACATCGCGGCCGAGATTACCCTCCAGCCGATCCGGCGTTACGACATGGACGGCGCAGTCATCTTCGCCGACATCATGACGCCCCTCCAAGCGATGGGCGTGGAAGTCGACTTCGCCCCCGGACCCAAGCTGCGACCCCACACGCTCGCCGAAGTTGCGGCCTTGGGACCTCTGGATCCGCCGGGGATCGAGTCCGTCCTCGAAACCATCCGGCGCGTCCGCTCGGCGGTCCCCGACTCATGCGCCGTCATCGGATTCTCCGGGTCACCTGTCACCCTGCTGGCCTACCTTCTCGAGGGGGGCGGCTCGAAGGACTTCATGCGGATGCGAGCCGCTCTGGCCGCCGACCCCGGCCTCGCCGCCGACGCACTCGGCGTGCTGTCGAGCGCCATGCACGACTACCTACAGCTTCAGATCCGCGCGGGAGCCGATGTCGTGCAGTTGTTCGACTCGTGGGTGGGAGTCCTCGACCGGACCAACATCAGGAACTTTGCGGTCCCGGCGGCCCGCAGCATTCTCGCCAACCTCGATGCGCCCACGATCTACTTCGGCCCGCACGCACCCCACGCCATCGATCTGTTTCCGACGATCGGTGCGACCGCCTACGGCATCGACTGGCGCACCGGGCTCGCCGAGGCGGGGCGGCGACTAGCCGGGAAACCGCTGCAAGGCAATCTCGACCCGGCCACGCTGTTCGCCGACCCGCCCACCATTCGCGCGGAGGTGATGCGAGTGCTCGCCGATGCAGCCGGCCTCCCGGGACACGTCTTCAATCTCGGCCATGGCATCGACCGCCACACCGATCCCGACCACGTGCAGGTCATGGTGGAGGCCGTCCGCTCGTGAACATCGCCGTCGTCGGAGGTGGCCTGGCGGGCATCGTTGCCGGTGCCGAGGCGAGCGCCCTCGGCCATGACGTCGTACTGTTCGAAGCCTCTGGTCGGCTGGGTGGGGCGATCGAAACCATCCGAGAAGGCGGATACCTGTTCGAGGCCGCCGTCTCGTCGGTGCTGTTGCCGGATCCGGCAGTCACGCCCGTCTTCGATCGCATCGGCGTCGAGATGGTTCCCGCCACGGGCGCCGCCCGTCGCTATCTCGCAACCGCCGACGGGTTCGTCGACCTCCCAGCCACACCAGTCGGCATGCTGTCGTTCCCGCTTCTCGGTGCGGGCGCGAAGCTCCGGGCTCTTGCTGACATGTTGATCACCTCGCCGGGCCCCGACGACGAGTCGGTGGCAGCCTACTGCACCCGACGGTTTGGGCGTGACGCGGGTCGCCTCGCCGCACACCTGATGGCAACGGGAGTGTTCGCCGGCGACCCGAACCGTCTCGAACTTCGGTCGGCCTTCGAACGCCTCGCCGCGATCGAAGGCTCGGTCATCCGGCACGCCCTACAGCGCTCTGGCCCGCGCCGCAGCATGCAGGTACCGCTTCACGGGATGGCCGATGTCGTGGACCATCTCGCCCGTCAGGTTCCGGTGATGAAGATGGCTTCCCCCGTGGTAGGTCTCGAACAGACGAACCGCGGTTGGCGGGTGATCTTGGAGCACGCCGACCTCGCATTCGATGCCGTCATCGTGGCCGTCCCGCCGCGGACGGCGGCCGACCTCTTGCCGCATGTCGGGGTGCCGACCCCGGACCACGCCGACGTGGCCGTCGTCGGCCTCGGCGGCGACCACGTGCCACAGGTCCAGGGATTCGGTGCGCTCCGCTCCCCCGATGCCAAATGGCTATCCGCCGGGCTCTTGTTCGAATCGTCATATGCGCCGAATCG
>JBFKPQ010000075.1:0-11464 GCA_041628225.1 Acidimicrobiia bacterium | reverse complement strand
GTCGGCCGGTCCGCATCAGGCCATGCGCCGCCGCGAAGCCGCCTCCGCCTCTTCGGGTGACACGGGCCGCACCGACAGGTCCAACGCCACGAACAGCGTCTTGGACCATGGATAGAAGACCACCGGCACCACCAGGTTCAACACGAGCGTGACGACGAGCGCGGCCCGCCACGGTACGTCCGGCCACGTCACGACCATGATCGCCACGAACACGACCAGGAACGAGCTGATCGCCACCGCGGTGTTGATGATCATGGCTCCCAACCAATAGCCGGGGTCACGCTCGAAGCGATGGCCACAGCTCGGACAGTCGTCCGCCATCGACCACCATCCGGAGAACAGACCGTCGCCGCCACATCGGGGACACCGTCGCGCCAGGGCTCGTCGAAACCGGACCATCGCTCGCGACGGTAGCAACCGCCGCGTCCCGTCTAGCCTGGCGTCCGTGGAACGCCTGACACTCGGAAAGATGCAGAACCCCGTCCGGGGCATGCTGCACGGAGCCGCGGCCGTGGTCTCGGTGGCCGGACTCGTCGTGCTCGTCGTCCGCAGCATCGGCGACGGCCCGCGGCTCTGGTCGATGGTGGTCTTCGGAGCGTCGCTCGTCGCGCTGTACACCACGAGCTCGCTGTATCACTCGGTTCCGTGGCGGCCGGTGTGGAAGGCGCGGTTCCAACAGCTCGACCACTCCATGATCCTCGTGCTCATCGCCGGCTCGTACACGCCGTTCGCCGTGAACGTGCTCGATGGCGGCTGGCGCATCGGAACCCTCATCGGCGTGTGGACGGCGGCGGTCGTCGGCATCGTTCAGAAGTTCGCCTGGCCACAGGTGCGGGTGTGGTTCACGATCACGCTGGCGACCCTCATGGGGTGGGCGGCACTTGCCATCCTGCCCGAGATGGCGCGGTCGCTCTCGACCGGCGCGCTGGTGCTCGTGCTTGCCGGAGGCGTCGCCTACACGATCGGCATGATCGCGTTCGCCACCAGGCGGCCTCGGCTGTTTCCGCGGGTGTTCTCGTACCACGAGGTCTTCCACGTCCTCGTCGTCACCGGCTCCGTGCTGCATTTCCTCGTGGTGTTCTGGCACGTGTCCGTCTTGTGAACGTCGCCGAGGCGGTCGTTCGCACGCTGGCGACCGGAGGCGTCGACACGTGGTTCGCCAATCCGGGAACGACCGAACTGGCCTTCGTCGCAGCGCTCGACGCCGTGGCCGGTGTCGACCCGTACCTCGTGCTCCAAGAGGGCGTGGCCTCGGGAGCCGCGGACGGATACTTCCGGATCGCCGGACGGCCCGCCGCCACCCTTCTCCACCTCGGTCCGGGCCTGGCCAACGCGTTGGCGAACCTCCACAATGCGCGCCGGGCGGGGTCGCGCGTGATCGGCGTCGTCGGTGATCACACGCTCGCGCACGCCCCGTACGACCCACCCCTCGCCTCCGACATGCCCAGCATCGGGGGTCGGATGACTCGAGCCACCACGCCGCACGAAGCCGTCGATGCTGCGGTCGCCGCGCTGGGAGACGACGAACCCACGACGATCGTCGTCCCCGCCGACCTCCAAGAAGGGCCGGCGACCCACCGAACGGCTCTGCGCCCGGAGACCGTCGAGCCCTCCGGCGACGTAGGGGGAGCGGTGGAGGCGCTGGCATCGGGGCCCGCGACCCTGTTGCTCGGCGGCCGCGCGTTGTCCGAAGCCGGCCTGGCTGCCGCGGCCCGGCTGCGGGCGGGCACCGGATGCCGGCTGATCGCCGAGACGTTTCCGGCGAAGATCGAACGCGGAGTGGCCGTTCCCGTGGTCGACCGGCTGCCCTATTTCCCACGCCCGGCGCTCGACATGCTCGACGGGTCGGAGCACCTCTTGCTCGTGGGGGCGCGGTCTCCGGTGGCATTCTTCGGCTACCCGGGCCTCCCGCACTCTCTGGTCCCGGACGGGTGTGCCGTCGTGGACGTGTGCGTGCCGGAGGGCGATGCCGTCGCGGCACTCGAGGAGTTGGCTGCGAAGCTGGGCGACCGACCCGCCGAGACGCCGCGGACACTGCCCCCGGCGGTATCCGGCCCGATCACGCCGGCCTCGTTGGGAGGCGCACTGGCGCGGTCCGTGCGGCCCGGGTCGATCGTCGTCGACGAAGCCAACACGGCCGGACTGCCGTTTTACGAGGCGTCCCACGGCTCGGCGCCCTTCACCCACCTGACTTTGACCGGAGGGTCGCTGGGCTTCGGGCTGCCCGCCGCCGTGGGCGCCGCCATCGCGGCGCCCAATCGACCCGTGCTGGCCTTCGAGGCCGATGGCGCCGGGATGTACACCCTCCAGGCGCTGTGGACGATGGCGCGATACGACCTCGACGTCACCGTCCTCGTCGCCTCCAATCGGCAGTATCGGATCCTTCGCTACGAGGCGGCCCGGGCGGGCCTGGAGGGTGCGGCCGAGCTGACCGACATCGACGGTCTCGATTGGGTGGCGCTCGCCCGGGGTCACGGAGTCGATGCCACTGCGGTCGAGGATGCCGCGGCCCTCGAGCGAGCGTTGTCCAGCGACGTGCGCGGACCCCGGCTCGTCGAGGCGAGGATGGAGGTGTGATGGAACCCGAGCGCGTCGAATACCAGAGTCCCGGCCTGTCAGCAGCAGACCTGGCCGCCGACCCGATCGCCCAGTTCCGTATCTGGCTCGGTGAGGCCGCCGGCGCGGTGCCCGAAGCCAATGCGATGGTGCTCGCCACCGTCGACGCCTCACACCGCCCGCGCGCTCGGGCCGTGCTCCTCAAAGACGTCGACGAGACCGGCTTCGTGTTCTACACCAACTATGCGAGCGCCAAGGGCGACGAACTGGCCGGGCGCCCGGTGGCGGAAGCCTGCTTCGTCTGGCTTCCGCTGCATCGGCAGGTCCGCGTGTCGGGTGCGGTCGAACCGGTGACGTCCGCCGAGTCCGACGCCTACTTCGCGTCGCGGCCGCGCGGTGCACAACTGGCGGCATGGGCATCTGAGCAGAGTCGTCGGGTCGCCAGCCGGGCGGTGCTGGCCGACGCGTACGCGGCTGCCGAGCGGCGCTTCGCAGGCCGGACGGTCGAGCGGCCCCCCGAGTGGGGTGGTTTCCGGCTGGTGCCGGATCGCATCGAGTTCTGGCAGGGTCAGCCCAACCGGCTCCACGATCGCATCGTGTTCACGCACGATGCCGGATCGTGGAGCCACCATCGCCTGGCGCCGTGACGTCGGCGGAGTTCCACGCCGAGATGATCGATGCGATGCGAGCCCACGCCCGCTACGCGCATCCTGTCGAGGCGTGTGGGCTGCTCGCCGTCGATCGTGCCGGCAAGGTCCGGTTCGTCTATGCCCTCACGAACACCGCCGACTCGGAGGTGCGTTTCGTGATCGACCCGGTGGAGCACTTCGGTGCCCTCCGCCACGCCGAACGCCAAGGATGGGACATCGGCGGCGTGTTTCATTCGCATCCGGCCGGTCTTGCCGTCCCCTCGCCGATCGACATCGCCGAGGCCGGCGACCCGACCTGGCTGCAGGTCATCGTGGGGGAGGACGGCGTGGCGGCTTTCCGATTCCGCGGGCGGCGATCCGAACGCCTGCGCCTCTCCGTCGCGTCGCCAACGTAGACTGCCGGCCGATGCGTCTCACCGTGCTCGGGTGCAATGGCACCTACCCGACCCCCGGCGCCCCGGCGTCGGGCTACCTCGTCGAAGGCGGCGCCACGGTGTGGGTGGATGCAGGCTCCGGCACGTTTGCAGCCCTGCAGGCGGCCGCGGACCCTTCCCTCGTCGACGCGATCGTGCTCTCGCACGAACACGCCGACCACTGTCTCGACGTGCTGGGTTTCGCCTATGCGCGCCGCTACGGAACCCCCGAACTCGGGCCGGTTCCGACGTATGCGCCTGCGGCCGTCCGTGAACGACTCGAAGCGTTCGTGGGCCGCGCAGGCAGTGCCGTGTTCGAGGCGCTGGCCTTCGTCGACGCCGTACCGGGTCTTGGGGTCGAACTGCCGGGGATCTCGATGACGTTCGCAGCAACCGACCACCCGGTCCCCACCGTGGCGGTTCGCCTCGACGGCCCCGACGCCGCGATCGGCTACACGTCGGACACCGGTCCTGGCGTGGACCTGGCGACGTTCTTCGAGGGCGTCGACACACTGTTGGCGGAGGCGACGTATCAGGGGGCGACCAAGCCGTGGCCACACCATCTCACGGCCCGCGAAGCGGGGGAGCTGGCCAGGTCGGCTGCCGTTGCCCGTCCGGTCTTGACGCACCTCTGGCCTACGCTGGACCTCCGTCGATCGGCCGCCGAGGCAGCGGAGACGTTCGGCGCCGAGGTCGAGGTGGCGACACCCGGCATGATCATCGAGTACTGAGGAGCATCGTGGCAGCGAGGGAACGTCCCGCAGACGAGTTACGCCGAGTGCGGATCACCCGCGGGTTCACGTCGATGACGCCCGGATCGGTCCTCATCGAAATGGGTGAGACCCGAGTGCTGTGCACGGCTTCGGTCGAAGACGAAGTCCCGCGCTGGATGCGCGATTCCGCCGAAGGATGGGTCACCGCCGAATACGCCATGCTGCCGGGCTCATCGTCGGAACGCATCCGTCGCGACAGCTACACGGGCGGACGCGCCAAAGAGATCTCGCGGCTCATCGGCCGCTCGCTCCGTTCGGCCGTGGACCTCAAGGCCATGCCGGGGTGCATGGTTCGGGTCGACTGCGACGTGCTCCAGGCCGATGGGGGAACGCGCACGGCCGCCATCACCGGCGCGTTCGTCGCCCTCCACGATGCCCTCACGGAGGCCCGAGCCGCTGGAACACTGGCCGAGCTCCCGTTCGTCGACACCGTGGCCGCCATCTCCGTGGGCCTCGTTGACGGAGAAGCCCGACTCGACCTGGATTACGTCGACGATGTGGCCGCAGACGTCGACATGAACGTGGTGATGACGGGGCGCGGGCTGCTCGTCGAGGTGCAGGGCACCGCCGAAGGGGCACCGTTCACGCGCCAGGAGTTCGACAGCCTCCTCGATCTGGCCACGGCCGGCATCGTCGAGCTCACCGCCGCACAGCGGGACCTGCTGGGGCTGTGATCGATCGGGCCGTCGTCGCCTCCAAGAACCCCGACAAGATCGCGGAGATGGAGGCGATCCTCGTCGACTCGGGCATCGTCGGGGCGCTGGTGGCCGATCTCGACTGGCCCGATGTCGTGGAGGATGGCGCGACACTGACCGAGAACGCCCTGTTGAAGGCGCGTGCCGTGCACGCCGCCACCGGGCTGCCCGCCATCGCCGACGACACCGGCTTGGAGGTGGACGCACTCGACGGCGCCCCTGGAGTCCTGACGGCTCGGTTCGCGGGGCCCGAGGCCACATACGAGGACAATGTCACCGCGCTGCTGTCGGCCCTCGCTGGCGTCGCTGATCGGTCGGCCCGGTTTCGCACTGTTGCCGCGTTCGTCGACGGTGCGCGCGAGGTCGCGGTCGAAGGCGTCCTGGAAGGTCGGATCGCACCATCGCGTCGCGGCTCGGGCGGGTTTGGGTACGACCCGGTCTTCGAGGTGGATGGACGAACGCTGGCCGAGATCCCCGTTGCCGAGAAGAACCAGATGTCGCATCGCAGCCGCGCCGTGCGCGCCCTGGCAGACCTGCTCCGTGCGGACGGTGGGACTCGAACCCACAATGGGCGTGCGCCCACCAGGACCTAAACCTGGCGCCTATGCCAATTCGGCTACGTCCGCCGACGAGTCCAGGGTACCGTCAGCTGCTCGGCTGGTCGGCCAATGGGGCCCGCCAGACGGCCTCCCCTCAGCAGGTCGGCGATGACGTCGAGTGGGGGAGCTACCTCCCTGTGCAGTCGTGCCAGGGGAGGTCGAGGGGCGGCGTGCTGGTCGCACCAGCTCTGCCGCGGCCGGTCTTCTGGCGACACCCGCTCGGCACGGAGAGATGCCTCGAGACGTCGGTGGTGGGTCGCCGGGGACTCGAACCCCGAACCTGCGGATTAAGAGTCCGTTGCTCTGCCAGTTGAGCTAGCGACCCGCCGCAAGGCTAGTGCAGGCCGCGCGCCGCGGGCCAATCGCTCAGGCGCCAAACCGCCCGTCCGACGGCGGAAGCGGATCACCGCCGAACAGGCGGTTCGGTGGTGCCAGCGCAAAGGAGTCGAACCTTGCTCGCGGTCCCGGTATCACCCGGCGCTACCCGTGGGGGTCTCACCCGCTGGCACCCTCAGTATGCGACGCCTGCGTCCGGACCGTCAGGGCCACAGGTCACGGCGCGCGTGGCACAATGGCGGCCGACGGGCTGTGGCGCAGCTTGGTAGCGCACCTGCTTTGGGAGCAGGGGGTCGCCGGTTCAAATCCGGCCAGCCCGACCGCCTTCTACAATAGAATGCGCACGTTTGCGGGTGTAGCTCAATGGTAGAGCCCCAGCCTTCCAAGCTGGTGGTGAGGGTTCGATTCCCTTCACCCGCTCGGCGGCGAGGTCTGACGTCCGCTCTGGCCCCCGTAGCTCAGTGGATAGAGCAGGAGCCTTCTAAGCTCTTGGCCGGGGGTTCGAATCCCTCCGGGGGCACGGCTACAGTGTCCGCTCCCATATGGTGGCCGTAGCTCAGTCTGGTAGAGCACCGGGTTGTGGTCCCGGCTGTCGCGGGTTCGAATCCCGTCGGTCACCCCACCGCAGGGCGCACACGGAGGCGTCCTGCTGCCGGCGGTCGTGTCACGGCCGCTTCCTACACTGACGACCAACACAGGAGTGCACCTTGGAAACCACCGTCACCGACGCCGGGCCGTTCGAGAAGCTCGTCGTCGTTCAGGTGAACGAGTCTGCGCTCGACGAAGCCAAGGCCCAGACCGCCCGGCGTCTCTCTCGGTCGCTGAAGATCCCCGGGTTCCGCCCCGGCCGGGCTCCGCGCCGCGTCGTGGAGTCGATGGTCGGCGCGGACCGCCTGCGCGCCGAAGCCATCGACGATGCCCTCCCGAGCCTCGTTACGGAGGCGCTCGCGGCCGTCGGCGTCGAATACGCCGCGGCTCCCCAGGTGGAGCGGATCACCGATACGGACGACGGCGTCGAGATCGAGGTGAAGGTAGCGGCGTGGCCGGCGCTCGAAACACCCCCGGACTATGTCGGCCGGCAGATCGAAGTGGCGTCTCCCGAGGTCACCGACGAGGAGATCACCGAGCAGCTCGATCGCTTCCGGGAGCAGTTTGCCGAACTCGAAGACGCCGACCGTGCGGCCGCCGACGGCGACTACGCATCCGTGGACCTCTCGGCCACCGACGCGACCGGCGGGGCCATCGATGAGATGGATGCCCGCGACCTGATGATCGCAGTCGGCTCGTCCACGTTCATCGCCGGACTCGACGAAGCCGTGATCGGTCTCGAGGCGGGCGGGTCGGCGGAGTTCGACGGAGAACTCCCCGCCGGATTCGGAGCGCGCGCCGGCGAGCCTGTCCGATTCGCGGTGACCGTGAAGGAGGTTCGGGGCCGTCGGCTCCCAGAGTTGACCGACGAGTGGGTCGACGACATGACCGAGTTCTCGACGGTCGGCGAGTTGACGAACGAACTGGCCCATCGGATGGGTGAGGCGAAGCTCGGGTCCGCTTGGACCCAGTTCCGCAACGACCTGGTGGCGGCTCTGGTCGACGAGACCGACCTCGAACTCCCCGAGGGGATCGTGACCGCGGAGATGGAAAACGTGCTCCACCGGTTCAACCACTCCCTCTCGGAGCAAGGCGTCGAGTTCGAGGACTACCTGCGCGTCACCGGCCAGACCCAGGAGGAGTTCCTGGGCGATCTCCGCCAGACGGCGGAGCGGAATGTCCGCACGGATCTCGTGCTCGACTCGGTGGCGGACGACGCCGGGATCGTCGTGGACGATGCGGAACTCGACGCCCTCGTCGCCACGCTCACCGCCGGAGACGACGCCCCCGACCGGCTGAGCGAGTCGCAGAGGAAAGCACTGCGGAGTGATATCCTGAGGCGGAAAGCCCACGATGCCCTCTTGAAGGCCGCAGTTCCTGTAGACGAGACAGGCACTCCCATCGACTTCGAGGCGCTCGCCGCTCGGTACGGCGAGGTCGAGGCGGGAGCGCCGGAGGAAGAAGAATGAACGCCCAGAACTACCTCGTGCCCACGGTCATCGAGTCCACCAGTCGGGGCGAACGCGCCTTCGACATCTACAGCAGGCTGCTGAAGGACCGAATCATCTTCCTGGGTACTCCGATCGACGATTCGGTCGCCAACCTGATCATGGCCCAGCTCTTACATCTCGAGAGCGAGGACCCGGACAAGGACATCTCGCTCTACATCAACTCGCCGGGTGGGTCGATCACGTCGCTGTTCGCCATCTACGACACGATGCAGTACATCTCGGCTGATGTCTCGACCGTGTGCATGGGCATGGCGGCCTCGGCCGCGGCAGTGATCCTCGCCGGCGGGGCTCCAGGCAAACGCTACGCCCTACCGCATGCCCGGGTGATGATGCACCAGCCGCACGGTGGAGCCCAAGGCCAGGCGTCAGACATCGAGATCCAGGCCAAGCTGATCGTCCAGATGCGCGAGCAGCTCAACCAGATCCTCGCCGACCACACCGGTCAAGATTTCGAGAAGGTCGCCGAAGATACCGAGCGGGACTATTGGATGCTCGCTGCCGAGGCCGTGGAGTACGGTGTAGTGGACCAGGTGCTGACACGGAGAGAACTGGCGGCGGTACAAGCAGCCAAGTGAGGGTGATCGATGGCCAAGTTCGGTGAAGGTGGCGACCTTCTGAAGTGCAGTTTCTGTGGCAAGTCACAGAAGCAGGTGAAGAAGCTCATTGCCGGGCCTGGCGTCTACATCTGCGACGAGTGCATCGATCTCTGCAATGAGATCATCGAAGAGGAGTTCGCGGGTGGGGAAGCCCTCGATTTCGGTGAACTCCCCAAGCCCCGAGAGATCTTCGAGTTCCTCGAGGACTACGTCATCGGCCAGGACCACGCCAAGAAGATCCTTTCGGTCGCCGTCTACAACCACTACAAGCGTGTCAACGCCGGCCTCAACGCCAAGGACGACGTCGAACTCCAGAAGTCGAACATCCTGCTCATCGGCCCCACGGGTTCAGGAAAGACCCTGCTGGCGCAGACCCTGGCGCGGATGCTCAACGTGCCGTTTGCGATCGCCGACGCCACCGCCCTCACCGAGGCCGGCTACGTCGGCGAAGACGTCGAGAACATCCTGCTCAAGCTCATCCAGGCCGCCGATTTCGATGTGAAGCGCGCCGAGTCGGGCATCATCTACATCGACGAGATCGACAAGATCGCTCGCAAGGCCGAGAACCCGTCCATCACCCGCGACGTGTCGGGTGAGGGAGTCCAGCAGGCGCTGTTGAAGATCCTGGAGGGCACGGTCGCCTCCGTGCCGCCGCAAGGAGGCCGGAAGCATCCGCACCAGGAGTTCCTGCAGATCGATACGTCCAACGTGCTGTTCATCTGCGGAGGTGCTTTTGCAGGGCTTGACACCGTCATCTCCAACCGAGTGGGGAAGCGGTCGGTAGGCTTCGGCGCCGACATCAGCCAGAAGTCCAAGGGAACGGGTACGGAGCTGTTCTCCGAGGTACTCCCCGAAGACCTCATGAAGTACGGACTCATCCCCGAGTTCATCGGCCGGCTTCCGGTGGTGGCGACCGTCGAGGACCTAGATCGGACGTCACTGATTCGTATCCTGCGCGAACCCAAGAACGCGCTCGTGCGCCAATTCGGCAAGTTCTTCGAACTCGACGGCGTGGAACTCGACTTCTCCGAGGACGCACTCGAAGCCATCGCAGATCAGGCGATGCTTCGGGGGACCGGCGCCCGCGGGCTGCGCGCCATCCTCGAAGAAGTTCTCTTGACCACGATGTACGAGCTGCCGTCGCGCACCGACATCGGCCGTGTGGTCATCGACGGCGGCGTCGTCAGGGAACGGGTGAACCCCACCCTTGTCCCGCTGCACGAGATGGACGACGAGCGACAAGAACGTTCCGCCTGAACGTTTGATTCCCACCCGCCGTGGGTATCCCACGCTGGGTGAATGGGTCGCGGGACCCATTGAGACACCCTACAGATAGTGGTTGAATGACTCCGTAGGGGTAAGTTACAATCAGTGAGTCTCGCGCCACGCATTGTGGCAGGAGCACAACCAGGGGACTTCCCCCGGGGGGATTGCTGGGAGGCATTGACGTACGGTTCGCAAAATCGGTCACCTAGAACCGTACTGAGCCAGTGGTGAGACCGGCCCGCCCCATCGCTAGAGATGGAGAGGCGGAAAATGACAGAACTGCGGATACCTCGTCCAATCGGGGTAGCTCTGCTGGCGCTCTTGACCATGATCGTGTCGTTCGCGGTCGTCGCGCCTGCAGAAGCTGCTGGGAACCCGTATTCGGAATACCGATTCACGTTTGCCAACGGCCAGGTCTTGACCGGTTCCACGCAGGGTGGTCAAGGTTTCGAAGCACCGGTGTTCGACACCGGCTACACGATCCACGTGTCGTGCTCGGCCGTCTTCGACGACGGCTGGTCGTCGAATCAGGGTGCGTTCCCGACCCAGGGTGTGCACGATGCCGGGTGGGAGATCCTGTCGTACAAGATCGACCGCTACAAGGGCAACGGTTCGTACCACTTCACCTGTGGCGAGACCTTCACGCCCAGCAGCATCACCGTCAAGAAGAACGCTTCGCCCGCCTCAGAGGCGTTCGACTTCGACCTCAACGGTGAGATTCCTGCGCCGCCGGGCGGTAGCTCCTCCACGTACGACGGCGCCATCGCCTCGGTGCTCGGCGACAACGTCGACAGCTACACGTGGTCGAACCTCGATGCGGGTAGCTACACCCTGTCCGAACTCATGTCCGATGCACAGCGCACCGCCGGTTGGCAGTTCACCGGCGTGTCCTGTGATTCGGGCGTCTGGACGGCTGGGGACGAGTCGGTGGCGATCTCGCTGCGCGGCGGCCAGGACATCACGTGCACGTTCTCCGACGTCCTCGAGGCCGAGCCGGAGCCGGTGACGGTGTCGGTGGTGTCGGGGACGTGTGAGTGGGATGGTGAGTCGTCCAACACGACGGTGACGATCACGATCGATCCTGCCTTGGGTGCGACGGTGACGTTGACGGGTCCCGGTGTGGACATCGATTTCACGTCGTCGGACACGATCGTGGTGGGTCCTGGCGAGTACTCCTGGTCGGCGGTGGCCGCCGGCGGGTATGAGTTGTCGGGCACTTCGTCGGGTGAGTTCACGGCGCTCGACTGCGAGCCGGAACCCGATCCGGTGACGGTGTCGGTGGTGTCGGGGACGTGTGAGTGGGATGGCGAGTCGTCGAACACGACGGTGACGATCACGATCGATCCTGCGTTGGGTGCGACGGTGACGTTGACGGGTCCCGGTGTTGACATCGATTTCACGTCGTCGGACACGATCGTGGTGGGTCCTGGCGAGTACTCCTGGTCGGCGGTGGCCGCCGGCGGGTACGAGTTGTCGGGTAC
>JBFKPQ010000074.1:0-11604 GCA_041628225.1 Acidimicrobiia bacterium | reverse complement strand
CGGCGACGAGTGCCGCAGCCGTGTATTGGGCGAGCATGAGGCCCGACTCCACGCCGGGGTCGGGCGAGAGGAATGCCGGCAGGCCACCGGATCGCTGCGGGTCGAGGAGGCGGTCGATGCGGCGTTCTGAGATACTGGAGAGTTCGGTCACGGCGATCGTCAGGAAATCCAGGGCGAACGCCAGCGGCTGGCCATGGAAGTTCCCTGCGGAGACGACCTCGTCCCGGTCGGCGAACACGATCGGGTTGTCGACGACCGAACCCAACTCCCGGCCGACCACGGCGGCCGCATGATCGATGGTGTCGAGCGACGCACCGTGGACCTGGGGGGCGCACCGCAGCGAATAGGCATCTTGGACGGCGTGGACGAAGTCGTCGGCGTGTGAGTCGCCGATCTCGGATCGGTCGAGCGCGGCGGCGATGCGAGCTGCCGATTCGATCTGCCCCGGGTGTGGTCGGAGTGCGTGCACCTCCGCACGAAACGGACGACTCGAACCCACCAGTGCCTCCACCGACAGCGCGCATGCGGCATCGGCGGCGACGGCCAGGCGGCGGGCCCGCTGAACGCCCAGCGCCGCGAACGCCGCCATGCCCTCCGTGCCGTTCAGAAGACTGAGCCCCTCCTTTGGTCGGAGCTCGAGCGGCTCGAGACCGTGGCGTCCCAGAACGTCCCGGGCCGGTTCGGGCCCCCGACCTTCGTCGAGGAGTCCTTCGCCGATCACGGCCAGAGCGAGGTGGGCAAACGGCGCCAGGTCCCCGCTGGCGCCAACCGAGCCCTGGGACGGGACCACCGGCAAGATGTCCAGGCGCAGGAAGTCCAGGTATCGCTCCACGAATACCGACCGAATGCCCGAATACCCCTGAGCGAGGGTCCGGGCTCGTAGCAACAGCATCGCCCGAACGAGCGGGCGGTCGAGAGGAGATCCGACGCCCGCCGCATGACTTCGCACGAGCGAAATCTGAAGACGGGCCGCATCGTCCGGGCTGATGCGGGTCGATGACAGAGCACCGAAGCCGGTGGTGACCCCGTACACGACGCGGCCTTCGCCGACCGCGCGCTCGACGAACGCTCGGGCCGGTTCCATCCGATCGGCCAGGTCGGCGCGGGCGACGACCGGCCGGTGGCCGACGGCGACGGACTCAACATCCTCGATCGTGACGGGGCCGCCGTCGAGGATCAGTGGTTGAGTCACGCGACCGTCCTTTCGACGAATTCGGTGCGGGGCGCCGCCGTGCAGTCTGGCACACCCGAGCCGTCCGTTGCCGACGGCCGTGGCGCCCTGGGCCTCTAGGCTCACCGTCGTGGACACCGGACACATCATCACGGCATTCCTGGTCGCGGCCGGGCTGGGCGGTGTCGTCGGCATGGAACGGCAACTCGCGCCGGGTTGGGACGACTTGTCGGCGGGGCCCCGCAGCTTCTCGCTCTACGGCATCTGGGGGGCGGCCGCCGCTCTGGTCGGCGACCAGTACGGCGGCTTTGCGTTCGCGGCGGTGACACTCGGCTTCGTCGGTCTGCTCCTCACCGGTTATGCCGTCGGAGCGCGCCGCAGCGGCGATTGGGGGACGACGACCGAGGCGGCCGCCTTTGCCGTCTTCACGATCGGCGCCCTCGCCTGGAACACCTGGTACGTGGCGGCGGTGGCCGTGGCGGTCGGCGTGACCGGCATACTCGCCTTCAAGGAACCCCTGCACCGGCTCACCGACCGGTTCTCGATCGACGACGTACGGGCCGTCGTGCAGTTCGGCGTTCTCACGGCCGTGATCCTGCCCATCGTTCCCGACGAGTCCATCGGACCCTTCGACGCCATCAACCCACGCCAGATCTGGTTCATGGTCGTGCTCGTGTCGGCGATCGGGTTGGTGGGGTACGTGACGTTGCGTTTCATGGGCACGAGCGGCCTGGCCGCCACCGGCTTGTTCGGTGGCCTCGTCTCATCGACGGCCGTGTCGCTGGGGTTCTCCCGCATCTCGAAGCGTCGCGACGTGTTGGTGCCGGCGCTCGCCGCCGGTGTCCTCAGCGCCTCCGGGATCATGTTTCCTCGCGTCGGGGTGGAGGCCGGTGTGATCAGCCGCGACCTGATCGGCCGGTTGGCGGTCCCGCTGGCCATCCCCACCGTGCTGGTGGCCGTCGCCGCCTTCGTGTGGTGGCGCAAGAGCCTCGCCACCTCGGTCGAAGAGGAGTCCTTCGAGGTCAAGAACCCGCTGACGCTCGCCACCGCGTTGCAGTTCGGGGCCTTGTACGGCGTCATCATCTTCATCTCCAAGGCCCTCGTCGAGCGGGTGTCCGAGTCGAGTCTGCTCCTCGTCGGAGCGGTGAGCGGCATCAACGACGTCGATGCCATCACGCTCTCCACCGCCAACCTGGTGAGCCAGGGGTCCCTCACCGTCGATACCGGTGCCCGGGTGATCTTGGTGGCAGCCGCGGTCAACACGTTCGTCAAAGCCGGCATGGTCATGTCCCTCGGATCACGCCGCCTCGCCCGGGCGGTGAGCGTCATCTTGATTCCGGCCGGCGTCATCGCGCTCGCCGGCGCCGTGGTGCTCGGCTTCTGAGCTTGGGCTCGCCCGTATCGCCGTCTACACTGCTCAGGTCCAACAGGGCGGCGCCAGTGATGACGCGGCCGGTTGCGGTCGGTTTTGACCGGCGTTTCGGCGCGATCATATACTTCGAGTTCCAGGCCGGACGGCCGGGTCCCCCTGTTCACTGGGTGTGTCTCGGGTGTCACGGCGCAGTAGAGGAGAACGATGCCGACAATCCAGCAGCTTGTCAGGCAGGGCCGCAAGCCCAAGCCCAAGAAGGAGAAGACGCCCGGTCTGAAGGGCGCTCCGCAGCGACGCGGTGTGTGCACGCGCGTGTACACCGTCACCCCGAAGAAGCCGAACTCGGCGCTTCGCAAGGTCTGCCGTGTGCGGCTCAGCTCCGGCGTCGAAGTGACCGCCTACATCCCGGGCGAAGGTCACAACCTCCAGGAGCACTCCATCGTGCTGGTCCGTGGCGGTCGTGTGAAGGACCTCCCCGGCGTTCGCTACAAGGTCATCCGCGGTGCGCTGGACACCGCCTCGGTGAGTGGCCGCAAGCAGGCACGTTCCCGATACGGCACGAAGAAGGACTAGCTGATGGCACGTAGAGGCCCCGCCCAGAAGCGCTCCGTCGAACCGGATCCGGTCTTCCGGTCGGTTCAGGTGAGCCAGGTCATCAACAAGGTCCTGCTCAAGGGCAAGAAGGAGACGGCCCGTACGATCGTGTACGACGCCCTCGAGATCGTCGAACGACGCAGCGGCCAAGATCCCGCCGTCGTGCTGAAGCGAGCGCTCGACAACCTGCGCCCGCACCTCGAGGTTCGTTCCCGTCGTGTGGGAGGCTCGTCGTATCAGGTTCCCGTCGAGGTGCCGCCGCGCCGCGCCGGGACGCTGTCGGTCCGCTGGCTCGTCGAGTACGCCCGCCGGCGGAAAGAGAAGACGATGGCCGAGCGCCTCGCCAACGAGATCATGGACGCCAGCAACCGCGCGGGTGCCGCGATGAAGCGTCGCGAAGACATCCACAAGATGGCCGAGTCGAACAAGGCCTTCGCCCACTACCGCTGGTAAGCCCCGGAGCGCGGTCGAACGTCGTTCGAGCGCGTCATCGGCACGCCACCCCACACCGGAGCAGAGGATGAGCAACACGTCAGGGCGGAAGACCCCGCTCAGCAGATATCGAAACATCGGCATCATGGCCCACATCGACGCGGGCAAGACGACGCTGACCGAGCGCATCCTCTATTACACCGGCCGGACGTACAAGATCGGTGAGGTCCACGAAGGCGCTGCCACGATGGACTGGATGGAGCAGGAACAGGAACGTGGCATCACGATCACGTCGGCTGCCACGACGTGCGCCTGGAAAGACCATCGCATCAACATCATCGACACGCCCGGCCACGTCGACTTCACCGTCGAAGTCGAGCGGTCGCTGCGCGTGCTCGACGGTGCCGTCGCCGTCTTCGACGACGTGGCAGGTGTCGAGCCGCAGTCCGAGACGGTGTGGCGCCAAGCCGACCGGTACGGCGTTCCCCGTATCTGCTTCATCAACAAGCTCGACCGGACCGGCGCCGATTTCTTTGCAGGCGTCGACTCCATCCAAGACCGCCTCGGCACCACCCCGCTGGTGATGCAGCTCCCCATCGGAGCCGAAGCCGACTTCTCCGGCGTCGTCGACCTCGTCACCATGGAGGCCCATACCTGGGAAGGCGACGACGGCAAGGAATACCGCACCGAGGAGATCCCGGCGGAACTCGCCGACCAGGCGGCCGACTACCGGCACCGCCTGTTGGAGGCGGTCGCCGAGACGAACGAGGACCTCCTCGAGAAGTACCTCGAGGATGAGTCATCCCTCACCACCGCCGAGATCAAGGCAGGCGTGCGCTTCGGCGTGTTGAACCACCTGTTCACGCCGGTGTTCTGCGGCAGTGCCTTCAAGAACAAGGGCGTGCAGCCGCTGCTCGACGCCGTCGTTGCGTACCTGCCCAGCCCCGAAGACCTTCCTCCGGTGCAGGGCTTCAAGGTGGGCGACGAGGACATCGAGCTCGAACGGAAACCGAGCGACAACGAGCCGTTCTCGGCGCTGGCGTTCAAGATCATGAGCGACCCCCACGTCGGAAAGCTCACCTACTTCCGGGTGTACTCGGGTTCTGCCAAGCAGGGCGAGTCGATCGTCAACACGACCAACGGGCGCAAGGAGCGGTTCGGCCGCATCCTGCTCATGCACGCCAACTCCCGCGAAGAGATCGAAGAGATCCACACCGGCGACATCGCCGCGGCCGTCGGCCTCAAGCAGACGACCACCGGCGACACTCTCGCCGACGCATCGTCACCGATCCAGCTCGAATCGATGACCTTCCCCGCTCCGGTGATCTCGGTGGCCATCGAACCCAAGACGAAGGCGGACTCCGACAAACTGGGCGAGGCCCTGCAGAGGCTCGCCGAGGAAGATCCGACCTTCCTCGTCCGCACCGACGAAGAGACCGGCCAGACGATCATCTCGGGCATGGGCGAACTCCACCTCGACATCCTCGTCGACCGCCTGACGCGTGAGTTCAAGGTCGGGGCCAACGTCGGTCGCCCCCAGGTCGCCTATCGCGAAACCATCAAGCGACCCATCGAGCGGGTGCGCTATACCCACAAGAAGCAGACCGGCGGCAAGGGACAGTTCGCCGACGTGATCATCAGCCTCGAGCCGACCGGCCCGGGCGGTGGCTACGAGTTCGTCGACCTCATCAAGGGCGGCAACGTGCCGCGCGAGTACATCCCGTCCGTCGATGCCGGCATCGAAGGCGCCATGGATCAAGGCGTGCTGGCCGGCTACCCGCTCGTCGACGTGCGCGCCTCACTCATCGACGGTTCGTATCACGACGTCGACTCGAGCGAAATGGCATTCCGGCTCGCCGGAGCCATGGCGCTCCAAGACGCGGCCCGCCAGGCCGGCGTCAAGCTGTTGGAGCCGGTGATGGAGGTCGAGGTCCGGACGCCCGAGGACTACATGGGCGACGTGATCGGCGACCTGTCGTCACGGCGGGGCAAAATCGAGGAGATGGGACAGATCGCCAACGCCCGCGTGGTGACGGCCCATGTTCCACTGGCCGAGATGTTCGGCTACGTCAGTGATCTGCGTTCCAAGACGCAAGGTCGCGCGACGTACACGATGCAATTCCACTCATACCAAGACGTGCCGGACTCGATCGCACAGGAGATCGTGGCCAAGGCACGAGGCGAGGCCTAGGAGGGCTACCCATGGGTAAGGCGAAGTTTGAGCGTTCGAAGCCGCATGTGAATGTGGGGACGATGGGTCATATTGATCATGGGAAGACGACGTTGACGGCGGCGATTACGAAGACGTTGTTTGAGCGTGTGGGTGGTTCGAACGCGTTTACGGAGTTTGAGAATATTGATAAGGCTCCTGAGGAGCGGGAGCGTGGGATCACGATTTCGATTTCTCATGTGGAGTATGAGACGGAGGCGCGGCATTATGCGCATGTGGATATGCCGGGTCATGCTGATTACATCAAGAACATGATTACGGGTGCTGCGCAGGTGGATGGTGCGGTGTTGGTGGTGTCGGCTACGGATGGTCCGATGCCGCAGACGCGTGAGCATGTGTTGTTGGCCCGTCAGGTGGGTGTTCCTTACATCGTGGTGTTCTTGAACAAGGTGGACATGGTCGATGATGAGGAGTTGTTGGATTTGGTGGAGTTGGAGGTTCGTGAGCTTCTGACGGAGTATGAGTTCCCGGGTGATGACATTCCGGTGGTGCGTGGTTCTGCGTTGAAGGCGTTGGAGGGGGATACGGCGTCGCAGGATCAGATCATGGAGTTGATGTCGGCGATTGATGAGTATGTGCCGGAGCCGGAGCGGGATACCGAGAAGCCGTTTTTGATGCCGATTGAGGATGTGTTCTCGATTACGGGTCGTGGGACGGTGGTGACGGGTCGGGTGGAGCAGGGGATTCTGAACGTCAACGAAGAGGTTGAGATCGTTGGGATTCGGGATACTCGTAAGACGGTGGCGACGGGTATCGAGATGTTCCGGAAGCTGTTGGATGAGGGTCGGGCCGGTGACAACGTTGGTGTGTTGTTGCGGGGTGTTGGTAAGGATGAGGTGGAGCGTGGTCAGGTGTTGGCCAAGCCGGGCAGCATTACGCCGCATACCCAGTTCGAGGCGCAGGTGTATGTGTTGAATCGGGATGAGGGTGGCCGTCAGAATCCGTTTTTTGCTGGGTATCGGCCGCAGTTCTATTTCCGGACGACGGATGTGACGGGGTCGGTGTCGTTGCCGGCTGGCACGGAGATGGTGATGCCGGGTGACAACACGGAGATGACGGTGGAGTTGATCACGCCGATTGCGATGGATGAGGGTCAGCGGTTCGCGATTCGTGAGGGTGGCCGTACGGTGGGTGCGGGCCGCGTCACGAAAATCCACGACTGAGGGCGGACGTACGGAGAATCCCGCAGTCCGTCGAAGCCCAAGAGCTGAGAGACGCCCCTTCGGGGGCGTCTCTCGTTTGGGGAGCGGGCCGTTTTGACTTCCCGAGACGGGCCCTCCTACACTTCCGCTGTCGGCGTCCGCCGGCATCCAACCGAGTTTCCGGGGGGTACGCCTGTGCGCGTGCCCCGTTCGCGGCCAAACCCGCGACGTACCTACCAACCACGGGTACCTCTCGCTAGGTGGTCGAGCTGATGTCTCGCCCGACATCGTTCGTCTGCCTGTGCGGGCCGCCCGCGACAAGCAGACAGGAATGAGCGTGGCAGACGAGAACGAACAGAAGATTCGGATCCGCCTCAAGGCCTACGACCATCACGTCGTGGACGAATCGGCGCGCAAGATCGCCGAAACCGTCGTGCGCACCCAGGCGAAGATCAAAGGTCCCATCCCCTTGCCGACGCGCATCCACCGCTACTGCGTGATCCGCGGTCCCCACGTCGACAAGGACTCGCGTGAGCACTTCGAGCTGCGCATCCACAAGCGGCTCATCGACATCCTCGAGCCCACGCCGAAGACCGTCGACTCGCTCATGCGTCTCGACCTGCCGGCCGGGGTGGAAGTGGAGATCAAGCTGTGAAAGCGATCCTCGGAGAGAAGCTCGGCATGACCCAGGTCTTTGATGACGCCGCCCGGGCGATCCCGGTCACCGTCATCAAAGCCGGTCCCTGCGTCGTCACCCAGATCAAGCGTCCCGAAACCGACGGCTACGGCGCCATCCAGATCGCCTACCGCGAGATCCCGGCCCGCAAGACCAACAAGCCGATGGAAGGCCACTTCGCCAAGGCCGGTGTGGCCCCCAACCGGTATCTCGTCGAGGTGCGGGTCGACGATCCGGACGCCTTCGAGCTCGGCCAGCAGATCACCATCGCCGACGTGCTCGAGAAGGGCCAGAAGGCCGACGTGAGCGGCATGTCGAAAGGCAAGGGCTTCCAAGGCGTCATGAAGCGGCACAACTTCAAGGGCCAAGGCGCCAGCCACGGTGCGCATCGTGTCCACCGCGCCCCCGGCTCGATCGGTGCCTGCGCCACCCCGGCTCGTGTCTTCAAGGGCAAGCGGATGGCCGGACGCATGGGCAACGAACGCGTCACGATCCTCAACCTCGAGGTCGTCGACATCGACGCCGAGCGTGGCTTGCTGCTGCTCGGCGGTGCGGTGCCCGGCCCCACAGGATCGGTCATCCTCGTGCGAGAGGCGGTGAAGGCTCGTGGCTGAACTGACAGCACCGCTGTACGACACCAGTGGCAAGGCCAAAGGAACCGTCAATCTCGACGCGGCCGTTTTCGGCATCGAGCCGAACCACGCGGTCATGCACCAGGTCGTGACGGCCCAGCTCGCCGGGGCCCGCGCCGGGACTGCCTCCACCAAGACCCGCGCCGAGGTGCGGGGTGGTGGCCGCAAGCCGTGGCGCCAGAAGGGACTCGGCCGAGCTCGACACGGCTCGATCCGCTCCCCGCAGTGGAAGGGCGGTGGTGTCGTCCACGGCCCGAAGCCGCGTTCCTACGAACAGCGGACGCCGAAGAAGATGAAGCGACTGGCGCTGCGCTCGGCCCTCTCGGCTCGGGCCTCAGAGGCCGCCGTGAAGGTCGTGGAGCCGATCGACTGGTCGGCCCCCAAGACAAAGCAGGCAATCGCGCTGCTGACCGCCATGGAGTGCGGCACCAAGACACTCATCGTTCTGGGTCGCAACGACATCGTCGCCGAGAAGTCGTTCCGCAACCTGGAGGGCGTCATGCTGCGCCGTCCGGGCCACCTGACCACCTACGACGTCCTGTGGTCGGACCAGATCGTCTTCACCACCGACACGCTCGGTGGAGCCGCTCGGGCCGGGGCCTATGCCGTGGCGGACGACGACTTCGTCCGGGACTCGGGAGAAGAAGAATGAAGCATCCTCAAGACGTCGTCTTCGCTCCGGTCGTCTCGGAAAAGACCTACGACCTGATCGAAGAGTCGAACACCTACACGTTCCTCGTGGATCCGCGAGCGAACAAGACCGAGATCAAAGAAGCCGTCAAGGCCATCTTCGACGTGTCCGTCGAGTCGGTGAACACCGCCAATCGCCGGGGCAAGGTGAAGCGGACCGGCTACGTCCTCGGCAAGCGAAAGAACACCAAGCGCGCCTACGTCAAGCTGGCACCGGGCGACTCGATCGACATCTTCGGAGTGTGACGTCATGCCGGTGAAAAAGCACAAACCAACCTCGCCGGGGCGTCGATTCCAGACGGTGGCGGACTTCTCCAACCTCACGGACAAGAAGCCAGAGAAGTCGCTCATCGACAAGGGCACCTCCAAGGCCGGCCGCAACAACCAAGGTCGGATCACGTCACGCCATCGCGGTGGCGGACACAAGCGGCGGTATCGCATCATCGACTTCCGGCGCACCAAGGACGGTATTCCCGCCAAGGTGGCCGCGCTGGAATACGATCCCAACCGCAACGCACGAATCGCACTCCTGCATTACGTGGACGGCGAGAAGCGCTACATCCTGGCTCCGGCCGGCGTGAAGCCGGGCGACATGCTCGAGTCGGGCTCCGGAGCGGACATCCGCCCCGGTAATGCGCTGCCGCTGCGGAACATCCCGGCCGGTACGGTCGTCCACGCCGTGGAGATGCGGCCGGGCGGCGGCGCCAAGATGGCGCGCTCCGCCGGGTCGTCGATCCAGCTCATGTCGAAGGAGAACGAGAAGGCGCTGCTGCGGCTCCCGTCGGGAGAGATGCGCACGGTTCCGCTCGACTGTCGAGCGACCGTCGGCCAGGTCGGCAACGCCGAAGCCGAACTCGTGAAGCTCGGCAAGGCCGGCCGGAACCGCTGGCAAGGTGTCCGTCCGCAGACCCGGGGCGTCGCCATGAACCCCGTCGACCATCCCCTCGGCGGTGGCGAAGGCAAGAGCTCCGGTGGCCGTCATCCGGTGAGCCCGTGGGGCAAGCCCGAGGGCCGGACCCGCAAGAAGAACAAGGCCAGCGACAGAGACATCGTGAGGCGGAGAAGCAAGAAGGGGCGCAGGTAATGGCACGCAGTCTGAAGAAGGGCCCTTTCGTCGACGACCACCTCATGGAGAAGGTCGAGGCCCTCAACGCAAGCAACGAGAAGCGGGTGATCCGCACGTGGAGCCGACGTTCCACGATCTTCCCCGAGATGGTCGGGCACACGATCGCCGTCCACGACGGCCGCAAGCATGTGCCCGTGTACATCACGGAGTCGATGGTCGGTCACAAGCTCGGCGAATTCGCCCCCACCCGGACGTTCCGGGGGCACGCCGGAGACAGGTCGGCGAAGAAGCGATGAAGGTACGAGCTCAAGCCAAATACGTACGACAGACGCCCCAGAAGGTGCGGGCGGTGCTCGACCACGTCCGTGGCCTGCCCGTGATCGAGGCCCAGCAGGTGCTTGCGTTCACCGAACGCCGGGCGGCCGAGCCCGTCACGAAGGTGCTGAAGTCGGCCGTCGCGAACGCCTCGAACAACTTCGGGTTCGACGAGGAAGAGCTGGTCGTCGCCGAAGCCTTCGCCGACGAGGGCCCGACCCTCAAGCGCTGGCGCCCCCGGGCGCGCGGACGGGCCACGGCCATCCACAAGCGCACCAGCCACATCACGATCGTCGTGTCGGACGGCGAGGAGGACTGACCCATGGGCCAGAAGACACATCCCTACGCCTTCCGGCTTGGCATCGTCAACGACTGGAAGTCTCGGTGGTACTCCGACAAGGAGTACACGGAACTCGTCAACGAAGACTGGAAGATCCGCGACTACCTGTACGGCGAGCTCCAGCGAGGCGCCGTGTCGCGCATCGAGCTCGAGCGCAGTCGTGGACGCGTCGACGTCGAACTGTTCACCGCTCGACCCGGCGTCGTCATCGGCCGCAAGGGCTCGGAAGCCGAACGGCTGCGCACCGGGCTCGAGAAGCTGACCGGACGCCAGATCAAACTGAACGTCAACGAGGTCAAGGACGCCGAGACCGACGCCCAGCTCCTCGCCCGGGGTATCGCCGATCAGATCGCCAACCGTGTCGCCTTCCGACGCGCCATGAAGCGTGCGGTGCAGACCGCCATGAAGGCCGGTGCCGAAGGCGTGCGGGTCGAATGCAAGGGCCGCCTGGGCGGAGCCGACATGGGCCGCCGCGAGTGGTACCGCGAAGGACGCGTCCCGCTGCACACGCTGCGGGCCGACATCGACTACGGAACCGCCACGGCGCGCACGACGGTCGGCGCCATCGGCGTCAAGGTGTGGGTGTACAAGGGCGACGTCGTCACGTCGCTGAAGGCAACGCGCGAGAAGATCGCCGCCGAGGCCGCCTTGGCCAGCGGCAATCGCGGGCAAGGACGGGTCGCCCCGGCCAAGTCACGCGCCGAGCACGCCGCCGGCGAGGAGCGGGTCCCGCGCCTCATCGAAGCGGGCGGCGGCAAGCGCCTCATCGAGGCCGGTGGCGGCAAACGTAAGGAAGGCAGCCGCGCCGAAGAGCCGGCACCGCGTCGCATGCGAGGCGATGAAGCCAAGTCGGCATATGAGGAAGAGATCAAGGTCGCTTCCGAAGAACCCATCGTCGAAGCCGCCGATGGGGAAGAGGAATAACCCATGTTGATGCCCAAGCG
>JBFKPQ010000073.1:0-11902 GCA_041628225.1 Acidimicrobiia bacterium | reverse complement strand
TTCAAGCGGTACGCTGGCGCGCATGCCAGGGGTTCTGCGCTGGAAGCTCGTGGTGGCCATCGTCGTGGTCGCCATCGCGGCGTGCTCCGACAACCCCACGATCACCACCCCGGCCGCCGCGCCCACTACCGTGCCGGTGCCGACGACCACGGCCCCGGCTCCTACCACGACGGTCACCCCCACCACGACAACCAGCACCACGGTGCCCGTATCGACCGAACTCGTCGGCGACCCCGCCGCCCTCGAAGCCCTCGTCGAACAGCTCAACGCCGACTTCATCGGCTACGAAGGCGAGATCCCCATCCCCGACCTCACGAACCCGGACCCGCGCGTGGCGATGGAGGAGATGGTTCTCTTTAGCCGTTGGACTGCGGAAGCGAAGACATCGCCAGAATGGACGAGGATTCACTACTGGGTAGGGGGGCCAGCCTTCGATACGGCATTTAGCGCCGCCAACAATGCGATGGTGAACAACTGGATTCTGATCGCCAACAGCCCGACCACTGTATCCGGCGTCACCATCTCCAGCCTCGAGCACCCCGACATCCCCGCCGATATTCGAGCAGAAGCTCCACCAGGCTCCGTTGCGATTCAGTACACACTCCTGAGGGGCGCGTATGCGGTCGTCGACGCAGACGACGGGTCGACTGTCAACGACATCCCGAGTTCGGACCCCGCAGACATCGTGGCGCTTCTAGCGCCGACCGAAACCGGATGGAAGCTGTTCTATTCGGCGGATGTGCGATGAAACGCCTGCTCGCGATCGTCCTCGCACTCCAGGTTGTCGTCCCTCCTGCCTCCGCGACGCACGACGATGATTGGGTCGACCACAGCTCCTACCTCGATCCCTGGAACGTCACCGGGTCGCTCTTCGTCGCTGGCGGACCGGGATCGGCCGAGACGTATGACGTCACCCCGATCTGCCGAAACCTGCACGAGGACCGGCGCGCCTACAACCTCGCCCGGCCGTGGGAATGGCCCGTACCGCCGGGCGCCGACCCAGGAGACACCTTCATCTACAACGAGTGGCTGCCTTACATGAACTCGTGGACGCAGCACGAGATCGACTCGTTCGTCGAGTTCGCCGGCTGGAACCCGGACTCCTACCTCGGCGTGTGCAACACGGTCCACAAGAGCGGATGGATTCCCGTCGACGCCGCCTACATCACCGCGGCCGAAGACGATCTCGGCATCGTGACGATCACGATCAACGTCACCGGACCGCCGTCGTGCGATCCCGGCCACATCCTCATGGGCTCCGCGACCTTCTGGTTCGACCAGAACTCCAACGACTGGTCGTATCACTACGGAACCGACTGGGTCGAAGACCTGTCGCCCGGCAACATCTCCGTGTCGGGCGACCTCACGACGTCGTGCGAACTCATCACGCCGTCCTCGGGCGACGACTTCGCGGGTATTGCCGAAGGGGTCCCACAGGGCCAGTCCAACGTCAATCCGACGGTGGACGGCCTCACCGGCCTCGACACCTGGCTCTGGTACGACTTCGCCGAGCGCGAGGCATCGGAGCTTGGGCCGTTCACGACCTCGATCAGCGCCATGGGCACCACGTTCACCCTCACCGCACACGCCTGGGTCGACGCCGTCGCCTGGGATCCCGACTGCACGACCCGATGCGAGTACCGGGGCACCCTCGCCGGGTTCGACCTTTCCGGCTACGAACACATACTCGACTTCGCCGACCAGCCGCTGGCACCCGCCTCCACCTACGACGGAGGTGCGGGCACCGAGGCCGATGCCGCGGCCATCCACGTGTACGAGACCAAGGGCGAGTTCGTGCTGTCCACCGCCACGATCTGGACCGGCTACTACACCTTCCAGGGCGTCAACTACCCCTATGCGCCAATCGTCATCGCCAACGCTCTCCCCTACACCGTGAGGGAGATCCGTTCGGTGCCGACCGGCGGCTGACCATGGATTACGACAGCTATCGTGCCGCCCACTTCGTCGACCCGGAACCGGAACCGCGCTTTCGGTTCGCGGGCATCCACGGAGCCACGCTGTTCTTCACCGACTTCCAGGCTGCCGTCGACTACTACCGCTCCGTGCTGGGCGAGCCTGTCTACGTCGAAGGCCACGGCACGCGCGGCTGGCGTATCGGGCCAACGTGGCTGACGCTCCTCGCCGGTGGGCACGGCGCGCCGGAGAACGCCGAAGTACCGATCGTGATGGCCAGCCCATCAGAAGCCGAACGCCTCCAGGCCGCCTTCATCGCCGCCGGCGGGACGGGACCACATCCGTCCGATCAGCTCATGTATCGACCCGTCCGGTCGTGTCCCGTCACCGACCCGTTCGGCACCGAACTTCTGATCTACGCGCCGCTCTGATCCGGCACCACGGCGGGATCAGCCGGCCGACTCGAGCTCTCATCGTCGACGACCACATCGGGTAGTTCGGTCTCGACGTGCCGGACCCGCGGGTGGGTGTACATCAACAAGACGGTGGCGATGGCTCCGATGCCGATCAGCACGAACATCAGCCCGATACCTCGGCCGGGACCGGTCCCGAGCAGCGAGCCGACCCACCCATCGGCCAGCGAACCCCCGTCGGCCATCGCCGGCTCGAATACCTGGTCGGCGAGCGGTCCTGCCAGGAGATAGGCGGCGGGTGTCGCGAGCGTCGCCAGCATGCGGCGCATGGCGAACACCCGTCCCTGCATGGCGAGCGGGATCTTCACCTGCCAGAAAGTCTGGAACGTGCCATTCACCAAGGCGCTGGTCGACATGAGCCCGAAGGTTCCGACGGCGACGAGCACCACGGAATTCCGCCATCCCATGACCATGAAGCCGATCCCAGCCGTAGCCATCAGCATCACCGCGCCGCGGATTCTCCGCTTCGGCCCGCCCCACGCCGACATCACGATCGACCCCAGCACCATGCCGAGCCCACCGATCGTGAACACGATCCCGGCCGCCTCCGCGGTCGTGAAGGTCAAGAACAGCGGAATGATCAGCACGTTGAAGAACCCGAACAAGAAGTTCAGGATGAGCGCCGACATCATGATCAGGAACAGACCGGTCCGACGCCACAGGAAGAAGAACCCTTCCTTGACGTCCGCCCACAGTGACGGACGAACCTCCTCGTCGGACGGTTCCGGGTCGGGAATCCGAACGGCGATGAGGGTGCCGAGCGCCACGAGGAAGGTCACGACGTCGATCACCAGGATCGTACCGAGTCCGGCCGCGACGATGAGGAACCCCGCCGCCACCGGCGCGCCGAGCAGACCGATCGCCGGACCGAGTTGGATCAGACCGTTCGCTCGCCCAAGGTGCTCCTTCGGCACCAGCAGCGGAACCGACGCCGTGTAGGCCGGCTCCTGGAACGTGTTCGCCAGCGACCCCAGCACGGCGATGGCGTAGATGGCACCGATCGTCAGCGAGCCAGAGAAGAACAGCAGGGCCGCGACCAGCGTCGCGAGCCCCGCCAGGGTGTCGGCACCGATCATCACGAGCCGCCGCGGCAGCCGATCGACGAGGCTCCCGGCAAAGGGGCCGACGACGATCCCGGGTAGGTTCGCCGCCAGGATGATGAAGGAAAAGCGGGTGACCGAGCCGGTCTGTTGGAACACGTAGATACCGAGCGCGAAACCCGTCATCTGGGATCCGAGCACAGACACCACCTGGCCGAGCCAGACGATCAAGAACGTGCGCATCCCCCTCATGACATCATGATGATGTCATGATGATGTCGCAGTGTCAAGCCAGCCGGTCACATCTCGACCAGGTCCACGACCCCCACCACGACGGCGCGAACCGGCGCCACCACCTGATCGAGAATCTGCCGCGCACCGGTGCCCTCGTCGAGGATGAGCACGGTCTCCCCTACGCCCGCGTCGACGACGTCCACGGCGATGACGTAGCCGCCGGTCTCGGTACCGGACGGGTCGATCAGATCGCACAACAACAGACGTTGCCCATCGAATACCGGCGAGGAGATCGTCGAGACGACCGTCCCTGCGACGCGGGCGATCTTCATCGTTTCCGATTCCGTTTCGGCGTGGCGGGAGCATCGACGACGTCGACCGAGTCGACGATCCCCACGATGGCGTGGTCGACCGGCACGAACGGTTCGGGCATGGCCTGGGCCGCTTCGCGCGATCCCACCACGTAGACGAGTTCGTCGGGGCCGGCCATCGCAACGCCGTCAGCCGCCACCACGGCCCGACCGACCGGCTCGAGCTTCTTCGTCAGAGGCTGGACGATGAGGAACTTCACGCCATCGAGATTCGGCGTCTTGTGGGTGGCGACGACCGTTCCGATGACTCGTCCCAACTGCATCGTCAGCTCCCGGACATCCGCGGACCGAACCGGGCATCGGCCTCGAGGTTTTCGTCCATCTCCTCGTGGAGTTGCGCGATGACGCGCGTCGCTACGACGGCGTGGGTGACACGTTCAGATCCGATCTCGACGGCCGCTTCGACCTCGCCGACCGGCCCACCGAACAGCACGTACCCCTTGCCTCCCAGATCGTCGGCCAGGCGCAGCTGGCGAATCGACACTGCGGCTCCCTTAACGCCGGCGTCGGCGGCATGGATCGTGGCGGCCGCGCTCGACGTCTCGATGATGCCCAGGGCCTCACCCTCGCTGGGTGCCCGGTCGCCGGCGACGCCGGCCACCACCCGCTCGTCGACGTCGGGCAGCACCACGCGGTCGATGAGGTGGCCGTCTGCCATGGCCAACCCGGCGTCGACCGCTTCTTCGACGTCGGCTACCTCACCTCCGACCAGCACCAAGTACTTGCCGGGGTGGACGGTCCCGGCCAACAGAACCCGCAAAGCCGAGCGCTTGGCCATCGCATCGCCCGCCTCGATACCAACCGCGACCGAGTCGAACTCGAGGAGCGCCAGAGCCGGTCGGATCATCAGACGATCCTCAAGGCGCCGACCACGGTGACGCGTCGCGGCCGCGAGAAGGTGCGCGGCCTCGTCAGACCGTCACCCGACGGGCTGGCGATCGAGAAAGACGTGTACCCCTCACCGCCCTCGCCGAGCCCCGAGAAGAACGAGCCGTTGGCCACGAAGATCGAGCAGTTCATCGCCCGGGCCATCCGGGTGATCGTCTCGACGTTGGTCGAGTGGATACCCGCGGTATGCCGGAAGCCGTGCTCCGCCCGCACCGCGAGATCGATGCCGGCGTCCACGTTCGGAACCCGCGTCACCGGGAAGACCGGCATCATCTGCTCCGTCCACACGAGGTTGTGCTCGTTCGGAACCTCGGCGACCGCCAACCGCACGTCGTTGGGAACCTGGATGCCGATCTGCGCAAGGATCTCCGAGGCGTTCTTGCCGATCCAGGTCGGGTCGATGACGCCCGGCTTGTTGGGAGGACCCAACTCCCGGAAGATCACGCGCTCCAGCCTGGTCAGCTCGTGCTGTTTGAGGACATAGGCTCCGGCGGCGGCCATTTCGCGCACGAGCCGGTCGGCCACGGTGTCGACGACGATCGCCAGCTTCTCGTCCGTACAGATGATGTTGTTGTCGAACGAGGCGCCGGCCACGATGCAGCGCGCGGCCCGCTCGATATCGGCGGTCTCGTCCACGATCACCGGTGGGTTCCCCGGACCGGCCGCCACGGCTCGCTTGTCGGTCTTGAGGGCCTCGCGCACCACGCCCGGACCACCCGTGACGAGGAGGACCCGGATGTCCGGATGGTGCATGAGTTCCTTTGCGCTGTCGATGGTCGGCGCCGGGATGGCCGTCACGAGGTCGGGCGGCCCGCCGGCCCCGACGATGGCCCGGTTGATGAGCCGGACGTTTTCGGCGGAGCACTTCTTGGCACCGGGATGCACGTTGAACACGACGGCATTGCCGGCCGACACGATGGAGATCGTGTTGTTGATGATCGTCGACGTCGGATTCGTGGTCGGCGTGATCGCCCCGACGAGACCCACCGGCGCCCACTCGATGACCGCCATGCCTTCGTCGCCGGTGACCGCCTGCGGCTCGAGGTCTTCGGGCCCGGGAGCCTTGGTCGTGACGAGCCGATTCTTGCGGATCTTGTCTTCGTACCGGCCCAACCCCGTCTCCGTGTGGGCGAGCATGGCGAGATGTTCGGCGTGCTCGAGCATCGAGCGTCGAACCGCATCGATGATTTCGCGCCGCGCCCCCAACCCCATGTCGGCATACCGCACCTGGGCGCGCTTGGCGGCGGCTACCGCCTCGTCGATCGTCCGATAGATCCCATCGCCGAGCTCGGCCTGCGCTTCCAGTTCGGCCTGCGCGGCGAGCGCCGATGCCGGCCGGGCCGCGGTCGACACCTCGCCGAGGCGGGTCTGCACCCGATCGATGATCGCTTGGATCTCGGCAGCGGTCAGGTCGGCCATGCGCTACTTCGTGTACCGCTCTTCGCCGCCGACCTCCCACGAGTCGACGATCGCCATGACGACGGCGTCACAGGGTCGCTCGTGGGTGAACTCGGTCTGGCGCGCGGAGCTGCCGCTCGCATAGAGCACGACTTCGCCGACCCCGGCGCCGACGGCGTCGGCCGCCACCACATACCCACCGGTTTCGGCGTTGTCCACGTCGAGTTGGGCCAGCACGAGGAACTTCAGGCCGTCGAGGCGTGGTTCCTTGCGGCTCGCCACGAGCGTCCCGGCGACACGTCCGAGGAGCATCGCGTCGCTCTACTCGGCTGCGTCGGCGCGCCCCAGCGGCAGGATGGCGTCGATGTTGACATGTGGGCGGGCGATGACATGGCTGGCGATGACCTCACCGACGCGTTCTGCGCCGCGCACGCCTGCCTCGACTGCGGCCTTCACGGCCGCCACGTCGCCACGGATCACGGCCGTCACGTAACCGCCGCCCGTCTCTTCGTACGACACCAGTTCTACTTTGGCTGCCTTCACCATCGCGTCGGCCGCTTCCACCATGGCGGGGAAGCTGCGCGCTTCGATCATTCCGAGTGCATCGGCCATTCGTTGTCCTCCTCGTCTACGACTCTCGTCCTTCGAGACCTTCCAGGGCGGCGACCGCCGCCCTCCAGCCGACATCGATGTCGGCCTCTTCGCCGCCCAGATACACGCGGCCCATCGATCCGAACGCGCGGACCTCGAGGACGTTGATGTTGGCGGCTTTTTCAGCTTCGTTGGCGGCCAGCGCCGCGTAGGCAGCTGGCTCGCACTCGAGCACGTACAGCGTCTGCCCGGGGATGATCATCTGGCCGTGCCGCATCCGGTTGATGAGCTGCGCCTGGTGATCGTCGATTCGCCGGACGATCTGACTCGACAGGATCGTGGGTTTGATCCGATCGGTCTCGGTGAGCCCGCAGGCTTCGAGGATGGCCGCGCCGGCGCCGCGCGTTTCGGCCTGCTCGGGCGAGTGGATCTCGAGCAGCCCGTAGTAGCGCTCGACGATCTGCATGCCGGGCTTCACGACGTTGGATTTCAGGGCCACGTCGGTCAGGCGGTTGATCTCGATACCCGGTGCGATCTCCACGAACAGCGACGCATCTCCCGCCAACGGCAGGAAACCTTGTGCGGTGGTGCCGATGAACGCGGCGTACTGCGGTTGCAGGCTGTCCAAGAACGCGTACGACCGCAGTTCAATATTGCTCACTCGACGTCCCTCCCGTCACGATCTGGATCCCGGCCGACGCTCCGATGCGAGTGGCGCCTGCTGCAATCATCTCTTCGGCGTCCTGGCGGTTGCGGACGCCGCCCGAAGCCTTGATGCCCATGTCCGGGCCCACGGTCTCCCGCATCAACAGCACGTCGTGCACAGTCGCTCCCCCACCGCCATATCCGGTGGACGTCTTGACGAAGTCCGCTTTTGCCTCCCGAGCCAGATGGGACGCCATGACCTTCTCGGCGTCTTCGAGCAACGACGTCTCGATGATGACCTTGTTCAAGGCGCCCACCTCACGGCACGCATCGGAAACCTTGGCGATGTCGTCACGGACCACGTCGAACTGGCCCGACTTCAACGCACCGATGTTGATGACCATGTCGATCTCTCTGGCTCCGTCGCGCAACACCCGGCGGGTCTCCATGGCCTTGATGTCCGACGTCGTCGCCCCGAACGGAAAGCCGACGACGGAGGCGACGCGCACGTCGGTGCCACGCAAGTTGGCGGCGGCGCGCTTCACCCAGGCTGGGTTCACGCACACCGACGCGAAGCCGTAGTCGCGGGCTTCCGCACACAGCAGATCGATGTCGTCAGCGGTCGCGTCCGGTTTGAGCAGGGTGTGGTCGATGTACTTGGCCAGGTCGAGGGGAACCTCGGAACCCTCGCCGCGATAGCTGACCCGGTCGGCTCCGTTGGCGACAACAGAGCGCACCTTGTCGGGACTGTGCGCCGCACAGGCGCCATGACAATCGGCACACGGATCCTGAGAGGCGAGCGCGGCGAGTACCTCTCTGGTGACGGCTTCGATGAGCTCTTCGGTGTTCATGGCTTGGCGTACCGGCGTTCGATGGCGGTGATCTTCTCGACCCGATTGGCGTGCCGTCCGGGACCCCACGGTGTCGCCAGCCACGCCTCGGTGATCTGCCATGCTAACCCCGGCCCGATGAGCCCCGCCCCGAGGGTCAGGACGTTGGCGTGGTTGTGTTCGCGGCTGTTGCGCGCCGTCGAGATGTCGTAGCAAAGCGCGGCCCGCACCCCCGGCACCTTGTTGGCCGCCATCGCCGAACCGATCCCCGCGCCGTCGACGACGATGCCGTACGTGGCTCTCCCGTCGGCGACCGCCTCGGCGACCGCACGCGCGAAATCGGGGTAATCGACCGAATCGGTGCTGTCGGTCCCGCAGTCGATGACCTCGTAGCCGGCCTCACGCAGACGGAAGAGGAGGCGCTCCTTGAGGGGATAGCCACCATGATCGGCGCCGATCGCCAGCGTCGGCTGGGAACCGTCCGAAGGGGCCGGTCCAGGCGGAACGGCCTGTTCCGCCGGCGCCAATCCCGCCACCACCCGACGGACGACCTCTCGAACTTCTGACTCGGTCGGCATGCCGGCTCAGCCTAGATCACGTCGGTCGACGCTCGGTCCCCGAGGCCCATGCGTCGCGAAGTTTGAGGCGCGCCCCGTACGACAAGAGGGCCCCCCGATAGATGCGGCCGGCCAGCCGGATCAACAGCACCGACGCAACGAGGGTGACCACGACCGATGCGGCCACCTCCCACCAGGCGATCGCATCGAGCGAGAACCGAACCGGCACGACGTACGGAGCGGTGAACGGCACGAAGGTGGCGATCTGGGCGGTCAGGCCGTCGGGGTCGTTGAGGGCTACGAACGTCACCATGAACGAGGCGACCGCGGCGATCGTGACCGGGGTCGAGGCGGATTGGGCGTCCTCCGTCCGACTGACCAGCGAACCCACCACGGCGAACATGACCGCGTAGATGGTGAATCCGAGTACGAACCACAGCAGCACCATCCCGGCCGAATCGACCGGGATGTCGGCGATCTCCACCGCGCCGGTCGCACCGGCCAGGAACAGCCCGTAGGCGACGGTCAGCCCGAATTGGACCAGTGCCAAGCTCCCGATGCCGCCGACCTTCCCAGCCAGCAGATGCCATGGCTTGACGGTCGAGATCAGGATCTCGACGACGCGGTTGGCCTTCTCTTCTGTGACTCCCGACAACGTCCAGGTTCCATACATGAGGATGGCGGCGTACATGAGCATCAAGCCCGCGTAGGCCACGATCTCTCGAATCGGATCATCGGCGTCGAACCCGGAGAGTGTGCGCGGTTCCAGCGGTCGGCTGGTCAGCAGGCCAACCACCTCCTCCGGAGCCATGCCCGTGTCGGACACCAACTCCTCGATGGCGTTGGCTGCGGCCGCTTCCTGGAGGATCGAGGCACTCCGATTGTTCGAGAAGCTCCCCTGGCCCAGCGTCACCAACTCGCGGTCGTCGACCAGCAGAGCTTCGATGTCACCGGCTTCGAGAGCCATCTCTGCGGCCTCGAGCGTGTCGAAGGCGAGGGCTTCCAGCATGACGTCGTCTTCGAACTGCGCGAACACGAGGGCGGTGGCGACGATCGGCTCCGATGCAGCTCCCACGTGTCCGACTTTCAGTTCCTCGGGTTCGTCCGGAATCAGCCTCGGGCCGATGAACACGCCGGTGAGGAGCAGGAGCGTCAAGCCGCTGGCGATGAGAAACGCCTTGGAGGTGCCGCGGGTGACGATCTCCCGCCACCACACGAGGCCGATGGCGCGCCAGGCGCTCATCGGACGGCCTCCCGGAACAGGTCGGCGAGAGACGGGGGCGAAAAGCGGAAACTCACGATCGGCTCCCCGATCGCCGCAAGCAACTCGTCGGGTTGCCGAGCGGCGTCGACGAGCACTTCGGCTCCGGTGTGGCGGTGCTCGACATCGAGGACGTCGGGAAGACGGTCGACCCAATCGGTCTCACCGCCCGCCGTCACCACCTCGAGTCGACGGACCGCCGAGGCGCGTTTGAGGGCCGCCAGTTCACCCTGAAGGACAATGGCGCCGTCGTCGATGACCGCGACGTCCTCGCAGAGATCCTCGACCAGATCGAGCTGGTGACTCGAGAACACCACGGCCGTTCCCGCCGCAGCCCTCTCACGCAACACGTCCGACATGGTTTGAGCAGCGAGGGGATCGAGCCCCGAGAACGGCTCGTCGAGCACCAGCAAGACGGGATCGTGCACGAGGGCCGTCGCCAGCTGCACGCGTTGCTGATTGCCGTGGGAGAGAGCTTCGAGCCGGTCAGACAAACGCTCGCCCAGGCCGAGCCGCGTCAACCAGTCGGAGGCCGCCGTCCGGGCCGTCGCTTTGTCCAGGCCGTGGAGCCGACCGAAATACGCCACCTGGTCGGCAACGCGCATCTTGGAGTACAAGCCCCTCTGCTCCGGCATGTAACCGAACGCAAGCAGGTCGTCCGATGAGATCCCCTTTCCTTGCCATCGCACCGTGCCGGCATCGGGCTTCACCAGGCCGAACACGCACCGCATCGTCGTGGTCTTGCCCGCACCGTTCGGACCCACGAACCCCAGCATGCGGCCGGGGTGCACGTCGAACGAGCACGACCGCAGGGCTTGGACGCGACCATATGACTTGTCGAGGTCGCGCAGTTCGAGCATTCAGACGCCCACCTCGGCCTGGCTCCCGGCCGGGGTCCGTCGGCCCGCCGCCACGCGATACCCGGCCCAGATGAGGACCGCCGCTCCGGCGAGCGACACCGCGAACCCCCATGTCCGGCCGGTGACCGCGAGCAGGGTCCCACCGCTCGCCGCGCTGGCCGTACCGGCCACGATCAACACGTTCCCGGTAACGATGCGCCGGTCGGTGCGCCAAAACCGTACCGCCGACACCAGCGCCAGCACCATGAGCAGCGTCGCCCCCACACCACCGCCGATCGCCGCCAGAATCGGTGGGGCTCCCGCGATGAAGGTGTCACCGCCACGGGGGATCCCCGTCTCCGGCAGGACGCGAAGGGCCGCCGGGAGGATTACGAGCGTCGACCACACGGTGAACCCTCCGACCAGCGCCGAGAAGAACCGGCCGGCGCGAGGTCCGACGACCAAGAACACAGACCCGAGCGCCAAGACCGGGATGTTGATGACCGCACCGAACAAGAAGAAGGTCCGATACGTGACGGGTCCCCATCCCAGCGTGACGCCGGCGAACAGGGCCCACGACGCGAGGGCGAAAAAGGTCATCCCGACCGCGTAGGCGGTCACGTGAGACGTCCGGCGAATCCGTGTGACACGACCGAGATCCGCCGCAAACAGCGTTGCGACGACGGCAGCGAGAAGCGAAGCGAACATATCCATGCGGAAGTGCAAGGCTAGCGAGGACGGTCAACCGCCCGGCCGTCCTCCGGCGCCCACCCGCTGGGCGTCGACCTGGTGCGTAAAGCCGAACAGCCCTGCGACGAACACGAGCATCGCCAGCACAAAACCAGCGGCCAGGACGACGCT
>JBFKPQ010000072.1:0-11907 GCA_041628225.1 Acidimicrobiia bacterium | reverse complement strand
TCGCGGTGATCATCGGCGGCTCGGGGCCCGTGGATCGGGACGGGACGATGCCAGGTCAGCTCAACATGGGGTTCCCCCGGCCCATCCAACTGCATGCGGCGTTGGCAGAAGGCCTGGCCGACCGAGGGATCGCCACCGTACGCTACGACAAGCGCTCGTGCGGTCCCTTCAACAGCTGCGGAAACAACGACTATCCCATCCCATCCGACGATCTGGTCTTCGGCGTGTTCGTCGCCGATGCCGGAGCGGTGGTCGCGTGGGCGGCATCCGACGACCGCTTCGACGACGTGATGGTGATCGGCCACAGCCAGGGTGGCACCATCGCGGCGCTGCTGGCCGACCGTGCCGACGTCGATGCCGTGGTCATGCTCGGAACCCCGTTCCGCGCCATCCACGAGGTCCTCGCCGAGCAAGCTGCGTTCAGTCGCCGCCTGGCGGAGTCTTTGGGCATCGCGCCCGCCCAGGTCGAGGCGGCGGTAGGACCCATCGAGGATCTGGCCGGCGATGTCGCCGACATCGCCGCCGGTACCTCTACCGAGCCGGCCGGCGGGTTCTCGGCCGCCTTCTGGGCGTCATGGGTCGAGGCATCGGCGCAGGCTCGGACGCTGGCTCCGGCCGCCCAGATCCCCGTGCTCGCCATGTCCGGTTCCATGGACTGGAACGTACCGCCCTCCGAGCTCCAGCTGTGGGGGATGGCCGGTGTCGAGACCGAGCTCTTGGATTGCTTGACGCACGCGTTCAACTGCGTGCCGGTCGGCGAGCCGGCCGATGTGACTCCGGCGGATGTCGGAACGGAAGTCGACCCCGTGCTCTTCGATCGGATCGCCGACGTGTTCGGCGGCTGATCACCGCCAGGCCAGACCCGGCCACGCCACCAAGACCACGGCGACGAAGGTCGCGGCCACCCCGGCATATCGGGTGACCCGTTCGGTCAGCTCATCGGAGAACGGCGCAAAGAAGAACCGATGAAGATCGGCGTTCCAGGCGGCGTGAAACAGCACGGCGATCCACAGCGAGCCGTCCGTGTGGAACATCAGCCACGTCAGGATCACCGACATGGCCGTCACTTCCGCGGTGAATTCGGAAATGGCGCGAGCCGAGATGCTGGTGCCCGAGACGCGGGTTCCGAGCGGTGCCCAGAACAGCGGGATGTGCCAGGCGGCCCAGATGACACCGATGAGCAGAGCGGCTTCGAGCCCTCCGATGGTGTCGGACAGCCGCGGCAGGAGATAGCCGCGCCACCCCAACTCCTCGCCGAGCGGCCCGAACGGAAGCGCGGCCGCCAGCGCCACGGCCAAGAGCGGAAGGCGCCGCGCCTCGAATCGAACCCGGGTGCCGCCCCGAAGACGGTGCCAGGCGACGGCGGCGAGTCCGATCAGCGGAGCGAGCAGCAGGGCCACCAGGTTCCAGGCCACGCCGACGTCCCACGCGACGAGGCCACGGATCAGATCCCGCAGGGCGTCGGACCCTTCGCGCAGTGTGAGGAGCATCGCCACCAGGCTCGGCATCGATGCTCCGAGAAACCAGGACACGCCGACGCCGACCGGCAGTCCGGCGAGCGGTTGGTCGCCGTGCGGCCCTCCGAGCCGGCCCTGGCGATGTAGCCACAGCAGCATCGGCACCCACGCGATCCACGACGCCGCAAACGTGAGGGCTAGAAAAGCAGCCAAATCCGCTAGACGGCGCCGGCCAGCCGGTCGATGGCAGCCGTCAGCACGTCGTCGTCCTTGCAGAAGGCGAAACGCACCAGGTCATGACCCTCGGCTGGATCCGCGTAGAACACGCTCGGCGGTATCGCCGCCACGCCGGCCTCCTCGATCAACCACCGGCAGAAGGCCCGGTCGTCGCCAATACCCAACGCCGAGTGGTCGGCCAACACGAAGTAGGTCCCCTCGGGGATGGTCGGCGTCAAGCCGGCCCGTTCGAGGCCGTGGCACAGCAGGTCCCGCTTGGCCCGATAGTGATCGGCGAGTCCTTCGATCACCGCGGCCCCCCCTTCCAAGGCGGCGATCGCACCTGCCTGGACCGGTGTGGGGACCGTGAAGGTGAGGTACTGATGAGCGGCACGAACCGCGGCCGTCAGCGGTGGCGGGGCGATCGCCCAACCCACCTTCCAGCCGGTCAGAGAGAACGTCTTGCCGAGGGACGAGAGCGTGATGGTGCGGTCGGCCATCCCGTCGAAGGTCGCCAGATGTCGGTGTGTTCCGTCGAACACCATGTGCTCGTACACCTCGTCGGTGATGGCGATCACGTCATGTCGGACACACAGAGCGGCGATCAGCGTAAGTTCTTCGTCGTCGAACACGCGGCCGGAAGGGTTGTGTGGGGTGTTGACGACGATCGCTCTCGTGTGGGGACCGAAGGCGGCGGACAGCTCGTCGGGATCGATTCGAAAGCGCGGCTTTCGGAGGGCGACCCGGCGGACCGTGGCGCCGGCCAGTGCGGCCCCCACCGGGTAGGCGTCGTAGCTCGGGTCGATGAGCACCACCTCGTCGCCCTCGTCGACCGTGCCGAGAAACGCCGCAGCCAGGGCTTCCGTGCATCCCGAGGTCACGGTGATCTCGGAGTCCGGATCGATCGGACGTCCCAGACGGCCGGCGTACTGATCGGCGAGCGCCCGTCGCAGCTCCGGCAGGCCCGCCATGGGTGGGTACTGATCGAGGTTGCCCGCTCGCATGGCGGCCGTCGCAGCCTCCTTGACGAAAGCGGGGCCTTCCCAGCTCGGGTAGCCCTGACCGAGGTCGATGGCGCCGGCCTGGCGCGCCAGGGCGGTCATCTCGGTGAAGATGGTGACGCCAAACGGGGCGAGGCGCCGGGAGACCATGTCAACGGCCCGCTTCGAGTGCCTTGACCTTGTTGAGGCGTCGCGTGTAGCGCTCGTTGGGCACGAACGCCGCCCCGACGAAGGCGTCGACGATCTCCATGGCCACGGCCTCGCCGGTGACGCGGGCACCGAGGCACAACACGTTGGCGTCGTCGTGCTCGACCGCTTGATGCGCGGTGTAGACGTCGGTTCCCTGCATGGCGCGAATGCCCACGATCTTGTTGGCGGCGATGCAGGCGCCTGCTCCCGATCCACACACGACGATGCCCCGTTCGGCTCGGCCGTCGCGGACCGCGTTGGCGACCGCGGCGGCGTAGTCGGGGTAGTCGACCGACTCGTCCGAGTCCGTTCCGAAGTCGGTGACTGCGTGTCCGGCCTCGGCGAGTCGCTTGGCGACCTTGTCCTTCAGCTCGTAGCCGGCGTGGTCGGCTCCCACCGCAATGCGCACACGTCCTCCTTCGACGCCACGTTAGCCGTGCGATTCAGCGTGTACCCTTCCGGCCGTGCGGATCGCCGTCGCCCTCCTCGTCATCGTGCTCGCCGCCTGCGGCGGCTCGGCTCCAGCGGTCGGTGAGTCGACCACGGACTGCTACGAGGCGTTCTGCGTGGCCGTGCCGGAAGGTTGGTTTTTCGACGGTGATGCCGACAACGTGGCGTACAGTCATCCCGACGGTGGGACGGCCTTCATCTCGACCATCGACGTGGGCTATCTCGCCGAATCGGCCGGTGCCGACCCGAACGGGTCGCTCGCGGATGTCGACGCGGCCTATTGGACGCTGCTCGATGCGATCTCCGGGCAGCTGGCCGGACAGGACGCACGCGCCGGCTGGGCTGCCTCATGGGGCGACACCACCTTCGGACGGCGCTGGCACGCCTTGCTGTCCGAAGGCGTGGCGATGACGGTCGATCTGCCTTCCTCGGCGTGGGACGCCCACGGCAGGGCATGGGTGGATGGTCTGACCAACAACTGACCTGTCGTACACTTCACGCCATGAGCGACCAGATCGTGGTCACCGGCGGGAACCGCCTCGAAGGCGAGGTTCCGATCCTCGGCGCCAAGAACGCCGTCCTCAAGCAGATGGTCGCCATGCTGATGGCCTCCGGCACGCACCGGCTGACCAACGTCCCCGGCATCATCGACGTCGAACTGATGGGTCAGGTGCTCGAACACATCGGAGCCACGTGCCGGTTCGAGGGCCACACCCTCACCGTCGACGTGCCCGACGAGCTGAACGCCGAAGCCCCTCTCGAATTGGTCCGGCAGATGCGTGCGTCGATCATCGTGCTGGGTCCTCTGCTGGCACGGTGCGGATCGGCTCGGGTGGCGTTTCCGGGTGGAGACGACCTCGGGGCGAGGCCGATCGACATGCATCTCGAGTCGCTCCGCAAGATGGGAGCGACGTTCGAACTGGACCACGGCGTGCTGCGTGGCGAGGTCGACGGGCGTCTTCGCGGGGCCACCATCGACCTCGAGTTTCCGTCCGTCGGCGCCACGGAGAACACGATCCTGGCCGGGGTCCTCGCCGAAGGTGAGACCGTGGTCAACAACGCGGCGCGCGAACCGGAGATCGAGGACCTCTGCTCACAGCTCTCTGAGATGGGCGCCGACATCGAGGGGGCTGGGAGCCACACCATCGTCATCAACGGCGTTGCGGAGCTCTCGCCGGCCGACCACGCCGTGATTCCGGACCGGCTCGAGGCCGGCACCTACGCCGTCGCCGGAGCTATCACCGGCGGCGAGGTCACCGTGCGGGATTGCCATCCGGCCCACCTGCGCATGGAGCTCCGGAAACTGGAGGAGTCGGGCTGCGAAATCGAGCGCGGGGACGACTGGTTCGCCGTGGCCGGACCAAAACGCCCCACGGCCGTCGATTTCGCCACCCTCCCGTATCCGGGGTTTCACACCGACATGCAACCTCAGATGGTCGCCTATCTCGCAACCGCCGAAGGCACGTCCGTCATCACCGAGAACCTCTACGACGCACGATTCCGCTACATCGGCGAACTCGCCCGCATGGGGGCCGACATCACCACCGAATGGCAGCACGCCGTCATCCGGGGGGTGACCCAGCTGTCGGGATGTCCGGTGCTCGCCTTCGACATTCGGGCCGGTGCCGCCGTCGTGCTGGCCGGGCTCGTCGCCGACGGATACACGACCGTCGATGACGTGCATCACATCGACCGTGGATACGAGGATTTCGTTGGCCGCCTCCGTTCGCTCGGCGCTGACATCGCTCGTCGTTAGCGCCCTGGTCGTCGGAGCGGGTCTGCCCGCAGGTGCCCAGGCGACCGCGGACGAGACGTTCGAGGCGACCACCATCGAGTTCGTTCCCACCGGCCAGGCTCGTCTGTTCTGGGACGGCCGGCCATTCGGGGGCACCCTCATCGTGACCGCGCATCGCGACGGAGCGTCGGTCGTCGAACAGGTGGATCCCGACACCTATCTGAAGGGCATCAGGGAGGTTCCCTTCACGTGGGAGCCGGACGCGCTGGCGGCACAAGCGGTCGCGGCTCGCACCTATCTGGCCTGGACGCTCGAGCGCGGACGCTCCCGAACCGGCGCTGCCTACGGGTTCGACATCTGCGCCTCGGACGCCTGCCAGGTGTACCGCGGTCTCGGAGATCCGCCCTCGGCGACCGCATGGTACGAAGCCGTCACGTCGACGTCCGACGAGGTGTTGCTGTATCGGGGCCGGCCGGCGCAGGCGCTCTATTCGTCCACCGCCGGCGGCCGCACCCGCAACGTCGAGGACGTGTTCGAGGGGTCGGCGCCCGTTCCCTATCTCGTCGCCGTCGACTCCGGTCCGGAGGACAGTCCATTCGTGCGCTGGGAATACGTCCTGGACGCCGACGACCTCGAAGCCGTGTTGCGGCGCGCCGGCGTGATCGCCGGTGACCTGTTCGATGTCGAAGTGGTCGAAGTTCCGGATGGGACCGGTCCGTGGACTGTCGTCGTCGAAGCCTCGGACGGCACCAGAGAACTCGGAACGTGGGAGTTTCGCAGCGCCATGAATCGACATGGCAGCTCGGTCCTGCCCGACCAACTCCCCGCGCAACGGCCCGACAGCGAACGTCGGTATCCCCAGACCATCATGTCTCCGTCGTACCGGATCACCCGGGAGGTCAGCAGTTTCGACTTCGGACCGTTTTCCGACTCGCCGTACGAATTCCGGTACCGGTTCGTCGGTGAAGGGTGGGGACACAACGTGGGTATGAGCCAGTTCGGCGCCCAGGCGATGGCGACGGCGGGTCTCGGCTACGCCGACATCCTCGCTCACTTCTACGGAGGATTGCGGCCCGAACCGGCCGGCGAGGTCCTCCCCGACACGTTCCGCGTCGGGCTCGACTGGTCGGCTTCATCCGTCACGATCGGCACCGACGGTCCGGTGGCGGTCCGGATCGACGGACGGGAGGTGGCGGACGGCATCGACGGAACCTGGTGGATCGAGTGGTCATCGGGTCGGCTCGTCGCGTCGCCTCCGGTCGGCTTCGGCGTTCCACCGGACTTGTGGCAATCGGCGGTGCCCGTCGGTCCCGACGCTCGCTACGTCGTCGTGCGCGGCGTCGCGGAACCAGCGTCCGAAGTCCGGTTGGTCGTCTTCGACGGCGATGAGGCGATCTTCAAGACGGCCTGGACCGACCAACCGGTCGGAAGCCTGGGCCTGTCGCTGGACTTCGGTTCCTTCGCACCTCCCTCGTGGGCGACCGTCGTCGGCGAGGTCCGTCGCCCCGACGGCACCGTCGGTGTCTGGACGGACGTGATCGCCTTTCGGTGACGCCGGCCTACACTGTCGGAACATCCCGCGGCCCGAGAGGGTTGTCATGAGTGACATGACCACCGAAGTGACCATCACCACATCCGCCGAACGTTCCGACCGACCGGACGTCGACCTCGAGACGCTCGAGGCGACTCTCGAATACATCCGTCCAGCCCTGCAGGCAGATGGCGGCGACCTCGTCCTGCTCGGAGTGGACGACGGCGTCGTCAACCTCCAGATGGTGGGAGCATGCGGTGGGTGCCCGATGTCGATGATGACCCTGAAGGCGGGCATCGAACGGATCCTCCAGGACCGCGTGCCCGGTGTCGTCGCCGTCGAAGCCACCGCCTGAGTCGGTAGGCTGCCGGTCGTCCATGACCGATCGTCTCGACCAGTTCCAGCGTGCCATCTCGGGAGACCGCCGGGCCCTGGCACGACTCATCTCGCTCATCGAGGACCGTCCCGACGAGTCCCACGGTCTGCTCGCCGACATCTTCTCCGAGACCGGACAGGCGTTCACCATCGGCATCACCGGGGCGCCCGGCGCCGGAAAATCGACCTTGACCGACCAGCTGCTCATGCACATGCGTGCCGATGGGCACGAGGTGGCCGTCTTGGCCGTCGATCCGTCGAGTCCTTTCACCGGCGGTGCCATCCTGGGCGACCGCATCCGCATGCAGGGTCATGCCTCGGATGCGGGCGTCTACGTGCGCTCCATGGGGAGCCGCGGTCACCTCGGTGGTGTGTCGGGAGCTACCTCACGAACCATCGTGCTGCTCGACGCCGTCGGCTTTCCGTACGTTCTGGTCGAGACCGTCGGCGTCGGCCAGGCCGAAGTCGAGATCGTCGAATCCGCCGATACGACCGTCGTGGTGGTCAACCCCGGCTGGGGTGACAGCATCCAGGCCAACAAGGCCGGTCTCCTGGAGATCGGCGACGTGTTCGTGGTCAACAAAGCCGACCGGGTGGGGACGGACGAGACCATCAAGGACCTCAAGCAGATGCTCATGATGGGACCCCAAGGTCCGTGGGTGCCGCCGATCGTGTCGACGATCGCGAGTCGCGGTGAGGGCGTCCATGAGCTCTGGCAGACGATCCTGAACCACCGACGGCACCTGATCGACAGTGGAGCATTGGTCACTCGGCGTCGGCGTCGGTGCGAAGCCGAGGTTCGGCGCGCGCTCGCCGAGGAGGTGGCGAGGCGGACCGACCATGCTGCTACCGAGGGCGGGTTCGCCGCCCTCATCGACGAGGTGGTAGAACGCCGCACCGATCCCTGGACCGCCGCCCGGAGCCTCCTCGACTGAGCCGGTAGGGTGGCTGGCAACCACCAAAAGGAGCAGGCGTGTCTCTCGTCGACTACGCGACCGACGGTGCCGTCGGCGTCATCACACTCAACCGGCCTCCGGTGAACGCTCTGTCCGAGGAACTCTCGCGCGACCTGGCCGAAGTCGTCGCGATCGCCGAGGATCCCGCTACTCGAGCGGTCGTGATCACGGGCGCCCCCCATTTTGCAGCCGGTGCCGACATCAAGGGATTCCAGGCCGCCTACGACGCCGGTGAGAAGGATCGCCTGGCGTCGACGCTGGCCGGTGTGATCCGGAGCATCGAACGATTGCGCAAGCCGACCATCGCCGCGGTGCGGGGCTACGCGCTCGGTGGTGGCCTCGAACTGGCGATGAGCACCGACTTTCGGTACCTCGCCGAAGACGCCAAGGTCGGACAACCCGAGATCCTGCTGGGGATCATTCCCGGCGCCGGCGGCACGCAACGGCTTCCCCGTCTGGTCGGATACCAACGGGCCAAAGAGATGAACTTCTCGGGTCGTCAGGTCGACGCAGCCGAGGCGTTGGCCATCGGCCTCGCCGACAAGGTGGTACCCACGGACGAACTGCTCGATGTCGCATTGGCCGACGCCCGCGTGTGGGCCACGAAGGCGACATTGGGCCTGGCGGCGGTCAAGCAGGCGATGGGTGAGGGTTGGGGTCGGCCGATCGATGAAGCCCTGCAGGCCGAAGCCGACGCCTTCCAAGAGGTGTTCTTCACCGAAGACGCACGCGAGGGCGTGGCCGCCTTCATCGAGAAGCGTGCGGCCGCGTTCGAAGGCCGCTAGAACCGGGCCTTCAGCCGTTTCAAGTTTCGCTTCCAGATCATCCCGAGGACTCGGTTCGAGATGGGGGCTGCCCAATCGCCACCGAAGTACCACGGCATATCCAGCGCTTCTTCCCACGTGAAGCGGGTCCGGTCGACGCCGAGCGGCTCCAGGACGAAGGCTCCGGTGCCGGTTACCACCCCACGGTGGATGACCCCGATGCGATGCGGCGGCTCCCAACTGGTGACTTCGATGACGTCTGTGGTCTTCAACGGCCCGACTCGAGTCACCACGTGCATGACGGTTCCAACCCCAGTTCGCTGTTCGCCGGCGAAGCTGATGGACTCGGCGTCGGCCATCCATTCGACGTGGGAAGCCAGGTCGGACACGTCGGCCCATACTTCATCGACCGGAGCGTTCAGATTGACGGAAACCACGACCATGACAAGGATACGGAGCCGACGACAGGCTCGGATGCCGCCCCTGCCAGACTGACGCCATGATCGATCCGAGCTTGAAACGAGTCATCGGCCAGATGACGTACGGTGCGTATGTCGTCGCCTGCCGTCACGGCGGCACGACGCGCGCCTACACGTCGACGTGGACGTACCAGGTGTCGTTCGCCGAGCCCATCGTGGCGGTGTCGGTGTCCCCGAAGCACGACACCCACGGTCTGATCGCAGCTGCCGGTTGGTTTGCCGTTTCGATTCTGGCCGGCGACCAGATCGAGCCTGCGCAGTACTTCAGCTATCCCGGTCGACGCTTCCGGCACGTCGGCGACTACCTCGAAGAGTTGGGTGACGTTCCCTTCGTGCGCGACTGCATCGGGTGGCTGCGGTGTGAGGTGGTCGATCAGGTCGATCTCGTCGATCACACGCTCTGGTTCGGGCGGGTCACGGCGGTCGGGGAGGGGCGCCTCGACGAGCCGGCGCTCACCTACAGCTCCCGCAAAGGCTGGCGAATCGCCGACACGCCGGCGCGTCAGAAGGGCGAATCGGTACGCGACAAACTCCTGGCGATGCTCGACGAGGAGTGATCAGACCCGGTCGGCCTTGTCCTCGTCGTAGTAGTCGAGGCGGTCGACGGGCATGACCACCGCCGAGAGGACGTTCATGAGATGGGCGGTGATGCGCTTCAGGTAGCGGTAGAGCAGGGCACGAGGCACGGCGTGAGAGCCTGGTGCGTCCGTGGTGACGAGTTGGGCGATCTCGGCATCGAACTCATCCATGAGGTCGTCGGCCGCCTGGATGGTGGCGTGCGCGGCATCGACGTCCTGGGTGGAGAAGATCTGCGACGCGTCGGTGATGAGCCGCGACACGGCATCGCGCTGCTTGCGGAGCTGCTCGACGTCGTCGTCGGTCGTCATGTCGACGCCGTTGTCGGCGAGGTCCCAGATGTTCTTGGCATAGTCGCCGACCCGCTCGATGTCTTTCGTGATCGACATGAGCACCAGGATGGAACCGATGTCGGCCGCCGCACCGCGTGTCGAAGCGTGGACGATGAGGGCACGCCGTATCCGCCGCTCGGCTTTGTTGATCGACCGGTCGGTCTTGCGGATGTCTTTGCCGACGGCTTCCGGGGCCGTACCCCCCAGGACGGTGTTGATGGCGGCGTCGAAGGTGTGCCGGCAGCTGGCCAGCATGTCCAGGACCTCGGCGTTGAGGGCCTCCAGCTGATCCTCGCCGCTCCTGAAGAATTCGAGCACCATTGCTTACCTCCTGTCGCTCATTGTGCCACCAAGATCCCGACGAGTGGCAGCACGACGAACGTTCCCGCCACATAGAGCGCGACGATCACGCGATTGCGGACGGCGATGTCTGCGAGCTTCTCCGCCATCCTGACGGGGATGTCGCGAATCCACCGAATCGGATAGAAGCCGAGGATCCCCGAGATGTTGAACAGCAGATGCACGAGGGCGATGACGAGCGCCTCCGGTCGTTCGGCCGCAAACGATGCGATGAGGGCCGTGACCGTTGTCCCGACGTTGGCGCCCAGCGTCACCGGATAGGCGTTGCGCAGCGTCAACACGCCCGCCGCCACCATCGGCACCAACATCGAGGTCGTGATGCTGGAGCTCTGGACGGACACCGTGATGAGGATGCCGATGACGATCGCCGATAGGCCGCCGCCCTTGCCGAGCACGGCGTTGAGCGACCGTTCGATCCGACCGGCCATCACGAGGCGCATGTTGCGCGTGATGGTCGCCAAGGCGAAGAAGATGCAGCCCAGACCGACGGCCAGCAGGATTGCTGCCTGTATCCGTCCGGATGACACGACGGCCTCGATTCCACCTTCGATGAGCGAGATCGGGGCTTTGACGGCCGTCTTGATGAAGCTGTCTGGATTCGAGATCTGCGACAGGTCGGTGGTGCCGGTCACGAACTGTGCGAGTGCCGTAGCGGACGTCGACAGGAACTTGGTCGCCAATTCGAGCGGTAGGAACACGGCCACCGCCATGAGGTTGAAGAAATCGTGCATGGTGGCGCCGGCGAAGGCTCGTCGGAACTCGTTGGTTCGGCGCATCGAACCCAACGACGCCAGTGTGTTCGTGACCGTGGTGCCGATGTTGGCGCCCATGATCATCGGCACGGCCAGCTCCACCGGGATGGTTCCGTTGCCGACCGCGGCCACGATCAGCGACGTGGAAACCGACGAGGATTGGACGAGCACCGTGACGAGGATGCCGGCGAACAACCCGGCTACGGGATTCTGAACACCTTCGAGCACGCCCTCGGTGAATCCGGATCCGAACCCGTTGATCGATGTCTCGAGGGCCTTGACGCCCACCAAGAAGAGGTAGAGCAACCCGACGACGAAGAGCAGGCGTACGCCCGATGGGATGTTGCGCGCCTGCGTGTCGTCGGAGACATCGTGCATGATTCGGGCGAGACTCTAGTCACGTCGAACTTGCCTCAACCCCGATCTGGTTGGCCCTTCTGGCTGGCGAGCGTTGTGTTTGTGTCAGCCGCTTGTGCCTCGGACGGCGAGGATCTCCTGCCGTATTCGCCAGGCCAACTGTTCGTGATTCGGGGGCGACCGCCCCATGAGGGCATCGATCGAGTAGCGGTCACCGTCACGCTCGAGTTCGTACCACTTGGCGCGTTGCGCGGTGTTGTCGTCCGATGTCGTCGGGAGGTCGGGCAGCACGTCGGGATTACCAGCCGTATAGAACTCGGCCCGGGGATCGACGACCCGCGCCCGGACGTCGATCTCGGCCACGTCGAACCGGAACG
>JBFKPQ010000071.1:0-12023 GCA_041628225.1 Acidimicrobiia bacterium | reverse complement strand
CCCGGCTGGAGTGGTTGCCGTGGTCCGACGATCCCGCCGAGCGGTGGTCGGCGTTACGGTATGCGACCGATAGGGTGGTGTCGTGGACTTCGTGAAGATGCATGGACTCGGCAACGACTTCGTCGTGCTGGAAGGCCCGGTCACGGTCGCGCCCGACGACGTGGCCCGCTGGAGTGACCGCCGCCGGGGCATCGGTGCCGATGGGGTGTTGGTGGTCACGCCGGTCGACGCCGGCCGAGTTCGCATGGAGTACTGGAACGCCGATGGTTCGGCGGCCGAGATGTGCGGCAATGGGCTGCGTTGTGTCGCCCGCTACGCCGTCGACCGCGGGTGGGTGCCGGCGGACGGGTTCGTGGTCGAGACGACCGTGGGACCGCTGGAGGCTCGGCTCGACGGCGAGAACATCGCCACGGTGGAGGTCGGTTACGCCTCGGTGGGCGACACAGTGTCGGAGGCGGGCATGACGTTCACGAAAGCGTCGGTCGGCAATCCTCACGCCGTGACGTTCGTCGAGGCGCTGGCGGAAGCGCCGGTCACCACCGTCGGCCGCGACCTCGAGGCGGCCACCCCCGGTGGTGTGAACGTCGAGTTCGCCGAACCGGTCGGGGACGTGCTGGCGGTGCGCACCTGGGAGCGGGGCTGCGGAGAGACCCACGCCTGCGGGACCGGTGCCGTGGCCGTGGCGGCCGTTGCTCGGGCCACCGGCCGAAGCGGCGACGAGGTGACGATCCGGCTGGTGGGCGGCGATCTCCGGGTGCGCCTGGACGGCGACCGGGCGTGGATCACGGGTCTGGCCGAATACGCCTATCGGGGCGTCGTCTGACCTGGCGTCGTCAGCGGATCGAGCGGAGTACCGTCACGACCTTGCCGAGCAGTTCGACGCCTTCGTCGAACACCATCGGATCGAAAGCCGGATTCTCCGAGTGGAGGATGACCTGGCCGCCGCGGCGCTCCAGTCGCTTGACCGTCGCCTCCTCACCGTCGACGAGGGCAGCCACGATCTCACCGTTCCGGGCGTCGGCGTCCTGGCGCACGACCACGAAGTCGCCGTCGAGGATGCCGGCTCCGGTCATCGACTCACCCTTGACCTGCAGCATGAACACGGGTCCGTTGCCGACGAGTGAGGCGGGCAGCGGCATGACCTCTTCGATGTCTTCTTCGGCGAGGATCGGCGAACCGGCGGCGATGCGACCGACGAGCGGCACATCGCGCTGGGGAGCGCGCTGCATGGTGGTGTCGGCTTGCTCGTCGACGACCTCGATGGCCCTCGGCTTCGAGGGGTCGCGCCGCAGGTAGCCCAACTTGACCAGCGTCGACAGGTGCGAGTGGACGGTCGAAGGCGACGACAGACCGATCCATTCACCGATCTCTCGCACCGAAGGGGGGTAGCCCCGGTCGGCGACCGTCGACCGGATCAACTCGAGGATGTCTCGCTGCCGGGTGGTGAGGTTGTCCATGGGTGCCGCCCTTCTGTCGAACGCGTGTTCCCAGTGTATCGATCAGGTGTTCGAAAAACAAACATATGTTCGACTTGACACCGAACGAATGTTCGATACAGTGGTGCTCGAACAGCTGTTCGATCGAATGGCTGCTCGGATCGAAAAGTGTCACACCCCATCCGTACGGTGTGAACGACTCGGATCCAGCTCCGAGACGAGGAAAGAGGACAACGAATGGCCTACCACACCACAACAGTCCGGGATACCGCACTGACGCTGCCGGTCATCGCATCGGTGCGCGCCACGCTGTCACGGGTTGCAGTGCTCCTCACCCTGGTGGCCATTTCGTTGCTCCTCTTCCTCGCAACCGGAGTCCAGGCCGGAGCTGAGCTCCGGGACACCGGCACGCACGTCGTGGGGCAGGGCGAGACGCTGTGGGAGATCGCAGCGACTCACACCAGCCCGGGCGGCGATGTGCGAGCCACCCTGTACGACATCCAGAAGCTCAACGGGATCGACGGCAGCGTCATCCACGCCGGTACCGCGCTGGTGGTGCCCGGCGGGTAGCAGGCGGATGGTTTGAGACAACCCACGGGTGTGAGGCGGCGTGGACACGGCGTGTCCACGGCTGGGGGCCTTGACGGATCGGGCGGCTCGCAAGCTGCCCGTTTCCGTTATGGTCGATGCGATGCGATGCCCGTTCTGCGACAACGACGACACCCGCGTCATCGACTCGCGTCCGGCCGAATCCGGCTCGGCGATCCGTCGCCGCCGCACCTGCGAGGAGTGCAGCCAGCGGTTCACCACGTACGAACGGGCCGAGGCGAGGCTGATGGTCCGCAAGCGGTCGGGTGAACTCGAACCGTTCCAACCCGACAAGCTGCGCCGGGGCTTGGAGAGTGCTCTGGCCGATCGACCGGTTCCCGAAGGTGCGGTCGACGCCATGCTCGAGGACATCCTGAAGACGGCCCGTGCCGAGTTCCCGGTCGTGGAGTCCGACGTGATCGGCCGTGGCGTGCTGTCAGCGTTGCGCGCCACCGACGAGGTCGCCTATCTGCGGTTCGCGTCGGTGTACAAGGATTTCCAGGGCGCCCGCGACTTCGAGCGGGAGATGGCCGAACTCGACGCTCACGAACCCGAAGAGAGTTCCGCGCCCGCCTGAGCGAGCGCCGCCTCGTAGGCGTCGATCGCCATACCGAGTTCGCCAGAGACGGCTTCGAGTGCCGTGTCCAGCCCTGCGTGAAGCTCGGACACCGTTGTCCCGATGGCGCCGGCATACGCACCCGCCAGGAGCGTCTCTCCGTCCCGGAGGGCTTGTAGGTAGTCCACGATGAGGCCGTCGAGATCCTCGTGGGCCTCGAAGGCGCGCTGGCGGTGACTGTCGAGCGACGGATCGCGGGGGAGTCGGTCGAGCACCCGTCCGGTGTCGGCCAGCATCGCCGACAGCTCGAAGCCGAGGTCCGAGATGGCGATCGCGTCGAGTTCATCGGGTAGGTCGGGCAGTCGGAATCCTTGGGCGAAGACGAGGCGATAGGTGAGGGCGTCGCCGAGTCGCTGTTCGGTGGACGTTCCCAGGTCGGCAGCTGCCACGAATGCGGCCGACGCTTCTGGTGCCTCGTCGGCGAGGGCCAGGCCGGAGGTGGCGAGCTGACGAGCGGTGGAGTCGATGGCGGTGAGGGTGACCGCCGCGTCCGACAGCGCCTGGCCGCCGGTGGCAGGGTCGGCGAGCTGGTCGGTGATCATGCGGGCATCGTCGACCCGTGCTTGAGCTTCGGCGACGGCCAGACGATGCGGTGTCAGGTCGGTGGGCTGTGCGAGCCGGTCCCGAGTGCGGGTACCGGCGGCCGCGAATGCCACGAGTGCGACGACGACGAGGACCAGGATCCACCACCGATGCTTGGCCCCATCGATACGAAGTCGCAGGTCGGGCGTCCAGGCGGGTCCGAGCGTGTCGATCTCCGACGTCGCCTCCCACAGTCGTTCGACGAGCGTTCCGGTGTTCTCGTTGGGTTTCTGGCGTTCGATGTCGGCCAGCCGCGGCAGCATCTCGAACATGGACGGCGGCCGGGTGATGAGCGGCGGTTCGGGCACTCTGGGTGCGACGGCCGGTGCGGGTGGGACGGCTTCGGCCGATTCGATGGGCAGGAGGTTCGAACTCTCGTCGAAACCGAACAGATCCACGAACGGCAGCCGCTCGAACGGTGAGGCGGCCAAGTCGGTGGGTTGGGGAGACGGACGTGGGGTGCGGCGCCTCTTGGGGGGCCGAGCAGCCGCCGTGGCGCGGTGGCGTCGTTGTTCGCGGCGGGGACGGCGGATCAGATGCCCGCTGGTGCACACACCGTCGGTCGCGACCTCGACGGTTCCCTGGCAGCCTGTACAGTACGCCTGCGGCACGGTGTCTCCATGGTGCCTCCGCCCATGAAAGCCCCACCGATCAACGTATCCAGCCCATGCAGATTACCTTCCAGAAGCTCGATAGGGAACTACCGACACCTTCCCAAGCCCATCCGGGTGACGGTGCCGTCGATTTGTACGCCCGAAACGCCCTGAGCCTGGCAGCCGGAGCATGGGCGTTGGTCCCGACCGGGGTCGCCATCGCCATTCCCGAAGGGCACGCGGCACTCGTCGTACCACGGAGTGGACTGGCGGCTCGCCACGGTGTCGGCGTTGGCAACGCGCCCGGTCTCGTGGACGCGGGCTACCGGGGCGAAGTGGGGGTCATCGTCATCAACCACGGCTCCGACACCTTCGAGATCGCCCGCGGCGACCGTATCGCCCAACTCATGGTGGTCCCGGTGGCCAGCCAAGAATGGGTCGAGGTCGAAGACCTGCCAGACACCTCTCGCGGCGCTGGCGGCTTCGGCTCCACCGGCCGCTGACGCGGACCGGCCTGGCGGCCGGTCCGTACGCAGTTTGCATTCGCAAACTGCCCGAGTGCGTCGCGTGTTCCTCCCCCGGGAGCGACGCGACGTTGGGGGAGGTGTCGGGCCGCAGCGCGGTGCACGCACGCCGTGACGTGCTGCCGCAGGAACGCCGTCAGATAGCTCCACCGGGACCAAGCTCCCGGCGCGATCGGATGGCGTGGATCAGCGTCAAACCCGCCGAGACGAGACCAAGGATGCCGCAGATCGTCAGCAGCAGGGCGAGGTCGGGCGCTTCCAATCGGAGACCTGCCATGGGCCAGAACATGTCCGGCAGGACTCGGAGCGTCAGACCGGCCCACGCGACGCCGGCCACGATCCCCAACAGCCACCGCACCGTTCGTTTGGGCCGGGTGGGTTGCCGGAGCCTCAGCAGCGACGTCGTGACGACGGCCATGAGCATCAGATCAACCACCACCAGAGCCGTACGCACGGAACCGAATGTGCCCCCCGCCTGCTCGACCGTCGGTTGTTCGCCGAGGAGGATGCTGGCGATCCCGGGTCCGATGGACTCGATAGGCCCCTGGTCGAGGGCGTCGTTCTTGTTGACGAGCACCGCGATCGTCCATCCGTGGTCGGGTAGCAGGACGAGGTCGGAGCGGTAGTTGGGACCGACGCCCGAATGATGAACCATCGTCGAGTCGTGATGCTCGCTGACGAACCAGCCCAACCCGTAATGACGGTTCCCGTACGGCGAAGCGATCTCGACCTCTCGCCGTTGCATGGCGGCGACCGACTCCGGGGTCAGGAGCCGGACGCCGGCGACCTCACCGCCTCCGACATGGAGTGCTCCGAACTTCGCCAGGTCCGCGGCGCTCGCAAAGGTGAACCCCGCTCCGAGTCCGATTCGGCTGTAGTCCCAGTCGTAGGCGACCGGGCGTCCGAACCACGAGCGGTGTCCTGCTGCGAGGCCGTCCGCTTCTGCTTCGGCTTTGCGGGCGTGCGAATGTTGCATTCCGAGGGGCACGAAGAGCCGTTCCTCGAGCACGTCTTCATATGGCTGACCTTCGATCGTTTCGATGAGGAGCGCGAGGGTCGAATAGCCGACGTTGCTGTACTGGAACCGTGTTCCCGGCGGAGCTGAGAGCGTCATGTCGGCCAGCCGCCGGACTTCCTGCTCGAGGTCGTCTGCTGTCGGAGCGGCGAGGATCCGATCGTATTCGCCGGGAAGCAACGTGGGAAGGCCGCTCGTGTGGCTGAGGAGCTGCCTGATGGTGATGTCTGCGGAGCCCGGGCTCGCCACTTCGAACCATAGGAGGTACTGAACCACCGGGGTATCGAGATCGATTCGGCCTTCTTCGACCAGCTGGAGGACGAGCGTCGCCGTGAACGACTTGGTGATCGACATCACGAAGAACGGAGTCTGCGGGGATACCGCACGCCTTGCGTCGTCGGCTTCGCCGAATCCCCTGGCATGGACGATGACACCGTCCTTGGCGACGGCGATCGCAGCTCCGGGGATCCGTGCCTCCGTCATGCGATCCTCCACCCATTGGTCGATGGCGCCATAGGACGGATCGTCGGAAGCTATCGACGGGTTCGCCAGACCGGCGAGGACTAGTGCGGTGACCGCCAGTGCGCTCAGCACGCGTCCGCTGTTCCTCGTGAACATGGCGAAGTGTGCCATCTCCCGTCTCGTTCCGCGCCTGGTTTCTGCTCTGATGTCTCGTCCCCGGGCGCGGCGCGACGTTGGGGGAGGTGGCCCGGGGAGTCGGTAGCGGCGGAGGCTCCCACGGGCGCCGACGAAGCCTGTTTCCCTTTCGGTCCACCCGAGTCTTTGACGGCCGGCCGATGCCCAAGCCTCCCGGTGGGCAGAACGCGAAGCGTTGTGGGGACGGACTCGGCTGCGCCGAGTCCGCGACTTTACGGAGGTCCGGGTGTCGCTAACATGGCTGGCGTTCGCGGAAGTAGCTCAGCTGGTAGAGCGCAACCTTGCCAAGGTTGAGGTCGCGGGTTCGAGCCCCGTCTTCCGCTCCGAGTCGTTCAGGCGGCTCGCGGGCATGCCACTGGGCAGGTCCTACACCAGGCGACGTGGCCGAGTGGTTTAGGCAAGGGTCTGCAAAACCCTTTACCCCGGTTCGATTCCGGGCGTCGCCTCGACTCCAGGCTTTGCGGCCTGGGTTCTCCCGGGCCGTTAGCTCAGGGGGAGAGCGCTTCCCTGACACGGAAGAGGTCGGCGGTTCAAATCCGCCACGGCCCACACAGAGACCCCGCTCCGGCGGGGTCTCGTACATCGGCGTACCGGCCGGTCGGTCCGCAGTTTGCTCCGCCATGTGTGCGGGGTGCTCAGTCGTCCCGCAGCTTGCCGGGGACGGGGGCTCAGGACGCGATGGTGCCCCCAGCACATCCCGGGGGCACGATCGTGAGATTCGAGTTCGAAATCAGCCGCCGAGCAGGCCGCCGAGTCCTTTCTTCACGGAATCCATGGCGCCGCCGGCCATGTCGCCCATGTCTCCGCCGCCCTCTCCACCGAGCAGGCCCTTGACCTGGCCGGCGATGGGACCGGGGAGCTTGTCGCCGAGGAAGTCCATGACGACGCCTACGGCCTGTTGGGCCTTGTCGGCGGGGATTCCGGTCTTCTCGACGATCATGTTGACGATCTGGTCCATGGTTGCTCCTCGACTGGCTGTGCCGGATCTCCCGGCTCGAACGCCGCCATGGTAGTGGCCTCGGTTGTACGCCTGACTAGCCCGCGGACGGTCGTGTCGTCTTCGTCATAATCCGCCGATTAGCCATACGGCTTACCGTCGCTGCCGGCGTGGTGTAGCGTGACTTCTTGCAGGAACTTCTAAGCAGCAAGGAGGCTTTCCCGCATGGCAATGAGTGACGAGCACAAGGCGGCACTGGCCGAAGGAAGGCGCCAGTCACGGGCCATAAAGGCGTATCTGGCGGCTTTGGGGCAACGCCGCCCGGGACGTCCCGTGACGGCGAAATCCCTGAAGGACCGTATCGCTTCGCTCGAATCGAAGATCGAATCCGAGTCGGATCCGCTCCGCAAGGTCGATCTTCGGCAGGCGAGACTCGACGCAGAAACCCAGCTTCGACAGTTGGATGACCGTCCGGATTTCGCCGAAGCCGAGGCCGGTTTCGTGAAGAATGCCAAGGCGTATTCGGACCGCCGGGGCATTACCTATACGGCGTGGCGTGAGGCCGGTGTTCCGGCCGAAGTGCTCCGCAAGGCGGGAGTTCCGCGTACACGTCGGAGCTGATCCTCCGCCTGAATCCGTCAACGCCGGCCCCGCCGATGCCGATGTTTGGGGTATGAGGCTTCTCAAGGCAGCCGGATGGCTGGCCGTGCCGGTGTTCGCCTCGGTGGCGTGGCGCCGGTACGACCAGACCGTCCGTGAACTCGATGCGGTGTCGCCGGCGTCGCCGGTGCTGCCCGGTACGTTGCACGCGCTGCCGACGCCGTGGGGCGTGGCGGCGTATCGCCTGATCAAGGGAAGTTCCGACGCCGCGCCGCTCGTCGTCGTCCACGGGTGGGGACGTACCGGCGATTCGGCCTGGTGGCCGCTCCTGTGGGAGACCGACCGCACCGTCCTGGTCGTGGACCTGCCGGGGCATGGGCGATCGTCGCTGTACAAGCGGTTCCAGTTCGGGCACGCCGCCGACGCGGTCGTGCGGGCCGTCAAGGACGCCGGACTCGAGCAACCCATCCTCGTGGGCCACTCGATGGGCGGTCCGGTGGCGCTCCATGCGCTGCGCCATCATCGGTCGTTGTTCTCCGGGTTGGTGATGGTGGCGTCGTCGGCGTTCTGGGTTAAGCCGCGCCTGTGGGTGACGGTGGCGGCCGCTCCGTTCGTGATGGCGCCCCGTTCGCCGGTCGTGGTTCGGAAGGCCTACGCCGAGATGCGGCAGAAGCCCGACCGGTCGTCCCACATCCGGTGGACGTATTCGAGCCGGCCCGAACGCATGCTGCTGGCGGCCACCGCGACCGAGTTGCGGACGTTCGACGCTCGCGACTGGGACGATTTCGAGTTGCCGCCGGCCGTCTGGGTTGTCGCCACCGAGGACGGTGTCATTCATCCCCGTCATCAGCGCGACTCGGCCGCCCACTTCGGCGTCGACACGATCGACGTCGAATCCGACCATGCCGTCGTCATCAACCTGCCCCACTCGGTCCTGGAAGCGGTTGCGCACCTCGAGCAACGCCTGGCGGACACGTCGGGTCCCGAGCGAGGGGTTCTCGCGTAGGTCGACTCCCCGCCGAGGTGATGCCAAATCACCCGTGCAGGTGATGGACGGCGCTCCCGGCGGGACGGACGATGCCGAATCGTTTCGAGTCTGGTCCGGGAGGTGCGCCGATGCTTGCCAGAGCCACTGTGGTGGGAAGTGCCTTGGTGCTCGCCGGCCTTGGCGTCGGTAAGGCGTGGACCGTTGGCGCGATCGTGTTCTACGGTCTCGCCGCTGTGCTGGTGGTGGGTTCGGGTCTCGTGATGGCGGGCCGTCTCAGCGGGTTGGTGATGCTGGTGATCGTTTTCTTGATCTGGCTGGTGGCCGAAGGGCCGATTCTCATGCGGGGCATCCCCACCGAGCCTCTCGCCGACGCGTTCGTGGTCGGGTTGGGCGTCCCGCTGGCGGCGATCGGTTTGGCTGGGACTGCGGCGCTGTGGCGCCGGAGGTCGGTGGTGGTGTCATGACGTTCGGGGTGGGCCTGTTCCGGTGCCTCTTCCCGTTCCCATCTGCCTGGGAATGGGCCCACTCCGGCGCTTGTGGGTGTCGGTGTGGGATCCGGTCGCCTCCGCCATTCCGCCCCATCGACCCGTGTGCCTGACCCGCCGCCCGGCGGGTCAGGCGTGTCGAGCGTCGCTGGGAGGCGATCGGCCTGGCGAGACGGCCGTGTTGTGGAAGCGGTTCGCAGAGCCGACCTCGGTGTCATGAGGCCGGGTCGGCACGCCGGGCGCTCCTTGCGTCCCGACAGGCGATGGATCAGTGGGGAGTGGCTGGTTCGGGTCTGCGGTCCGTCCCGTCCCGGCGAGTGCGGAGGTCGGCTGCGTCCGCAGGCGACCGTGTTCAACTCGAAGGGAGATCCGCATGAGGAAGAACAGGATGATGGCGGCGCTGCTGGCGCTGGCGCTGTTGTGGACCGCCGGACCCGCCCTGGGAATGCCGATGGCATTCGGGGCGTGGGGTCCGGCCGTGAGAGTCGAGTCGCTGCCGGGAACGAGCCCCGAGTTCAACGGTCCGTCTTTGGATGGGTGTCCGTTCATCTCGCGGGACGGGAAGAGCTTCTACATGGCGTCGAACCGTCCTGGCGGGTACGGCGGAATCGACATCTGGGTGTCGACCCGGGCATCTGTCGATGCTGCGTGGGGTGCGCCGGTGAATGTCGGGCCGCCTGTGAACTCGGAAGCCAACGACTTCTGCCCAACGCTGGCGCGGAACGGGCACACGTTCTTCTTCGTGAGCAACCGGGCCGGAGGATGCGGACTGGGCGACATCTATACCGCACGGCTCACGCCGACCGGGTTCGAGGGAGTGGCCAACGTGGGCTGCGGAGTGAACAGCGAGGCCGAGGAGGCGAGCCCGTTCCCGCTGCCGCAATCGACGACGGGGCCGGTGCTGTACTTCTCGAGCACTCGGGCCGGCGGAGTGGGCGGATCCGACATCTACATGAGTCAGTGGTCGGGCGGAGCCTACGGCGCCGCCGTCCTGGTTCCGGGAGTGAATACATCAGCCGCCGAGGGTCATCCGAACGTGCGTCGGGACGGTCGGGAGATCTTCTTCTTCAGCAACCGTGCCGGCGGCCTGGGCGGGAACGATCTGTGGTCGGCGTCTCGGGCCTCGACCGGTGACCCGTTCGGGGACCCGGTCAACCTCGGGCCAGGCATCAACAGTGCGGCCTCGGAGACTCGCCCGTCGCTGTCGTGGGACGGAACCACCCTGTATTTCGGTTCGACCAAGGCCGGCGGTGAGGGTGATTCGGATCACTATGTCACGACACGGTCCGTTGGGGGATGAGTTCGGCCGTCCCGGCGAGGGCGACTTGATGGCGCAGCTCGCCGAAGAGGGGGAACAGCGGGTGCCGGGTCCTTCCGGCACCCTCTGCATCACACCCCTCTGAGACGCCTAGCCCCAACCCAGCTCGTGGAGTCTTTCGTCGTCGATGCCGAGGTGGTGGGCGACCTCGTGGACGACGGTGGTGCGGATCTCGTCGGCGAGGGCGTGGCGGCCGAGCCCGAGCGCAAGGTGCGGGCGTCGGAAGATGGTGATGGTGTCGGGCATGACGCCGAAGTAGTCCATGCCGCGTTCGGCGAGCGAGATGCCCTCGTACAGGCCGAGGAGGCCCTCGCCGTGGGGGTCTTGTTCGCGGGTGGGGTAGTCGTCGACGACGATGACGATGTTGTCGAGGGCGGCATGTACCCAGTCGGGGAGGCCGGCGATGGCCTCTTCGACGATCTGGTCGAATTGGTGGTCGTTCACAGGTGCCATTGAACCATCTGCCGTAGGATGCGGCGGCGAAGGAGGCAGTGTGGACGCGACGACGCAGGTGGCCGCTCAGCAGCTGGCCCGGATGCGGGGCATGACGGCCCTGTATCACCGCCAGTTCTTCTCCGACGTGCGGTACACGCTGACGGCCGGGTTGGCCCTGGTGGTGGCGGCGATGGTGTGGGACCGCCGGATCTTTGCGCTGGTGCCGATCGTGGCGCTGATCGGGGCGTCCCAGACGGCCTTCGATGCGTCGTATCTGATCTTCGCCCGGCACTACGCCCGCAGCCTGGAGCAGTTCTTGAACGGGCGGCTCGACGAGGAGGTGCTGGTGGCGGCCCGCCTGGAGGACACGTACCTGTTCCCGCTGGACCGTCCGAAGTTGGTGACGTTGCCACTGTCGGGCGGGTTGACCTGGTTCGGGTTCATGACCGCCCTGTACACGGTGATCGGAGTCGGGTTCTTCGGGGTGGGGATGGCCCAGGCGTGGAGGGAGCTGACGGAACCGTGGAACGTCTGGTACGTGGTGGCGGTGGGCGGCCTGGCGGTGGTGGCGCTAATGGTTGGGTTCGGCTGGTTCTGGGGCGGGGCAGGGGAGCGGCGCCTGCGGGCCGTGCTGGACGACTTCCCGAGCTGACCGGCGCTTCGGGACCGATCGCACCCGGCTACACTTCCGGCCTGCGAAGCCCGACCCAACAGCTTCGGGGCGCTTAGCTCAGCGGGAGAGCGCTGCCTTCACACGGCAGAGGTCACTGGTTCGATCCCAGTAGCGCCCACCACACGAAACCCTGGTAATCAGGGGTTTCTGTGTTGTCTAGGCCCCAGGTGTGGCGGCGTGCGGGCGAATCTGACACAGATCCGACACTCGACACTTCGCCTGGGCTTGGGCGGAGGCTCCCCGCTCTTTCTCTGTGTCGCCCCCATACCCTGCGCACAGGCGTTCTTCTGGCAGTCGCCACGTCCTTCAAGGGCTCGGCAGCAGGGGGAGTGAGCTGGCGGAGGTACGGGTTGCCGGAAGAGCGAAAGCGTCACACTTTCGCCTGGCCGACGGTCGCTGCGGTCTTCCCGGGCATGCGGTAGAGCATCCCCCCGGCCTCGTCCGACCAATCTGCGTCGAAGGGCCACGACTCCATGGAGTACCGGTTGCGCACCCGTTTGCCAAATGCGCCAAGGACGCCGGCAAGCTGTCCTGGGATTCCGATCGATCACCGTAGCCATCTCCGTCGACGTGAAT
>JBFKPQ010000070.1:0-12032 GCA_041628225.1 Acidimicrobiia bacterium | reverse complement strand
GTTCTGCTGCCGGACGTGCGCATAGGGAGCGATGGGGGCACAGATGGCGATGCCACCGTTCTTCGTGATCTCCGACGCGACGAAGCCGATTCGGAGGATGTTGAGGTCGCGGTGCTCCTTCGAGAAGCCGAGTTCCGAGGACAGGTTCTTTCGGACGATGTCGCCGTCCAGCAGCGTCACCGGTCGTCCACCCATCTCGAGCAGTTTCACGAGCAGGGCGTTGGCGATCGTCGACTTGCCGGAACCCGACAGGCCGGTGAAGAACACCGTGAAACCCTGCTTGGTGCGAGGCGGATGGGTCTTGCGGAGCTCCTCGGCCACCTCTGGGAACGTGAACCATTCGGGGATGTCGCGGCCCATGGCGAGCCGTTCGCGCAGCTCGGTGCCCGAAATCGACAGCGTGCGCACGCCCTCGGGGATTTCGTCGATGGGCTGGTAGGCGTCTTGATCCTCGACGTACACCATCATCTTGAACGGCACCATGGTCACGCCGAGTTCTTCCTGGTGCTCCACCACGAGGTCCTGGGCGTCGTACGGACCGTAGAACGGGGTGCCGGAGCTGTCCGAGCCCGGTCCGGCGTGGTCGCGTCCGACGATGAAGTGGGTGACGCCGTAGTTCTTGCGGATGATGCAGTGCCACAGCGCTTCGCGTGGACCGCCCATGCGCATGGCGAGGGGCAGCAGTGACAGCATCGCCGTGCCGCGCGGGTAGCGGTCCATGATGGCCTGATAGGCCCGCACCCGGGTGTAGTGGTCGACGTCGCCGGGCTTGGTCATGCCGACGACCGGATGGATCAGCAGGTTGGCTTCGACTTCTTTGGCGGCGCGCATCGTCAGCTCGGCGTGGGCTCGGTGCATGGGGTTGCGCGTCTGGAAGGCGACGACTTTCGACCAGCCCATCTTGCTGAACTCGCGGCGGAGTTCGGCCGGCGTGTTCCGGAGCCGCCGGAAGTCGTAGTGGTGGGGCGCTTCGACGCCTTCGATCGTTCCGCCCACGTAGTGACTGTTGGCCTGCCGCATGAGGTAGGCGACCGCCGGGTGCTCGTCGTTCGTGGTGCCGAAGACCGCTTCTGCCTCGGCGGCCTTGTCGGCTTCCCACACGTCGTCCACGGTGAGCACGGCGATCATGACACCCTCGATGTCGCGCAGAGCCACCTGATCGCCGGTCGACAACGAAGCTGCGAACTCGGCGGACACGTCGAGGGTGATGGGCATGGGCCACAGCGTGCCGTCCGCCAGGCGCATGTCGGCCAGGACCGGCTCGTAGTCGGCCCGGGTCATGAACCCGGTGAGCGGCGAGAACGCCCCGTTCATGAGCAGTTCGAGGTCGTAGACCTGGCGTCCTTGCAGGTCCCACGACGGGAAGTCCTTGGAGGCGGCTTTCAGTTCGGCGACCCGCTCCGGGTCGGCCATGAGGTCGATGAGGGCGCCACCGTGTGGCGCGATCTGTGCAGTGGGCATGTTCGATTCCTGACGGGTGGATGGGGTGGCGTGCATGGTAGTGGATGCCTTGGTTCCGGCAGAAGCCTGCGCGATGTCGGCGAGCTAGCCTGCCCAGGTCGTCTCCAGACCAGAGGCCAGCGCACATGACCCCCGAACTCCACCGACTCTCCGTCAACACCATCAAGGGTTTGACCATGGACGCCGTCCAAGCGGCCAACTCGGGACATCCGGGCATGCCGATGGGGATGGCGGACCTCGCGGTGGTGCTGTGGAGCGAATTCCTCGTGGTCGATCCCGACCATCCCGAGTGGCCCGACCGAGATCGTTTCGTACTGTCGAATGGCCACGGGTCGATGCTGTTGTATTCGTTGTTGCACCTGTCCGGATTCCCCCTTTCGCTGGACGACATCAAGCGTTTCCGGCAGTGGGGTTCGCCGACGGCCGGTCACCCGGAACGTGAGCCACACCTCGGCATCGAGATGACCACGGGACCGCTCGGCCAGGGTTTCGGGACGGGCGTCGGCATGGCGCTTGCGGAAGCCCACCTCCGAGCCCGGCTCGGCGACGATCTCGTCGACCACCGCACCTGGGGATTCGTTTCCGACGGAGATCTCATGGAGGGAATCTCGTATGAAACGGCCGCGATGGCCGGGCATCTCGGACTCGGGAGGTTGACGTACGTCTATGACGACAACGAGATCTCCATCGACGGCTCGACCGACCTCACGTTCACCGAAGACATCGCCCAGCGCTTCGACGCCGCCGGATGGCACACCGTCGATATCGATGGCCACGACCCCGCAGCCATTCGCGACGCCTACGCCGAAGCGACTCGTACCGCCGATCGTCCCAGCCTGGTCATCGCCCATACCCACATCGGCCACGGAAGTCCGAACAAGCAGGACACGGCCGCCTCGCACGGATCTCCTCTCGGGGAAGACGAAATCGCGCTCACCAAGGAAGGCATGGACTGGCCGACCGAACGCTTCCACGTTCCCGCGGACGTCGTCGCAGCTTTCCGGGAGGCGATGGACCGAGGTCGCGCGGCCCACGCCTCATGGCAGCAGAGGCTGGCGTCGGCATCTGCCGGCGCTCGCGACCTGTGGGATTCTCTCCACGCCGCCGAGGACGTATCGCTGGATCGTCCGTCGTTCGAACTCGGTGCCGACGTCGCCACCCGCGCCGCCACAGGCAAGATCTTCGACCAGATCGCGGATCGCGTACCCGGATTCATCGGGGGGTCGGCGGACCTCGTCGGGTCGACCAAGACGCACATCTCCGGCGACGAATACTTCTCGAGCAAGGATCCGGCGGCCCGCAACATCGCGTTCGGAGTGCGTGAACACGCCATGGCGACGGTCGTCAACGGTATGGCGATCCACGGCGGCCTGCGGCCGTACGGCGCAACCTTCTTCGTCTTCTCGGACTACATGCGTCCGGCGCTCCGGCTGTCGGCGCTCATGGGCGCACCGAGCATCTGGAACTACAGCCACGACTCCATCTTCCTCGGCGAGGACGGCCCGACCCATCAACCGATCGAGCATCTGGCCTCACTGCGGGCGATGCCGAACATGTGGGTGATCCGCCCGGCTGATGCCAACGAGACGGTGGAAGCCTGGGAGATGGCGCTGAACCGCACGTCCGGGCCGACGTGCATTCTGACGAGCCGCCAGGGGCTTCCCGTCTTGGACCCGCACGAGGGCGGCGTGGCGCGTGGCGGCTACATCCGGCGGGAGGGATCGGACGTCGTGCTCATCGCCACCGGATCCGAGGTGTCGACGGCTCTGGGGGCGGCTGATCTCCTCGCGGGCCGCGGCATCTCTGCCCGGGTGGTCAGCCTCCCGTGCTGGAAGGCGTTCTTCGAGCAGCCGGAGGCGTATCGAGCCGGGGTGCTCGGGTCTGCGCCGCGGGTGTCGATCGAGGCTGCCGCCACCTTCGGATGGGAACGAGTCGTGGGCGGCGATGGCCTCATGATCGGCCTCGACCGGTTCGGAGCGTCGGCCCCGGCCGGCGTGCTCGCCGCCGAGTTGGGGCTGACGGCGGAACTCGTGGCGGAGCGCGTGGGGGCTTGGCTCGGATCGTGACAGTTCCGGCGGGCGGCATTCGATCGGTACACTCGCGGCCCGCATGACTGCTGCCGACATCTCCACCGAGGCCGACAGGTCATACGTCTCCGAACTGTGGCAACGGCGTCACTTCGCCTGGTTTTTGGCGATGGGCAACATCCGAGCCCGTAATGCCTCGACGGCGCTGGGCCTTATCTGGTGGGTCCTGAATCCGCTGTTCTTGGGCCTGATCTACTTCTTTGTGTTCGGTGTCATCTTCGATACCGGCCGCGACATCGCCTATCTCCTCTCGGGCATGTTCGTCTTCTATTTCACGAGCCAGGCGATGACGGGCGGGGCCAACAGCATCCTGTCGAACGCCAAGCTGTTGCTCAACCTGCGCTTTCCGCGGATGGTGCTGCCTCTCGCCACCGTCGCCGAGGCGATCGTGGGGTTTGGCTCGTCGCTCTTGGTGCTGTTCGCGATCGCCGGCGTGACGGGCGGACTGGCGCTCGGCACCAATACATGGTGGATCGTGCCCATCTTCGTACTCCAAACCGTGATGACCATCGGCCTCGCCGCGCTGACCGCGCGCCTGGCGGTTCCCTTTCGGGACATCAAGAACGTGATTCCCTACGTTACGCGCCTGTGGCTCTACGTCTCGCCGATCATCTGGCCGATCGAGTTCGTCCAACGGATTCCTGACCTGTTCCAGCCCGTCGCCATGGCGAATCCGATGTGGGCGATCATCGGTGTCTATCGAACCGCGCTCCTCGGCTACCCGCTCGAGCAGGCGGACCTCATCTGGTCGGCCGTCTGGGCGATCCTTCTCGGGGTCGGAGGCGTGTGGTCATTCGTACGGTACGAAGGTCGGATGGTGAGGTACCTGTGAGCCAACCCGCCATCGTTGCCGAGCATCTCACGGTCCGATTCCGGCCGTATCTCGATCGTCGACCAACCCTCAAGAAGTCGCTGTCCGGTGTTCGGCGGAAGGCCGGGTTGGTGACGGCGCTCGACGACGTGGGCTTTCGTATCGACCGAGGCGAGGCCTTCGGTGTGGTCGGAGCGAACGGCGCCGGTAAGAGCACGCTGCTGCGTGTCCTGGCCGGCACCCTCATTCCCGACGAAGGTCGAGTGGCCAGGCATGGACGGACGTCGACCCTGCTCCAACTGGGCGTTGGGTTCAATACCGAGCTCTCTGGGTCGAGGAACATCTATCTCGGCGCGATGGCGGCCGGTTTGGCTCCTGATCAGGTCGATGAGAGGTTCGATGCCATCGTCGAGTATTCGGGGCTGGGTCATGCCATCGATCGTCCGCTGAAGACCTATTCGTCGGGGATGTTCTCGCGGCTGGCCTTCTCGGTCGGGATGTATCTGGATCCGGAGATTCTTCTGCTCGATGAGGTCCTCGCCGTCGGTGACGAAGCCTTTCGACGCAAGAGCATGCGATCGATGCGCGAACTCGTCGATCGGTCGGGGACCATCGTGCTCGTCTCGCACAATCTCAGCAGCATCGCGGACTTCTGCGACCGCGCCATGTGGCTGGAAGACGGAGTAGTCAGGGAGATCGGTCCGGCGGAGGAGGTCGTGGGCAAGTACGGACTCGTGGCGCGAGCTGCGCCGGTGACGTTGGCCGGACGCGAGGTTCGCCCAGTTCCAGACGAAGGCTGGCCCTCCCGAGTTCGATCCAAGGTGGTGATCCAGCTCCTCGCTGGAGCGAACATCGAGGACCTGGCGTATGAGTACTCGGTCACGGTCGACGACCTCAAACAGTGGAGGACGGCGTTCGTCGAGGGCGGCCGGCGCGCGCTCGACGAACTCGAGGAACGATCCGGTAGCCGCCATGCGTGATGGCACCACAGGCGTACTGCCGGTCGTCGGTACGAGCGGCGTCGACAACGGGGCCCTCTCGGCGGCCCTCGCGGAGATGGGGCTCCCGGCCACGTCGGACCGAGCGGCGCTCCGTGCCATCGAGCAGTTCGACATCGGACATCGCCGCGACGACGAGACCCGGTCTTGGGCTTCTGAGGCGAGGCGGTTGTTCGCGGACGCGTTCGCTGATGAGTCTCGGATTCACTGGTGCACGACTCCGGAGAAGTTCGCGGCCTGGATGGGTATTGCGCCCATGGCGCCGGCGCTACTGGTGGTGGGGCCGATCCCGCCTGGGGAGGACCAGGCATCGCAGTGGATCTCCGAGGTGGTCACCGTGCTCGCATCCGATCCGCTCGCTCGTATCGTCGACTACGACCAGGTGCGCAACGACCCGGAAGGGGCTGCGCGTCACATGGCAGATGTCCTTGGAGTCGAGTACGTACAGGCGGCGGCCGGCCCACTGGGGCTTGTTGCCACTACCGACGGCGTCGAGTCGCCGTCAAGCGATGCTGTCGGGCGGCGCGCCCGTGCCCTACGCAGCTTGCTCCTGGACGCGCCCCGTTCGACCGTGAACGCGGTCGTCGACATCCTGGCTGCCCTCGATCGCGCCGACGCCACCGAACGGGCCTTGAGGAAACAGCTCGAAACGCGGGGAGCAGCTTTGTCCGCGGCAGAGCAGGCTGCCTTGGACGGTCAGGCGCAGCTCGGTGAAGTCCAGAACGAACTCTCCGCTGCGCTTCGGAACCTGGCAACCGCCGAGAGCGCGCGCGCCGGCTTGGAAAGCGAACTCGAAGAGATGCGATTCCGGCTGGGTGTGGCAGAACGCCGTGCCGGCGACGCGATAGCACGGGCCGCCGAACTCGAACGACGTATCAAGATCGCAACCACCCCCGAGATCCTGGTCGCGGACGACGAATCCTGATCAAGGGGACGTCACGGCCTCGAAGCTTTCTACCGCTGCCCGATACAGGGCCATGTCTGCCTGGACCAACGGTGCGATCAGTGCCTGCTCGTCATCCGACGGAGCGTGAGGTGTCGGCGCCGTGTTGAGACGCCGGAGGGAGGTCGGCTGATCGAGCTCGAGGCGTCGCATGATGTGCGCGACGCTCCGTTCGAAAGATTCCGAGATCCCGAACACCAGACGTGAATCGTCGAGTCGGTCAACGGCGACCTGGGCGACATCGTCCCAGTCCAACATTCCGTCAGGATCACCGGCGAGACGTCGTGCCTGGACGTCGCGCACCTGATTCGGATGTTGCTCGATGAAGTCGGACAGGCCTCCGCTGAAGCCTTGGTGGCGCTGGAAGTGCCGGTATGCCGAGATGGCCCGGTCGATGGGGTCGCGGAACATCGTGACAACACGGACGCGCCGGTGACGAACCCGTTCGACGAGCGTCCAATCCGAATGAGCCGCGAAGAAGCGAATGCCGAGCTCTGGTGCCACCAGCTCATCGAAGAGGTAGTCGTGCCACTCGCCGGCCGGTTGGTCGTAGCCGAGTACGGTCTCGGCGTCGCTGAAGTTGGCCTTGAGCAGAGCACGCAGCGTCGTACCGGCCGCTTTCGGGATGTGGAGGAAGTATGTCAAGTCGTCGACGAGGTGGGGCACGGCTTCGGGCGTCCCGTATGAGGCGTTGAATCGTTCCGCGAAGAGGCCACTCGCGATGTCGTAGAACTTCCGGTCCTGCGCGATCAGTTCTTCGACAACGGCGCGATCGGTGTCGGTGAGGATTCCCAGTTCATCCTGCACCGCCGGGGCGCGGTTCAGACGGCGCGGTGGATGCGCTGGTTCAGGCCAGTCGAGCAGCCTGGCGAGAAGCCGAATCGAATCTCCGAGTCGTTCGTGAATACCAACGAACTCCATCTGCTGGAGCACCTCGACCGCCTCGGTCAGGGTGGGCGCGAACGTGCGGATCTGGCGGTTCTTGAGATAATGACGGCCGACCTCGCTACCCAGGATCGCTTGGGTGTCGATGACCTCGGCGCCGATCTGTTCCCGGAGGAAGTGCGTGGGAACGCGTTGGATGTGTTTCAGCTCCGAAATCGTCCGAGCCATCGGATCCCGCACCACACTGATTCGAAACGGATCTTCAACGAGCGGTCGGAGGGCAGGCCAGGTGTAGTGGCCCATGATCAAGGCCAACCGACCCCGGGCGTCCCGATCCAGGCTCTCGAGGTGCGCGAGCGGGGCATAGCCGCCAAACTTGCTCATCGTCGCGTCGTCCGGGAAGATCGGTAGTCCGTCGAAGCGGTCTCTGAGAATGGACCGCAGCGTTGTGCCGGCTGTCTTTGGGATGTGGAGGAAAACGACTTGACGCCGTCCATCGAGCATGGAGCAACGGTAGTAGCCCGGACTCCGAAGGCCGATCACCGTGTCGGCATCTGAGCGCGCCGCCCGTATCGTCCGCCGCATTCAGGAGCGGAGAGCTGACGATGGCTGGGCCGGCGTCCTGGTCATGGTCCGTGACTACGTCGCGTGGCGGAGGCGCGGCAGCCCTCAGGCGCTGCCGGCGCCCAAACCACCGAGCGGCGTACCGACCTATCGTGAGTGGATCTCCTGGGCGCAGGACGTCGCACCTCCGACGGAGCTGTTGACTCCGGGCATCCGCTTCTCGATCGTTTGCCCGGTCCATGATCCACCAGACACATTCCTTGGCTCTCTCGTCCGCTCGGTCATCCAGCAGAGCCACGAGAATTGGGAACTCATACTGGTAGACGACGGGTCCGCGGCAACGACGCGTGATGCGCTGGCCAGGCATGCAGCTGCAGAGGCACGGATCCAGGTGGTCGTGGCCGACCAGAATCTCGGGATCACCGGTGCGACCAATCTCGGCATCGAGGGTGCGACGGGGGACTATGTCGTGTTTGTCGACCACGACGATCGGCTGGCTCCCCACGCATTGGCGTGGCTCTCGACTGCCGCCCCCGAGGCTCACCTCATCTACAGCGACGAAGACAAGATCGACGAGCACGGTCGGCACTCGGCCGGGTTGTTCAAGCCGGCTTGGTCGCCACGCATGCTGCTGGCCGTGAACTACGTCAACCACCTCGCCGCCGTCGCGACACCGCTCCTGGCCGAACTGGGGGGCCTCCGACCCGGATACGAAGGCGCACAAGACCACGACCTGTTGCTCAGGCTTTCTGAGTTGCCGCTCCTGGTCGCCCACGTGCCTTCGGTTCTGTATCACTGGCGGGCTTGGTCCCAGTCGTCGAGCCGGCAGCCGTCCGCGAAGGGTGGCGCCGAGGCCGCCGGCATCGCCGCAATCCAGGATGCCATCGATCGCCGTGGGTGGAGAGCGCACGCGGCTACCGGTCGCGGTTTCCCGTTCAACTACCGGGTCCTGTTCGACGAATCAGATACCAGACCCACCGTCAAGGTGGTCGTGCCGACGCGCGACCGGCTCAGGCTCCTGGAGGAATGTGTCTCGGGACTGTTCGAGCGCACCGACGGCGTGGAGCTCCACCTCGTCGTCATCGACAACGGTTCTCGTGATCCAGAGACCCTCGAGTATCTGGCGGACCTCGCCTCGGTCCACGACAACGTGATCGTGGAGCGAGTCGACGACGCCTTCAACTACTCGGCGCTATGCAATCGAGGTGCACAACTCGGGCCCCAGACCGACTATCTCCTGTTCATGAACAACGACATCCGGATCGTGCATCGTGACTGGTTGAAGCAACTCGCCGGTTGGCTCCGTGAGGATGACGATGTCGTCGCCGTGGGTCCGAAACTGCTCTTTCCCGATGAGACCTTGCAGCATGCGGGGGTCGTTCTCGGCATCAAGGGCATTGCCGGTCACGTCGGCCGCGGCCTGCCGGATGCGCCGCGCCTTGGGCATCACCACGACCGAATCCATGAGGTGGGATGTCTGACCGCGGCCTGCTTGCTGGTCCGGACGGCGGCTTTCGAAGCCGTCGGAGGCTTCGAGTTGACGCTCCCCGTGGACTTCCAAGACGTGGATCTCTGTCTGAAGCTCAGGTCCGAGCTCGGTGGAGTCCTCGTATACGATCCCACCTACCCACTCATCCACGAGGAATCCGCATCACGTGGCAAAGTCGGCGCCAGTCATCCTTACACGATGGCGAGGTTCCGGTTCCTATGGGGTGAGACCGTTCGACGAGGCGATCCGTACTGGTCTCCCCACTTCTCGCTCGCTTCGACCGACCAGGAACTCGCCAAACTCCCGAGGAGTCGCGCCGAACTCGCAGAACGCATGGTTCCGCGATTCTTGGCGAGCCGAGGATGGCCGGCCTCCACGATCGCGCCGAGTGTCGGCAAGCGGTGAGCTTTGCCGGATCACGGATCCCGCGCTTACAGTTGACTTCCCGACCGAAAGGCTCCCCTGTCCATGCCCGCTGAAGGACCTCGTGGCACGCCCGCCATGCGCTTGGCCAAAGCCGTTCTTCCGAACGGCCTGCGCCTTCGCCTGGCCTTCGCACGGCGGGCCAGGAGCACCATCGACCCCGGTTTCCTGCGGCGCACGTATGGTATCGGCAGCCACTGGTCCGAGGGGCGTTGCCGACGGTGGTATCTCCGAAAGGTCCGCCCGCTCGGTTTGAGTCCAAACTCCAAGTTCGATGAGGACTACTACCTCGAATCCAACCCCGACGTGAAGCGGGCCATCGTTCACGGTGGGTTCCTGTGCGGATATGACCACTACCTCCGGAACGGCAAAGCAGAGAACCGGGCCGCCACCCCGCGGGCATCTGGCGTCGAAGCCATGCGTGCCTTCTTCGAGGCCGATTGGTACCGCGACCACTACGCCACAGAACTGGCAGCGGAGGGCTGGGACGGCGAGCCGTTCGAGCACTACCTGACGCACGGCGCCCGTGCCGGATGGGCGCCGAACAGCTGGTTCGACGAGCTGTGGTACCAGACGGCGTATCCGGACGTCAGCGAAGCCATCTTGGAAGACCATCTCCTCTGCGGCTTCGAGCACTGGGTTTCGGCCGGTCGTTTCGAGCGGCGGGAACCCGCCTATGACAAGAAGGCGTACCTCGAGATGAAGATGCCGGGGGTCACCCGACCGGCAGGTCTCCTCAATCTGCGTGGGCTCGAACGGAAACTGGAACCCGTCTCGGTGACAGAGGATGAGCTCGTCAACGGCGAACGGCGGCTGAACGTTCTCGTCCCAACCCTCGATCCCGCCATCGTGTTCGGCGGATACACGACGCTGATCGAACTCGTCAACCGGATTCCGCGCTCGGTCGTACCCGTTCGAATCGTGATCTGCGACGACGAGCGCTTCAGTCTGGACTGGGCGCTTCGACAATCCGAAGGATCGGCGCTTCACGACCTCCTCAGCCAGCGTGAGGTGGTGTCGATCGCCGATGGAGAGAAGCTGCCGCTGCACGCCGGAGACAGGTTTCTGTGCTACTCCGGCTGGCTCGCCCTGAAATCGGCTCCGCTCGCCAAGCACACCGGATTCGAGCGGTTCGCCTTCCTCGTGCAGGAGTACGAGCCGATCTTCCATTCACAGAGTTCCCTCCGAATGATCCTCGACACTGCGTACGACACTCCTCATCTGCCCATATTCAACTCACCCGAACTTGCCGATTTCTTCCGACGTCAGAAGATCGGGGTGTTTTCGGACCCGACCGTTCGCGACCACATGGTGTTTCAGCACGCCCTCACCCCTGTGGAACGACCGACCCGTGCGGACCTCGCTGCACGAACCGAACGCCGGCTCCTGTGCTACGCCCGACCCGAATCGCACGCCGAACGGAATCTCTTCGAGGTGATGGTGATCGCTCTGCGGAGGGCCATCGAGAGAGGCGCGTTCACAGGCGACTGGTCGTTCCACGGGGTGGGTTCCTTGACGCCCGGCCATTCTGTCAAGCTCAGTAGCGATCACACCATGGAGATCACGCCGAAGCTGCCGTTGGGGGAGTACGGCCGGACGTTGCCGACGTATGACGTCGGTGTCAGCCTGATGTACGCACCGCATCCGTCGCTGCTGCCCTTCGAGATGGCCGGCGCAGGGATGGTCGTCGTGACGAACACCTATTCGAATCGGTCGGCCGATCACCTGCGGGCCATCTCTCCCAATCTCGAACCGGCGCCGCTCACAGTGGAGGGCATCACCGACGCGATCATCCGTGCAGTCGGACGGGTCGACGATCATGAGGGTCGAGTCGCCGGTGCCGCACATGGCCTGTCGACCTCATGGGATCAGACCTTCGATCAAGCTTTCGTCCGAACTCTGCTCGAGAAACTGGACATTGCATGATCGTTTCGATCCACATCCCGAAGACAGCCGGTACCACCGTCGGGTACCTGCTCGACTATGGCTCTCGTCGACGGATCCTCTTCGACTACCAGGAGGACTACCTGACATGGCGGGAGAAGCTTCCCTTCCTGCTCGAGCACGCCGCGTTCATCGAGGAGTACATGGACATCGTCCATGGCCACTTCTACTTCAAGAAGTGGCAGGCGGTTTTCCCCGAGGCGAGATTCATCACCTGCGTACGGCATCCGGTGAGCAGAGTGATCTCGCAGTATCTGCACGTTCTGAACAGCGGAGAAGGTCACTTCGGCGAAGCCATCCAAGAGGGCCTGAGCATCGTGGATTACGCGTCGGTCAACAACATCGGCAATGCACAGTCGGTGTTTCTGGATGGTCGTGACCTCGACGACTACGACTTCGTGTTTCTCACCGAAGACCTCGAGCGATC
>JBFKPQ010000069.1:0-12061 GCA_041628225.1 Acidimicrobiia bacterium | reverse complement strand
GCGGCCTCGTAGCGGCGCCGTTTGCGTCGTAGCTCGTGCCGGTCCTTCTTTCCCATCGACATGAGATACGCCTCGAACGTGTCCGGCAGTTCCAGGACCGCGGCCACCGTGTGTTGCCGGACCGCGCTCTCCAGGCCAGACGCCGAGAGGCCGTCGGCCAGAACGTCGGCTGCGGCGCGCGGCAGTGAATCGAACGAGAACTCGATGCCCGGGCCGACGGTTCGCACGGCTTCGGCCACGAGCGGATCGAGATCCCCACCCAACGGACTCCGGTAGTCGACGAGATCGGCCGAGCCCGCCATGGTCCAGCGCCGTTCCACACAGGAGAAGGGAATAAGCCCCGTGCCATGCTCGACGACGAGCAGTTCTTCGTTGGGGTCGGCGTGATGTTTCCAGACGACCTCGAGCAGATCTCCACTCGAAAACGGGCCGATGCGCGGGGCAACTGGAGGCAGGGCGAACCCCGGACGATCGAACTCACTCATACGGCACCATCGGTTGGACATGTCCTTGCGGTCGCCCACCACCGAGCACCGGATCTCCGGCGGGCACGTTGTGGAAACCGCGTAGGACGCCGATCTGTTCCATGATTCCCACGGCCCCGGCGCGCTGGCCACGCACCGATCCGTCCCAGCACTTGACGGCAACGCCAAGTCGGTTCCGGACGGCGACACCGATCGCCCCCTCGGCTCCCACCTTCGCAGCCGAGTCCGTCCACGTGGCGATCTCCTGGTCGACCCGGGGATTCTCGGCCACCAAGGCGGGATACCGATGCATCGCCCACCAGATCTCGGCAAAGCGCGGCTCCGAGGCGAGCTTGGCATAGGCGCGGGCGAGCCCGAGCGTCGACGAGGCGAACACCGGAGCACCGCACCCGTCGACTCCGGGAGAGCCCGGCTCTTCCTGGGTGACCTCGGCGAGCAGCGCCGCCACCCGAAGCTGAAGCGGATGATCGGGTTCGAGGTACCCGCCCACCGGCCAGCCCGACGCCACGCAGGCGCGCAGCATGGCGGCGTGCTTGCCCGAGCAGTTGTGCCAGATGGGGCGGGGACCGCGTTGCCCCGCCTCTGCACGGCGGCGGTCCTCGCCCTTGCCGTATGGCCATCCCGGCGGCGTACCGAGCGCGTCGGCCGTCAAACCCACCTGCTCCAACATCTGGTTCACGTAGGCGACGTGGATCGGGAGGCCACCATGGCTCGCACAGGCCACGGCGAGAGCAGATCCGGTCAAGTCGGCTCCGGCGAGCTGGCTGACGAGTGCCTGGAAAGGCTTGAGAGCACTGCGACCGTAGAATCTGCGGTGCACGTCACCGGATGCGACGACGACCGAACCCTCGGTGTCGACCACCGCCACCGCGCCATGGTGCTCTGCTTCTACGACGCCGTTGCGCAGAACGGTGGCGAGCAGGCTCAACCTTCGTCGGCGTCGTCGGCGGCGACCGATTCTCGATACCGGCGGCTGATCTCGGACTGGACCGTGTCGAACCGCTCTTGAACGGCTTTCCGCTTCTCGGAGACCTCTTGCTCGTTCTCGGCGAGCATCGTCTGGATCTCCTCGAGTTCGGAGACCTCGAAGTCGCCCATGCGCGTCAAGAAGTCGTCTCGGAGCACCGTGTCGATGGGGCGGCTGCCCTGGCCGACGAGGTCCGGATCGAACTCCCCCCGCACGCGGCCCGACTGGCCACCGGCCGTTTCGCCGGCGGCGAGGATCTGCGGCAAGGCCTCGATGAGCGAGCGTTGCTCATCTCCCGAACGGCGGGCCAGCTCGAAGTTCAACAAATCCATCCGGCCGTGGAGCAGTCGCCGGTAGTACGACAGCTCGGACTCGACGTCGGCGGCGGTCTGCCGACGATCGCGCAGTTCACCGAGCTCGAGGGAATCGAGGTTCTCGACAAAGTCCGGATCGAGGATGATGTCGAGTCGACGTCGCTGATGGCTCACGTTGCTCCTATCCACAAGTTCTCGCCAACGTCGGGTACGGATTGACCCAACCGTCGGCCGTCTTGATTCCGAAATGCAGATGCGAGGGGGTCGTCCTCGCATTCCCCGTGTTTCCCGTGTAGCCGATCACGTCACCGGTCGTGACGCGTTGGCCATCCGTGAGCCCCGGCGCATACCCGTTCAAGTGGGCGTAATAGTAACGAATGCCGTAATCGGCGTTGAGCCAGACGCCGATGCCGCCGAGCCCACCGTTGAGCAGCTGAACCGTACCGTCCGCCACGGCCACCTGGGGATGGCCCACAGGCGCGAACAGATCGGTGCCCTTGTGCGTCCGGCCGCCCGACCGAGGGAACCCCCAGTCATTGATGAACGCGATCGGGCCACTCATCGGACAGAGGAAGCCAGGGGTCGCTTCGGCTGGAATCCCTCCGGCCGCGCCGGCCGCCCTGGCCGCTCGCTCGGCGGCCAGACGTCGCTGCTCGGCCTGGTACTCGTCGTACAGCCGGCTGCACTCGTCGGACAGCTCCCAATACGCCGACAGCGCCTGATTCAAGAGCGTCTGCGTCTCTGACGCCCACGCCTCCATCTCGTCGCGGATGACCTCCAGTTCCTCCGAGGCGCGGGTCAACTCGGCCCGGAGATCGTCCATCTCGGCGCTCATGGCCTCGAGATCATCGGCGAGGGCGAGGTCTTCTTCGGAGGCTGCCGTGACCGCCTTCTGGCCGGTCAAGAAAGCGTCGAGGCTCGGGGCGGCGAACAGCGCGTCGGCCGACAGCGACGCGCTCGCCATGTACAGCTCGACCGCCCGTTCACTCACTTCGGCTCGCGTGGTGCGGACCTGGCGGCTCTGTTCGTCGAGATCGGAGCGGAGGCCGAACTCGGCGAAGGCCGCATCCTCCAGCCGATGTGCGGCGTCGAGATAGGCAGCCACGGCTTCATCGAGACGCGCCTGGCCGGTCTCGACGCGCGCCAAGGCCTGTTCGCTCTCGGCACAGGCCGCGTCGACCTCTTCGCGGGTGACGGAGGGAGCAGGTTCGGCGATGGCGACGACCGCCGCGACCAGCACGAACGCCAGCAGGCGGGCCGAAAGGCTGCGCATGGGCGGCAGCGTACCGTCAGTCGCCCTCGGTTCCTTGGCTTTCGACGAGCGCCACCACGAGGTCGAACGTGTCTTGCATCAGACTCGGATCGACGGTGGTGTCGGCGGCCGTGTGATACGCCGGATTCGCCGACCTCCACAGCATCACGGCCGGAATCCCGGCGAGCGCGTACGGCTCGTGGTCCGACACCGGACCGGCGGCCCGAACGTGGACGTCGAGGCCGATCTCGTGGGCCACCTTGGCGACCCACGAAGCCGCCTCGGGCGACGTGCCGGACAGATAGACCGCGTCGAGACGCGGACCCACGCCCACCATGTCGACCGACACCATCACCTCGGGCAGTTCGTCGAGTGCACGATGGTGCGCTCGCGACCCGAAGTGGTGGAAGTCCCGGCCGAAACCGTCGAGGATCTCCTCCGCACCGAACCAGATGAGGGTGACATGGCTGTCTGGTGGGGCTGCCACGAGGCGGCGCGCCAGCTCGAGGAGTATGACGGTTCCGGATCCGTTGTCGTCGATGCCGGGCCCCGCGGACACCGAGTCGTAGTGCGCTCCGAGAATCATCCAGCCACCGCCGGCACCCAACGTGACTGCGACGTTCGACGACGCAAACCCATTCGGAAGATCGAACGTCGTGACCACGGGCGCCAGGCCCATCTCTCGCAGCGTGTCTCCGATGAGGTCGGCGACGGCCGCCTCCGCCTCCGACCCGGCCGGTCGAGGACCCAACCGCCCGAGTCGGTCGAGATCGGCGAGCATCCGGTCGATGGCGGTCGCTGCGTCATAGGGGGGCCGCGCCATAGTCGTCGGAGTCGGAAGACTCGTCGTGGAGGTCGTGGACGTCGTCGCGACCGGAGCGACCGATGAAGCAGACGGCCTGACCACCGTGCTGACCGGCACCGCGCCCGCCACGACATCGCCCGGCTGAGACGAGCTGCACGCCGTCACGACCAGCAGGAAAACGACCAGGCACCGCCGCACCGCGGTCACGGTAGCGATCGCCAGGACCTAGACCTATCGTGCACAGCCATGCGGATCCTCCTCTTCGTCGCGGTCGGCGGAGCCATCGGTTCAGCCGGTCGCTACCTGATCGGCCTGTGGCTCCGAGACCTACCCGGCATCCCCTGGGAGACGTTCTTCGTCAACGTCGTCGGATCCTTCGCCCTCGGGTTCATCGCCGGGTTCGTCGCCGTCCGACCCATGGCCGATCCGGCCCTCCGCACCGGACTGACCGTCGGACTCCTCGGCGGATTCACGACCTTCAGCACCTTCACCGTCGAATCACTCGAACTCGTAGGAGCCGGACATCCGACCGCAGCAATCGGCAACCTCGTCGGCTCGGTCGTCGCCGGACTCGTCGCGGCCGGGCTCGGACTGATCGCCGGCCGCGCCGTCGCATGACGAGCTCACACGTCACATAGCGGCTCGCTTCTACGTAGCGGCTCGCTTCTACGTAGCGGCTCGCTTCTACGTAGCGAGGAGCAGGATGGGGAGAAAGACCGCCGCCGCGACCGCCGCGCCGTCGAGATCCGGGAGCCAACCCGGCGGACGGTCCACCAAATACGTTTCGCCCGTCCGACACATCCCCCCAAAGCCACGCCCGGCGATCAATGCCAGGGCCACCGCCGCACCGACCAACAGATACACCACCACGTCCAGGCCCCACACCTGCGCCGCGATGGCACCGGCCGCCACCGCACCGAGCGAACCGGCGATGAACGGATCGAGAATCGCCACCCGGGCCGCCAGCCACGTCGACAGACCCGCTACGACGGCCTGCACGAGAAACACACCCACCACCGTCGCGCCCGCCAAGAGGCTGGCCACCGAGATCGACGCAACCGCCACCGCCGCGACGAACGCGATCACGGTCGTCGACGCCAGGACGACGAAATCCCGGCCCTCCGGAACGGCCAATGACCACACCATCGATGCGAACACCGCGAACACCGCCGCCACGCCGAGCCCCATGAAGCCGTCGCCGTTGGCGGCACTCCAGGCCGCCGCCACGGCTCCCATCACGACCGAAGCGAGGATGGGCGGCAACTGCACGCCCAGTCCACCAGATCGGGTTTCGTACGCGAGGTCGACGGCCCACAATGCCATCACCCCGACGAGGACCGCGATGAACCACGCCGAGCTCAGCCACACGTTGGCGACCACCAGCAACACGCTGAGCACGCCGATGCCGACCGCCTGCCAGCTGGCGCCACGATCGACCAACGTCTCGAATCCTCCCGACACAGGCGGGATCACGGCCAGTTCGTCGTTCGGGCCGACGCGGTCGGTGGGCTCGGCAGGATCCCCGTTCACCCACACCTTGGCCGTCTCGAGGCCCGCCGCGAACGTAGGACCGAACCGCTCGACTGCTTCGGCCAGCACGCCTTCGACGGTTGACGCCTCGGCCTCGTAAGCCGCAGTGCCGGCGAGTTCTCTCAGGTTGGCAAAGAGTCGGACACGTGCCATCGCCGCCAGGTTACCCGGCGGCGATGAGCTCACTCGTCGCCGCTCGCCTCTGTTTCATCCGAGACGTGAATCTCGACCGACCGGGAAGGGGCCGCCTCGCTCGAGCGGTTGAGCGCCGACAGGATGTTCACACCCGTGGCGTTCTCGATCTGTTCGGTGATCTTGATCACCGACGCCGGCAGCTGCGACACCACACCGGGTATCCCGTCCGAAGGTCCGTTGCCCGAATCGATGACGGACACCTTGTCGATGGCGATGCCGTTGACCGTGCTGACGATCTTGTCCACGAGGTCCGGCAGCATGTTCAAGACGAAGATCTTCTCCGCGTCGGGTCCCGCCTGCTGGTACTGCGTGACGAGTCGGTTGAACACGTCGATCTGCGCCGCGCCGTCCTCGATGATCGAGGCGGCCTGTCCCTTGGCCTCCAGCTCTGCGGCCTCCTTGTTGGCCCGAGCCGGCGCGATCACGTCGGCTTCCAACCGCCGGCGCTGCAGCTCGATCCGCGCCGTTTCGAGTTCCTGTTCGGCTTCGGCACGTGCCAGTACGCCTGCCACCTTGGCCTGCTCCTCCTTGACCACCGCCTGCGCCTCGAGCTCGGCCGTCTTCACCCGCAGGTCGTTCTCCTGCACGACGATCGCCTGGTCGGCCTGAATCCGTGCGGTCTCCGCCCGCCGGCGCGACTCGGCTTCCTGCTCTTCAGCCTCGGCCTGGCGAGCCGCCTCGGCGACCCGCGCCTCCTTGATGACCTGCGCGGTTTGTCGACGACCAACGGACTCCAGATACCCCACTTCGTCGGTCACGTTCTGGATCTTCAGGACGTCGAGTTCGAGGCCGAGCGTGCGGACGTCGTCGTCCGCTTCCTCGATGAGCGTCGACGCGAACTTCAGGCGGTCCTCATTGACCTCTTCCGGCGTCAGGGTGGCCAAGACGCCACGGAGGTTGGCTTCGAGTGTCTCCTTGGCGATCTGAGCCACGACCTCGATCGGACGTCCGAGGAACCGTTCGATGGCATTGTCGAGGACACCCGGATTCGAAGACACCTTGACATTGGCGATGCCTTGCACATCGAGTGGGATGGTGCCTTTGGAGTAGGCATTGGTGACCGACACGTCGATCGCCAGCGTCGACAGGTCCACCCACTCCACGGTTTCGATGATGGGCTTCCGGATGGCGCGCCCGCCATGGATCACGCGGTACCCCTGCCGGCCGTCCGACCCCGTACCCGAGATCACCGCCACACGGTTGGGCGGCACCACCACGATGAGCCGGCTCACCGCGGCGATCACGACCACCACGAACAACAAGACGAGGATTCCCGCCATCGCGAATTCGAACATCACGTACCTTTCTCTGTCACAGACCTTCGGTGAGTTCGTCGAGGCGAGCGACCAGCGCGGTGCCCCCCTCGTCGAGCTCGACAACGACAACCCGATCGCCCACCTGGAGCACATCACCGGAGCGGTACTGGGCGGCGGTCAGCTGCACCGGCCGCCCTTCTACTTCGACGGTGATCTTGCCCTTGCGACCGGCCTCGACCGGTACCGACACCCGGCCGGCCGTGCCTTCGAGATGATCCTTGGACAACTCGCCCGACACCTGGTTCCGCTTGAGCCACGAGGTCAACGCCGAGTTGGTGTAGGCGCCCGCCACCCCGGCGATCCCGGCCGTGATGGCCGTGGCGACCGCGGCGTGCCCCCAGACCATGCCCATGACCAGGCCGATGGCGCCGAACCCCGCCAGGAAAAAGACGAGGGAACGAATCGACAGCATCCCCGAGACGCTGTCGCCGAACCACCCACCGGCCAGATCGGCGTCGAGGTCGACATCCAGGTCGACGTCCGCGTCGATGTCCACGTCGACATCACCGTCGAAGTCGGCGTCCCCGAACACGAGCATCATCGCGACCAGGGGAACCCCGACGATGGCACTGAACAAGTAGATCCCGAACATCACAACTTCTCTCCGTTCAAGGTCAACCCTCCTCGGGGCCGGCGGGTTCCACAGATTCGCGCGAGGCAACACCTTGCCACACGGCATCACCCAGCCACACGCCCAGGGCTGCGATCACCGGCGACGCCGCCAGAACGGCGACGAACGGCCAGCGCCCGGCATCGTCGATTCGCCCGAGTTCTGTGACGGTCAGGGCGGCGGCGACCGCCAGCATCGGGAGACCGCGCGCCGCGATCCGCAAGGGGCGGTCGGCGGGGATCGCCACCGCCCAGCCGACGGCCAGCGCTCCGGTGGCGAACGCAGAAGCTCCCAAGCCGAGCAGCGCCACCCCGATCGCCACCGCGGCGCCGGTACCCAACAACGTGCGCGGCATCGACCGCTTCTCGGTCGAACCGTAGGCCGCCGCTCCCACCGCAGCTCCGACGACGACGGGGCCAGCCACCCAGAGTCCGGATTGCACGACGCCGGTCACCGACTCACCGATGTCCATGCTGCGGTCGAAGATCCAGACGAGCGCTGCGACGAGCGCGGCGACCAGCGCCGCCACCGCCAGCAGTACCGCACCGGCCATGACCGCGACATACGCCCACGCGATGGCGGGCGGCAGCGCCCTTGCGACCGTCCGATTGGCGATCGGACGGAGAAAGCGCGGCGGGGTGACCGGTTCGACCATCTACAGCTTGTCGCGAAAGAAGGCGATGGTTCGCTGCCAGGCGAGCTCGGCCGCCTCGTTGTGATGCACGTCGGGTCGGTCGTCGTTGAAGAAGGCGTGCTCCGTTCCCTCGTAGAAGTGGAACGTCGCCTCGTGGCCGATCTCGGCGAGATGCTCGGCGAGGTTGCGTGCCGACTCCTGGGTGGCCCAGGCATCGTTCTCCGCGTAGTGGCCCAGGTAAGCGGCCTGTGCCGTCGAGAAGTCGGGCTGCATGCCCTCCCAAGGGATGGCTCCATAGAACGGCACGGCGGCTTTCACCTCGGGCTTGATGGTGGACAGCCAGAGGACGAGGCCACCTCCCATGCAGAACCCCACGGCCCCGACACCGTCACCGGTCGTGGCATCGAGCGACAGGAGGTAATCGACGGCGCCGGTCATGTCGTTGGCTGCGTCGGCCAGCTCCATGCTCATCATGAGCTTGCCGGCCTCGTCCGGCTCGCTCGTCTCCTCGCCGTGATACAGATCCGGGGCGAGAGCCGCGAAGCCCTCTGCGGCGAACCGGTCGGCCACCTCCTTGATGTGATCGACGAGCCCCCACCACTCTTGGATCACGATCACCCCGGGACCCGACCCCGATACGGGGACCGCCAAATATCCGTGCGCCGTGGATCCGTTCGATGCGAACTCGATCATGTCGCCCATGTGTCCCTCCGTTTCGACACGAACGAGCCTACGTCCACGAACGACAGACCGTATGGTGACAGCATGGAAGTTCTCCGAACCCCCGACGAGCGATTCACCCGCCTCCCTGGTTTTCCCTACGAACCCAGGTATCACGACGTCACCTGTGACGATGGGACAACGCTCCGCATGCACTTCGTCGACGAGGGAGCCGGACCTGTGGTGCTGCTCATGCACGGCGAACCGACCTGGTCGTTTCTGTACCGCACCATGATTCCGCCGCTCGTCACCGCCGGACTCCGCGTCCTCGCTCCCGACCTGATCGGCTTCGGACGGTCTGACAAGCCGACCGATCCGTCCGACTACACCTATGAACGTCATGTCGACTGGGTCGACCAGTGGTTGACGGGGCTCGATCTGTCCGACATCACGTTCTTCGGGCAGGACTGGGGCGGGTTGATCGGCCTCCGACTCGTCGCCCGGCACCCCGAACGATTCGCTCGTGTGATCGTCGCCAACACGGGTCTCCCGACCGGCGATCAGCAGATGTCCGAAGCCTTCCTGAAGTGGCAACGCTTCGCCGCCACGACGCCTGTCTTCCCCGTCTCGCCCATGATCCAGCGTTCGACGTTGACCGACCTCCCCGCCGATGTCCTGGCGGGTTACGACGCGCCCTTTCCTGACGAGTCGTACAAGGCTGGCGCGCGGGTGTTCCCGTCGCTCGTTCCGACCCGACCCGACGATCCGTCGAGCCAGCCCAACCGTGACGCGTGGGGCTTGCTGGTCGAATGGAACAAACCGCTCCTGACGGCCTTCTCCGATTCGGATCCCATCACGGCCGGGACCGAGCGCGTGTTCCACGGCCTGGTGCCTGGTGCGGCCGGCCAGCCCCATGTCACGATCGAATCGGCAGGCCACTTCCTCCAAGAAGACAAGGGGCCCGAACTCGCCGACGTGATCATCCGCTTCATGGCCGGCTGACGTTCAGTCGCCGTTCAGGCATCTGCGGCAATCTGGGGCGCAATCTCGGTTCGTTCCTCCGATGACCGGGCCGAGTCGGCCGCACCTGGGTGCGGCCGACTCGCGTACGCTGTCGAATCGCATGCTGTTCAACACGTTCGCGTACGCAGCGTTCTTGCCGACGACGCTCGCAGCCGTGTGGCTGTCGCCGGCGAAGTGGCGCAACATCATCCTCTTGGGTGCCTCGTATGTGTTCTACGGCGCGTGGGACGTCAGGTTCCTCGGACTGTTGCTCCTCTCGACGATCACCGATTTCGTGGTCGCCCGGCGTCTCGAGGACTCGGATGATGCGAAGGCCCGCCGCGGGCTGCTCCTCGTCAGTCTCACCGTCAACCTGGGCATCCTCGGGTTCTTCAAGTACTTCGGGTTCTTCGTCGAGTCGGCTGCCACTCTGCTCGACACCATCGGCCTGGCGCCGAATCCGCCGTTGCTGTCGATCGTGCTCCCCGTCGGGATCTCCTTTTACACGTTCCAGACCATGTCCTATTCGATCGACGTCTATCGCGGCATCACCACCGCTGAGCGCGATCTCGTGGTGTTCGCTCTGTTCGTGGCGTTCTTTCCCCAACTGGTCGCCGGCCCCATCGAGCGCGCCCAGCGCCTCCTTCCTCAACTCCGGGATCGGGACCGCCGCCCGTCAGGTCAGCTCGTCGAAGAGGGGCTCTACCTCATCCTCATGGGGCTCTTCAAGAAGGTCGTCATCGCCGACACGATGGCGCCGATCGTCGAGGCCGCCTACCGCGATCTTCCGACACAGAGCGGCTGGGCCCTGCTGGTGGCGGCCTACGCGTTCTCCTTGCAGATCTACGGTGACTTCTCTGGGTACACCGACATCGCCCGGGGGTCGGCTGCCCTTCTCGGGATCCGCCTGATGGTCAACTTCCGCCAGCCGTACCTCGCCACATCGATCACCGACTTCTGGCGTCGCTGGCACATATCCCTCTCGGCATGGCTCAAGGATTACCTGTACATCCCGCTCGGCGGCAACCGGCGCGGGACGACCACCACCTATCGGAACCTCATCATCACGATGTTGCTCGGCGGGCTGTGGCACGGGGCGGCGTGGACGTTCGTCGTCTGGGGCGGGCTCCACGGCACAGCACTGGCGGTGCACAGGCGAACCAGGAGCTCCCGTCAATCGACGGGTAGCCGGCGGGTCATGGCACAGCTCATGACCTTTCACCTCGTGACCTTCCTGTGGGTGTTCTTTCGCGCACCGGATTTCTCCGCTGCCTGGGAGTACTCGACCCGCCTGATCACCATCGCGTCGGGCGCCTTCGATGCGTCGGCGCTGATGCTGGTGACCGTGGCCGGCGCGGTCGTCTACTGGCTGGACCGTTCCCAGGAACGCTCCGGATCCCAGGTACCCGTCGTAACACTCGTCGCCGCACAGCGCGGCGCGGTGGTCGGCGCTGCGACCACTGCGCTCCTCGTATTCGGCGGAGACGCCGTCGTCCCGTTCATCTACTTCCAGTTCTGATGAGACGCCGGCATCTGGTCGCCGCGATCACCGCCCTCGCCATCGTCGGGCTGGCCGAGACGACCGTTCGCGCGATCGAGCCGAGCCTGGGACAGCCACAGCTATGGCCCACCGAAGTGCTGGACGCCAAAGCCAACCGGCTGGAGCAGCTGGGCCACACCGACCTCGTGGTGCTCGGTTCGTCCGCCTTGGCCGTCGACGTCGACCCCGGCGTTGTGCTGGCCACCGTTCCGTCGGTCGAGACCGCCTACAACGCGGCGTTCCCGCTCGGGCACCCCGACGTGCTGCAGCTGTGGTTTGCCGACGTGGTTCGACCGGCGGTCCAACCAGACATCGTGTTGATCGAGCTGCTTCCGCAGTCGAATCTCCCCATGCGGCCCCACGGCTTCGACGTCGCGCTCGTCGATTCGGTCGGCTATCGGTCCGCGACCGGACGACCCTGGGAGGAGGTGCTCGGCGGGTATGTGGCCCTCGTTCGGCACCGCCCCACGCTCCAGGAACCCGGTGAGTTGTTCCGCCGGCTCAACGGCGCGCGGGCGGAACGGCTCGTCGACGACACCGGATTCCGGGCGAGCTCCGAGCCCTACCGGTTCACCGAAGCCTACGAAGAAGCGCTGCGGAGGGACCTCGCGGACCCCGATGCGCCCGACCGGTGGGACCACCTGATCGATCTGATCGACGCCGTGGAGGCAGCTGGAGCCGAAGTGATCCTCGTCGTAGCTCCGATCTACGAACGCGACTTCTACGCTATCGACCCGTCGATCGAGCCGGC
>JBFKPQ010000068.1:0-12136 GCA_041628225.1 Acidimicrobiia bacterium | reverse complement strand
GGCGCCGCCGTCGCCGGTTTGGCCGCGTTGATCGGGCCCGCCACGGCCGTCGCCATGCAAGAAGGGTTGTGGCCGGTGCTCCCCGGACTGGCCGGTGCCGCATGGGCGACCGGTACGGCGCTGGCGCCCTGGCCGCGGACCTGGCGCGGTCGAATCGGCCGCGTCGGGTCGTTGATGCTGGGCGGTGCGGCCGCTGGATCCTTCGTCCCGTTGGCTGCGCTGGTGCCCGTCGCACTCGTCCTCCTCGCGTGGATGAGCCGCGCCGCCTCGTGGCGCGCCGTGGCGTCCGCCGCAGCCGGCACGGCGGCGGGTCTGGCGGTGCTCGGTCCGTGGCTCTGGTGGGTGTCGGCGGAGACGATCGTCACAGCCGGCGATCCCTCCACGTGGCGGGTGCCCTGGTGGCTGGCAGCCGCGGCGGCGGCCACGGCGGTGCTGGCGGTGCTGGCCGGGCCGGAGCGCCACGTCGTCGGGGCCGGCCTCGGCGGGTTGGTGCTGGCTGGGGGTGGGTTCTTGACGCGGGCGGGCGAGATCGGCATCGGCTCCGAACCGAGCGCGGTCGGGTATGTCCTCGCCGCGATCGGTGGAGCCATCGTGGTGGCTTGCGTCGCCGACGGCGCCGATGAGGGGGCGAGTGTGCTCGGCCGCGCCGGCATCCGGCTGGCGCAGCTGGCGGCCGCCGTGCTGTTCGTACCGGCGATCGTCATGGTGGCGTCGGGATCGCTCGGACTCGGTGATGACCGCTTCGGCGAAGCACTGGCCTTCACCGAGGCGCGCTCGTCGGAGGCCGGCCCGGGTCGGGTGCTGCTCATCGGCGAAGACCTCCCCGGCCAGGCTCGGTCCGTCGATTCGGTGCCGTATCGCGTCATCTCCGGCGGCGAGGTCCGGCTCGCCGAGGCGTGGCTGCCTGCACCGCGCGCCGGCGATCAGGCGCTCGCCGCGTATCTCGAATCGCTGCTCGTCGAACCGCAACTCCGTCCGGGATCGCGCCTCGCCGAGTTCGGGATCCAATGGGTGGTCCTGACGTCGCCGTCGGCCTTCGACGACGTGTTCGCGGCCACTCTCGACGTGAAGCGGCTGCCGCTGGTCGACGTTCCTTTCGCGGTGTTCGAGAACGTCGAGCAGGTCACCCGAGCCGACGCCGGCGGATGGACGTTCACCGGGTACGGCTACGCCGGTCCGCCGGTCCCAGCCGTGCGCATCGCCGAATCGCGGTCGGAGCGATGGGGCGCGGGCTCCGATGGGTGGGCGGCGATCGCCGACGGCGGCGAGTCCACGATCTCGTATCGAGTCGACCCCACGGTGCGAGCGCTGGCGCAGGTCGCCCTGAGCGTCATCGTCCTGGCTGCGGCGGCCGTGGTCGCGTCGGTGGGAGCTCGACGATGAAACGCTCCGCAATGCTGCTGGTGGTGGTTCTGGCCGGGACGTTCGTTGGCCTGTTTCCGGCGCCGCCTGTCGAAACGCCGCCGTCGGTGACACCCACAACGACCATCGACGCGGACGACGATGTCGCGCGCAGTGTGGCGTATTGCCCATGGGCGCGGTCCGATGCGCTCATCGACTCCGTCTTCGCGCTCGCAACCGTCGGCGGTGCCGACGCCGAGATCTCCGTGCTCCAGGCGGGAACGGTGGCGGGACAGGTGACGCGCGCGGTACCCGCGTTCGGCGGCGCTCCGATGTCTTCGGTGCTGAACTTCGGCGTCGAAGGCGCGGTGATCGAATTCACGGCCGGTCCCGCCGCGGCGGCATCAGGCGCCCAGGCCGTCGGCACGGTCACCGTGTCCGAATGTCGCACGAGTGTGGGCAAACAGACGGTGGTCGGCGGCGGATCGACCCAGCCCGGCGATCTCCTGGAACTCCGGCTGTTCAATCCGTTTCCCCAGGACGCCAAGATCTCCGTACGCGTGACGTCGGAGAACGGATCGGAACCCGAGGCCTCGCTCGAATCGGTGAGCGTGCCAGCCCGATCCACCCGCACCTTCGATCTGTCGCGGTTGTTCCCGGCCCGAACATCGATCGCCGTGACCGTCACCGATCCCGACGGGTTCGTCGTCGCCGGCCTCAACCAGCAACTCGAAGGAGCCGACCGCGCGTCGTGGACGGCGGTGACGCCGAGGGCGCGCTGGTTCGTCCCGTTCGTCGCCACGCCGTCGATCGGGGCGACCCGTCTCGTCGTGGTCAACGACGGCATCGAACCGACGACCTTCGACGTGTCTGCCTATACCGCAGACGGTCTGGATCCGGCCGTGGTCGACGGCGTGCTCGAACCCCGCTCGGTGACGGTCGTCGTACTTCCCGACGATCTGGCCGAATCCGGGGTGGAGATCGCCGCCGACGATCCCATCTCCGTGTTCGTGGTCGGCCAGACCGAAACGATCCGAGCTGCGACACCGGGCCAAGGAGAGGCCGCCCCGACGTGGCTTCTGCCCGGCGCCGGTTCACTCGGCACCGCGGTGGTTGCGATTCTGAATCCGACAGCCGAACCGGTGACGGTCACGGTGTTCGCAGGCGATCGACAGTCGAAGGTCGGCGTCGAGCCCGGCTCGGTCGAATGGGTCGTCGTGGCGGCTGGTTCTTCGGTGTCCGGTGTTCGCCTGGTGGCGACCGGCGACGTGGCGGCCGCCTGGTTCGTCGAGGCGGGAGGGGCCGCCGCCTTTGCGCCCGGCGTACCGGTGCGATGATCGAGCGCGCCTTGATCGTCGTGGCGGTGGCGGTCGTGGCGGTGGCCATCGTGTGGGTCATCCGTGGGCGGCCGGCGGAGCGAGCCTCGGTGGCATCGGACCTCGGTCCGTTCCCCGCCGTCCTGTTCTTCGGCGATGCGACCTGTGCATCGTGTGTGCCGGTCCGCGCAGCCTTGGATTCGGCCGGGGTGGCGTACCGGTCGATCGCCTGGGAGACCGACGCCGCAACGTTCGAGCGCCTCGGCGTCGAGGAGGTGCCGACGGTGTGGGCCGTGGATCACCGCGGTGCCGTGCGGCACGAAGTGCGCGGCCGACTCGGTCGAGTCGATCTGCTCAGACTCAAATCACACGTTCGTCGAAAATGACAAAATCGACTTACGCGTCATTTCGGCGCGTAAGACGACGGAGAATGCTTGGTAACGGATGATCCGAGCCCTACATTGTCCGGCATGCTCGAGAAATGCGCACGCTGCGGAGCCCCGGCCGGGGCGGTCATGTCCTACAACTACGCCGAGAGCGCCGTCTGGCTCGATGACCTGACCTCTCAGATCACGCCCGGTGCCGGCTATGCGGTATGCGCCCGTCACGCCGACCGTCTGACGCCGCCCTTGGGGTGGACGCTCACGGATCGGCGTAAGACGGTTCGGCTCTTCGCACCCGCGGAAGTGGCCTGACCCGTTGTCGCTCGACCGGGATCTCCTCGACGCGGTCCGGGATCTCGATGAGCACGAACTCCGACGATTGCTCATCCTGGCTCGTTCGCACCTGGAACGAACCGGCGCGATCCCACCCGGTGCAGGCGCGCCCAACGTCAGCCTCCGACAGCAGATGGTGAAATGCGGGAAGGACTCCTGCACGTCGTGTCCTCATGGTCCGTATTGGTACGCCTACTGGCGTGAGGACGGCCGTCGAAGGAGCCGATACATCGGGCGCCTCCTCGAGGAGGACTGACGGGTTCGGGTGCTTGCCCGTCTGGGTGATCACGGCGTAGCATGCCACGGGCGGTACAGTTGCACTTGGAGGTTGAGCGCGCATGGAGTGTCCGCGCTGTCACGTCGAGGACGTGATCGAAATTCATCAAAAACTGTCAGACGGCACCGAGGTCGATTTCTTCTCATGCCACAAGTGCGACGAACGCTGGTGGGACCGCGACGGCCACGAGATCCAGCTCGCCGAGGTCCTCGAACTCGCCCGCAAGGCCCGTTCCTGACCGCGCGGCCATGAAGGCCGCTCCCTCCGAATCGCTGCCCGCCTGGGTTCCCGTCGCCGCGATCGGTGCCGTGTCGGCGATCATCCTCGGCCTCGCCCAGCCGCACCTCCTCCTGAGTGCCAACACGCCAACCGGTGGCGACATGGGGGCCCACGTGCTGGGGCCTGCCATTCTCCGCGACGTGCTGCTGCCGTCTGGCACCGTGTTGGGGTGGAGCGACGCGTGGTTCGCCGGTTTCCCGGCGTTCTACTTCTACTTTCCGCTGCCGTCGCTCGTCATCGTCCTGTTGGACCTCGTGCTGCCCTACGGGGTGGCGTTCAAGATCGTGACGATCGCCGGCCTCGTGGCTACACCCGCCGGTGCGTACGCCCTGGCGCGGTCCCTCGGGTTGGACCGTTTCGTGGCGACGGTCGCCGGGATCGGCGGCGGCACGTTCATCATGATCGAGAGCTTCGCCATCTTCGGGGCGAACATGGCGTCGACCATGGCGGGCGAGTTCTCGTACTCGTGGTCGTTCGCGCTCGGGCTGTTCTATCTGGCGGTCCTGCTCCGGGCCGTCCGCGACGACCCGAGGCTCGTGCCGTGGGCCTCGTTGCTGCTCGCCCTCACCGCGCTGTCGCACGTCATCACGACGATCATGTTCGTGGTCGCCACGATTCCCGTGCTGTTCTGGAAGAACGGCTCCGTGCGCACCGTGACCACCTGGGCGTGGGGGTTTGCGGTCAGCGCCTTTTGGGCTCTGCCGTTGCTGGCCAGGATCGGCTACACGGCGGATATGGCGTGGTCGCCGCTTCGGGCGTGGGACGAGATCTTCCCGGTCGAGGTGTGGATGCTGCTGCCCGCCGCGCTCGTTGGTCTCGTCTGGACGGCTCGTCGCCGCGAAACGTCGGGAACCGGCCCCATCTGGATCATGATGATGCTGCCGGCCGCCTACTTCTGGCTGCCCTGGCTGGCCCGCGAGCTCGAGATCTTCGACGGCACGTGGAAGCTCTGGAACGGACGGCTCCTGCCGTTCTGGTTCTTCGGTCTCGCCTTCTTTGCAGGCATCGGTGTCGCGGCGGCGGCCCGGACCGTGGCTCGCCGACTCCCCGAACGGCTTCCGCCGTGGGTGATGCTCGGGTGGGTTGGCGTCGCCGGGATCGTGGGCGCCTTCTGGCGCATCTATCCCGATGCGCGCTGGTGGGCCTTCGGTATCGGCGGCCTCGCCCTCCTGGCGTTCGGCGTCCTGCAATGGTCCGAGACGCGCCTGCCGACGACGGTGACGATCGCCGTCTTTGCCGGCCTGTTCGTCGTGGCCCAGTCGGTGGCGGGGGTGAGCTTCATCGCGGGCTGGGCTCGCTGGAACTTCTCCGGATACGAGGCAAAGCCCGGGTTCTCCGAGTATCAGGCGCTGATGAACACGATCGACACGCTCCCTCCGGGGCGGATCCAGTGGGAAGCGAACAACGAGATGGACCGGCAATACGGCACCCCGATGGCGCTCATGCTGTTCCCGTACTGGTCGACCGATCATCCGTCGATGGAGGGCCTGTATTTCGAATCGTCGTTGACGACGCCCTTTCATTTCCTCAACACCGCCGAGGTGTCCCGCAAGCCCTCGAACCCGATTCCGGGGCTGCGGTACCGCACCTTCGACTTCGACCGAGCGGTTGGCCACCTCGCCACGTATGACGTCGACTATTATGTGTCGTTCACCGAAGAGGCGACCGAAGCTGCGCGCGAACACGAGTCGTTCACGGAGGTGGCCGTGTCGCCGCCCTTCACGGTGTTCGAACTGCCGCCCACCGATCGTGTCGAAGTCGCCACCCGTCAACCGGTGGTATTCGAACTGCCGGACCGGTCGCCCCTCGACCTCATCGGTACGGAGGAGGTCTCCACGTTCCACGACGTGGCGTTGGAGTGGTACGACGACGTGTCTCGACTCCGGAGTTGGGTGACGGAAGACGGCCCGGCCGACTGGCCGAGGATCGACGATCTCGCGCAACTGGAAGACGCGGCGCGGCTGCTGCAGCCACAGGCGCCCGTGCGCAACATCGAGCAGACCGACGGCCGTCTCTCATTCACGACGTCGGCTGTCGGCGTGCCGCATCTGGTCAAGGTCTCCTACTTCCCCAACTGGGTCGCCGAAGGAGCCGACGGTCCCTACCGGGCGGCTCCTTCGCTCATGGTGGTCGTGCCGAACTCCGAGAACGTGGTGCTCGAATTCCGACGCTCCATCTATGAGTGGGCCGGTCTCGGGCTCACGGCGGTGGGGCTCGGCGGGCTGTTGACGGCGGCGTTGGTCGCCTGGCGTCGGAGGCGCGCCGCGGCCTAGAGCAGCCGGCGCAGGCGGGCTACTCCCGCGATCGTGCGCGGGATCCTTCGGACGTACGGCGTCCGCGCGGCGCGCCGCTCCACGACCACGATCGGCACCTCGGCGATCTGCGCACCGGCGCGCTCGGCTCGCAGGACCAGTTCGGTGTCGAACAGGTCTTCGCTCGACACGACCGACTCGAGATGCGCGGCGAGCACTGCCGACCGGAACGCCTTGATACCGTGGGTGTCGGAGACCCGAGACCCGAGCGCGGTCCGGAGGACGAGGTTGAATACATACGTACCGGCCCGGCGGAACTTCGATCGTTCGTCACGGCTGCCGGGAGCCCGCTTCGAGGCGATGACGATGTCTGCCGTCTGTTCGGCCAGGCCGGCGACGAAGGGTCCCGAGAAGTAATCGATGTCGAAGTTGACCACCCAGTCGCCGGATGCCTCTACGAATCCCGTCCGCATGGCGAGGCCGTAGTTCGCCTCGGCAAGGTGCAGCACGTCCGCCTTCCAGCCGGCGGTGCGCAACCGTTCGCACGCCGCCTCCGCCCGTGTGGCTGTGCCGTCGGTCGATCCGTTCTCGACGAGGATCAGCTCGAGCGACCCGTCGACCGCCGCCTCGACGTCGCTGACGAGCGCAGGGAGAAGCGTGCCGAGATGGTCGGCTTCATTGTGGATCGGAACGACGATCGAGATGAGCATGCCGACCGGAGTCTAGGGGTCGTCCCGGCCGAGCTCTCGAGGCGTCGCTACGATGCCCGGCGTGGAACTCGACACGATCTTCAAGGCATACGACATCCGGGGCCGGACCGACAACGGAGAATTGACCGAGCCGGTCGCCCGAGCTGTGGGAGCAGCATTCGCAGCGTTCGTCGGCGGTCCCGAGATCGCCGTGGGCCGTGACTGTCGGGACTCGTCGACCGGACTCACCGAGGCCTTCATCGACGGGGTGCTGGCTCAGGGGGTGGACGTCACCGACCTCGGGGAGGTGGCGACGGACATGGTCTACTACGTGTCCGGAGCGCGAGAGGTGCCGGGGGCCATGATCACGGCCTCTCACAATCCGTCGAACTACAACGGGATCAAGCTGTGCGGTCCGGCGGCCAAGCCGATCGGTGTCGAGTCGGGTCTCGCCGACATCAAGGCCGCCGCCGCGGGCGGGGTGTCCGATGCGGCCTCCCGAGGCGAGCGACGCGTCCTCGACTCGGCGGCCGGGTACATCGAGCATCTGCTGTCGATCGTCGATCCGTCGGCGATCGGCCCACTCCGTGTCGCCGTCGATGGCGGCAACGGCATGGTCGGTGTCGTGCTACCCGCCTTGTTCGAGGCGCTGCCCGCCACCCTGATCGGGTTGTACCTCGAACCCGATGGAACCTTCCCGAACCATCCTGCGAATCCGCTCGAACCGGAGAACCTGGTCGACCTCATCGCCCTCGTCCATGAGCGGTCCCCGAGTCTCGGGGTGGCCTTCGACGGTGATGCCGACCGGGCCTTCTTCATCGACGACCGCGGGGAACCGCTCTCCGGGAGCACGACCACGGCCCTGATCGCCCGCTGGTTCCTCGACCGCAGGCCGGGGGCGACGATCGTCCACAATCTCATCACCTCACGAGCGGTTCCCGACGTGGTTCAGGCTGCCGGCGGGACGCCTGTTCGGACCAGGGTCGGCCACTCGTACATCAAGCAGGTGATGGCAGAGACCGGAGCGGTGTTCGGCGGTGAGCACTCCGGCCACTACTACTTCGCCGACAACTACCGAGCCGACAGCGGCATGCTGGCGATGCTCGTCCTCCTGCAGGTGTTGACCGAGGCCGGTGTGCCGCTGTCCGAGTTGCGCAAGAGCGTCGAGCCGTACGCCCAGTCTGGCGAAGTCAACTTCACCGTGCACGATCAGGCGGCTGCCATCGCGCGTGTGGCGGCTGCCTTCGACGGCGAACACGACCGCCTCGACGGGCTCACGGTGTGCTGGCCGGATCGTTGGTTCAACGTTCGTGCTTCGAACACCGAACCGCTGCTCCGGGTGAATGTCGAGGCCGCGACGCCCCAGCAGGTGGCCGCGTTGTTGGCCGATGTGCGGGCGGTCGTGGAGGTCTGATGGCGCTGCTCGACCCTCGCCTCGCCGAGATTCTCGTGTGTCCGGCGTGCCGCAGTTCCCTCGATGAGGACGAGGCCGCCTCCGAACTGGTCTGCACCGGCTGCGGATATCGGTATGCGGTCGACGACGGGGTCCCCAACATGCTCATCGACGAGGCGACGAAACCGACCTAGTTCGCTCCGTTCTCACGACTTTTCGTCGCCGCGGCGTCGTAGTGTGAGTGATGATGATGTGCATCGCCTGTGGCGACTGGTCGCGAGCAGAGGTGTGCGTTTCCTGTGAGCGTTCGCTCGTTCCCGCATCCGACCGGTGGGTCAACGGTGTGGTCGTCCGTGCCGGCTTCGGACACGTAGCCGCCGCTCGCCGGCTCGTGCATCGGATGAAGTACGAGGGATCGCGCCGGGCGGCGCGCTGGCTGGCGTCCCGCCTTGGCGGAGCGGTGCCGAGTGCCGAGGTCCTCGTTCCTCTCGAGCGTGTCTTCACCAGACGTTGGGCGACGGGAGCCGACGGGGCACGGCTCCTGGCGATCCAACTGGCGCGCCAGGTGGAGGTCCCCGTGCGGCGCGCCCTGGCGGCGCCGTTGTGGATGCCCGCCCGAGCGGGACGCGGCCGGGACGTGCGCCGTCCTCCGGCGTGGGGCGTCGCCGCTCCTCCGGGCGAGCGGGTCGTGCTCGTCGACGACGTCATCACGACGGGAGCGACGATCGATTCGGCGATCCGAGCCGCCCGCGGCAGAGGCTGGAATGTGGTGGCGGCGGTGTGCGCAACCAGCGCACCCGCAGTGACTAGTGTCTACCGGGTCGTTGATGACCCAGGGGGTTACCGATAGTGCAGGTACGGCTTCACACGCGCAACGTTTCCGTGGACGAACGGTTCCGCGAGATGGTGACGTCCAAGGTGGGCAACGCCACGCGTTTTTTCGACAACGTCGGGGACGCCGATGTCGAAGTCAACGAAGAGCAGAACCCCCGCCGGTCCCAGGAGCGATTTCGCATCGAGGTGACCGCCTTGGCGGCCGGCCAAACGGTGCGGGTCGAGTCTGCCGCCGTCAGTCCCGAAGCGGCTCTCGACCAGGCGGTCGACAAACTCGAACAGCAGCTTCGGCGGCTCAAGACGAGGCTCATCCAGCGGTCGCGGCAACCCAAGACCCCGCTGCCGTCCGCCGTTCCGACCGATGCAGACGACGAACCCGAGATCGTTCGTGTCAAGCAATTCATCATGAAGCCGATGAACACCGAGGAAGCGGTGCTGCAACTCGAGATGCTGGGACATGACTTCTTCTTCTTCCGCAACGCAGAGAGCGACCTGCCGTCGGTGCTGTACCGGCGTCGCGATGGCGCATACGGCCTGATCGAGCCCGCATGACCTCGGTACTCGTCGTCGATGATGCGGTGCTCTTCCAGGCCGGCTTGTCCGCGGCCTTGAAGGGTGCCGGGTTCGAGGTCGTCGGCGAGGCCCAGGACGCTATGTCGGCCGTGGCGAAGGCCGGGGAGACCCAACCCGACGTCGTGGTCCTGGACGTACTCATGCCGGGCATGTCCGGACTGGAGGTCGTCGACAAGATCCAAACGGCTGCCCCGAACACACGGATCGTCCTCCTCACCTCGTCCGAATCGGTGGAGGACATGCTGGCCGCGATCAAGGCCGGGGCACGTGGCTTCATCGTGAAGACGACGGCTCTGGACGACCTCGTCGCCGGCATCGAAGCCGTGGTCGACGGAGGGGCGGTCGTATCACCGCCGATGTTGGGCAAGCTGTTCGACAATGTGGCGCAGTTGCTCCGACATCGCGAGATCATCGGCGCTCGTAAGCCGTCCTTGACGGGCCGGGAGGTCGAGATCCTGGGCCATGTGGCGCGTGGGCTGACGAGTCGTGAGATCGGAGATTCGCTCTTCATCAGCGAAAACACCGTGAAGAACCACATCCGGAACATCCTCGACAAGCTCGGCCTGCATTCTCGCGGAGAGGCCGTCATGTACGCGCTGCGCGAAGAACTGATCTCGATCGACTGATGGTGGCGGCAAACGCGCCGGAAGCCGTCGTCGAAGCCCTCGGGGCGGCATGGACCGTCTACAGCTTGTATCCCGACCCGGAGTCGCAGCCGGCGTTCCGGCGCGCCGTGGAAGGCCTGCAGGCGGCGACGGCGTCTCAGGTCCAACTGGAGATCGATGTTTCGGGCTTCCGCCACGCCGGACAACCCGTCGAGGTCGACCGGGAGGGCTCGGAGCGATTCGCCAAGCGCTGCTACCTCCACCGGCTGGAGTCGCTCTCGCTGCTCACCGCTCCTACGGCGTTCGATGTGAGCCGGCTGTTTGGTCTGCTGGCGCGCGACGAGAGCGTGGGGGCGGCTTCGGGTGGTATCGAGGCAGCCCTGCGACGCGACGGGGTGACGGCCCTGGCGGTCGTGCAGCGCGCCATGTTGCGGGTCGTCGGCGAGGACGAGGTTCCCGATCGTGACCAGCGCGTGCAGGGCGTGCTGGACGACGGCCTCGATCCGGAGGCGTTCGCCAACCAATTGTTGGAGGAGGCGGGCGGCGACCGGGAGCGGCTCGCGGAGCTGTTCACCGAGCGATACCGCGAAACGCTCTCCATCGTCGACGATGAAGACGTCTACGGCCGCGAGGGCGTGGTGCAGGCGTTCGTCGAGGCGTTCTTCCATTTCGACGAGCCTGCCCAGGTCGGCATTTTCGAGGTGTTCCTGGCCTCGGAGATCGGCCACGATCGGGTATTCCTGGACCAGTTCGCGGGTCACGAGCTGGCCAAGCTCGCCCCGCGGCTCGACTCCCAGGGTCTTGCTCTGTTGCTCGACTACGCCCGGGTTGCCACCGACCAGGCCGACGGACGACCCCGGGAACTGCTCGGCATCCTCCGCAACCCGCAGGCGATGCAGTCGGTGCGTGAGGTGGCGGCTGCCAAAGTCCAGGAGCGGCTTGGCGACCTGAACAAGGCGGCGGAGGAGGGCCTCGCCTTTCTGGCGATCGTGCGGGATCAGTTCCCCGATCCGCAGCGCTATTTCTACGACTCGCTCGAGGTGTTCCGCGGGCTCCTGGCCGTCGAGGGCCGAGACGATCGATTCGCTCGGCTCATGCGGATTTGGCGTGGCAAGGTCTCGAATGCCGCTCGCCGCCAACAGTTTCGACGGGCCGAGCTGTGGTTGCGCGCGGTCACGGCCCATCCGACCTACCCGCCCGAGCGACATGCTGAAGTCGAAGAGGCGCTGGGTCAGATAGCCTCGCCCGACGTCATGGCGGCCGTGGTCGAAGCCTCGACCGCTGCCGGGAGCCTGGGTCCCGATGCCACCGACCCTGCGGTGCGGCTGTTGCGCGCGCTCGGCCCGCGTGCGGTCAATGGGCTCGTCGACCTTCTCGCCGAGGAGCAGGACCGGGCTCGACGGCGGGTGCTGATCGATGTGCTCTCGCAGGTGGCCGTCAACGATCGGGCCGCGATCGTCAGCCGGTTGTCCGACGATCGCTGGTACGTCGTTCGGAATCTCTTGACGATCCTCCGACAGTCCGGGCCGGTCGTGGGTGATCCCGGATTCCTCCAGACCCTCCGACACACCGACAGCCGCGTGCGCGTCGAGGCGATCAGGGCGCTCGCGGGTGGCGGCGATGCAGCCCTTCCTCACCTCGCCTCCGCCCTCGACGATGGCGATGAGAAGGTCCGTCAGGCTGCGGCTGCCGTCGCCACGACGTATCGAACCGCGGGCGGCGTCAAGCTGCTCGAGGAGGGGCTGGCGGCGCGACTCGACGCGGCCGACAAGCGCCGGCTCATGGATGCGCTCGTCGACATCGGAACCCCCTCCGCTCTGGCCCCGGTCGAATCGCTCGCCAAGAAGCGGTTCGTGTTCGG
>JBFKPQ010000067.1:0-12246 GCA_041628225.1 Acidimicrobiia bacterium | reverse complement strand
CTCCTGGTCGATGGCCCACCCGGCCTTGCTCATGGAAAACCACGGGCCGATGGATGCGCTGGGCCGGTCGTTCTCGCTGGTCCGCAACCGCTTCTGGCCACTCCTCGGCTGGGCGGCGACGCTCTATGTCCTGTCGAGTGCCCTCAACCAGCTCGGCTCGGCCGCCCTGCAGGCGGTGCTGTTCGCCGATGACAACGAGACCGGGTTCCTCATCCTCGCCACGGTGTCGTCGTACCTCGCAACCGCCATGCTGTGGGCGATGGTCGGAACGTCGGGCGCCGTGATGCTCGTCGACCTGAAGATTCGGCGCGAGGCGTACGACCTGCATCAGATGGCCGATCAGCTCGCCGCCGAACCGGCCGCCCCAACCCGCCTCGATCTACCCCCTCCCCCACCCACCGGATCGTCGGACTGGATATGGACACCGCCAACCGAAGACTGACGGCCGCCGGCGCGGTCGGTCTCTTGTTCTTCGCCGCGCCTGCGCTGGCCCAGACCTTCGACGCCGACGCGCAACGCGCCCGCGCCGAAGAGATCCTGTCGCAGCGGACATACGACCCGATCCGCGACGACGCCACCGAGGGGACAACGCTCGCCGAACGTCTCCAGGACTTCTTCGACCGCCTGTTCGAAGACCTCGGCATCAGCGGCCGCGTCTTCGTCTACCTCCTCGTGGCCGGCATCCTCATCGCCGCCACCTACGGCGCCTACCGCATGATCCAGGGTCGCATCGAAGCGGCCGAGCGCACGTCGTTTGCCGTCGACGGCGACGGGGCACCGCGCTTCGACGCTCGCCAGCTCGAACGACAGGCCGACGACGCGGCTCGCTCGGGTGATTACGCCACCGCCGTGCGACTCCGGTTCGAAGCAGGCCTCACCCGGCTCGACGAACGAGGCGTGCTGCCGCATCACGACACGGTGACGAGCGGCGCGATCGCCGCGACCCTCGCGCTCCCAGAGTTCGACCGGCTCGCCGAGACGTTCGACGGCGTCGCCTACGGCAACCGGGGTGCCGACTCGAACGATGACGCCGAGGCTCGGACAAACTGGCCCCTCGTCATCAAGAAAGCGCCCAGACCGTGAACCCCCGTCTCCGCAACGGCCTCATCGGTATCGCGACGCTGGCCGTCGTCGTGAACCTTGGCGTCGTCGTCGCCGAACGGCTGGCTCCGGACCTCCCCCACCGCGGTCCACCTGGCTCGTCGTTCAACACCTACCACGCCGGTCTCTCGGCCTACGCCGAGCTGCTGGAACGCAACGGTCGCGACGTCACGGCGGCGACGCGACCTGTCGACGAACTGCTGGACCCCCGTGACACCGTCGTGGCGCTGGGCTTGTTCGGAGGAGCGGCAGACGTGCCGGCCTTCGAAGATTTCCTCGCCCGTGGTGGCCGGCTGATCACCGACGAGGCGAGCGGTCTGACCTTCTCCGCCTTCGGCACGATCCCGACCGAGGGCGCCACCACCTATGACACCATCTCCCACGGCGGCGTGACGACGCTGACCGGCACGGGGGGTGCCGTGTGGGATGCGACAGACGGCCGGGTGCTGGCCGCATCGGAAGCGGGTCCCGTGGTCGTCGAGTGGCGCTACGGAGCGGGGACCGTCGTCGCCCTGGCCGACTGGTCGATGCTCACCAATGAGTACCTCGCCGAGTCCGACAACGCCGCGTTCGCCGTGGCGATCACCGACGGACGGCCAGTGCTGTTCGACGAGATCGACCACGGCTACACCGATCCGCCGACCGGGCGCGGCTTTCCGGACTCGTGGCGATGGGCGCTCCGCCTTCTGGGCGTGGCCGTGGCCGTGTGGCTCATCAGCATCAGCCGCCGGTTCGGACCGCCCGAGCCCGAGCGGCGGCCGCTTCCCCCACCGCGTCGCGAATACATCGACGCCGTCGCCGGGACGCTCGCCAAGACCACCGACCCGTCGAGCGTCGTATCGGTGCTGCGGACCCACGCCCTGCGCAGGCTGGCGCCACGCGCGACGGCTGCTGAGGCGCGCCAGACCGCCACAGATCGCGCCAGAACGCGCGGGCTGTCCGACGCCCAGATCGAGGCACTCTTCGGCGACGGCCCAGCGGACCCGATGTCGGTGGGGGCAGCCCTCGCCACCCTGGTGGACCCTAAGGTGACCGGAACGGAGGAGGATCGGTCGTGAGGGAGATTCGAGAACGGCTGCACGCCGAAGTCGGCAAGGTGGTCGTGGGCCAGCCGGCCATCCTCGACATGATGCTCGTCGCGGCGGCGGTCGGCGGCCACGTGTTGCTCGAAGGTGTCCCTGGCACCGCCAAGACGCTGGCGGCACGCGCCGTGGCCAGGGCGCTCGGAATCTCGTTCACCCGAGCCCAGTTCACCCCCGACATGTTGCCGTCCGACCTCACCGGCACGATGACCCTGCGGTCCGGCTCGCTCGAGTTCCGACCGGGACCCGTGTTCACCAACATCCTGCTGGCCGACGAGATCAACCGCACTCCACCCAAGACGCAGGCCGCTCTGCTCGAAGCGATGTCGGACCGGCAGGTCACGGTCGACGGCACGACCCACGACCTGCCCGACCCGTTCCTGGTCGTCGCCACCCAGAACCCGATCGAGTACGAGGGCACCTACCCGCTGCCCGAGGCTCAGCTCGATCGCTTCCTCATCAAGGTCGACGTCGGCTATCCCTCCGAAGATCAGGAGAAGGCGATGCTGCTGCTCGCTCGCGACGGTGTCCAGCCGGCCACGCTCGACGATGTCCAGCCGGTCACCGACGGCGCTCAGCTCGGAGAGCTGCGCCGGCTCGTCGACGCCACCACGGTCACCGAGGACGTCGCCGGCTATGTCGCCGATGTCGTACGACAAACCCGTCATCTGCCTGCCGTCGAACTGGGCGCCTCCCCGCGGGCCGGAGTCCACCTGCTCGCGGCGGCCCGCGCCGCGGCACGCATCGCCGGCCGTGACTTCGTGACTCCGGACGACGTCACCCGCGTCGCACCGTCGGTGCTGCGCCACCGCATCATGTTGCGAGCCGAGGCCGAGCTGGATCGCTACACGCCCGACGACGCCATACGCGCCGTACTGGCATCGGTGCCCGTGCCCCGATGAGCCCGACGCCCCTGGCGGGATGGCTCCTCGGCGCGGCGGCGCTCAGCGCCCTCGTCGTGCCGCCCATCGTGTCGGTGGTGGCTGCCGGCGTGGTCCTCGTCGCCACCGCGGTGGATGCCTGGACGGTTCGCAAGCAACCCGAGGTTCAGCGCCGGGTGAACCACATCGTGTCGCGGGGCGTCCCGACCGAGCTGACGATCACGACGACCCGCCGGCCGTTCCCGACAACGATCCGTCAGCCGGCGATCCCCGACGTCACCATCGAGCCGCCCCAGGCCCTAGGCCGGCTCCACGCCACCCTGACGGCGACGCGGCGGGGACGGCACACGCTGCCGGCCGTCGTGACCCGGACCGTCGGCATGCTCCGCCTCGGCCGCGCCGACCATCAGCCGTCGGAGCCGGCCGAACTCGTCGTCTACCCCGACATGGTCGCCGCCCACCGGCTCGCCACCCAGGTCCGGCAAGGACGGTTCGTGGCCGAGGGGCGCCGCAAGCGCGGCCCACTCGGCCTGGGAACCGAGTTCGAATCGATTCGCGACTACCTGCCCGACGACGACATCCGACAGGTCAACTGGCGCGCCACCCAACGGATGGGCCGGCCGATGTCCAACCAGTGGCGGGTCGAGCAAGACCGCGACGTGATCGTGGTCATCGACACCGGCCGGCTCATGGGCGGACCTGCCGACGACGACGGCACCCGCACGCGGCTGGATGCCGCCGTGGATGCGGCGGCAGCCGTGGCGCTCGTCGCCGACGTCCTCGGCGACCGGGCGGGAGTGATCGCCTTCGACTCCGAGGTCCGGCGGAGCGTCGTGCCGGGTCGAGCCGGCGGCGACCGAGTGATCCGGGCGATCTTCGACCTCGAGCCTTCCGAAGACGACTCCGACTATCAGCGGGCCTTCGCCCACGTCGGCTCGGCCAAGCGGGCCTTCGTACTCGTGCTCACGGACATCATCGACGAGGCGGCCGCCCAGCCTCTGTTGGAGGCAACCGCGCTGCTCGCTCGGCGGCACGCCGTCACCGTGGCCGGGACCGAAGACCTCTCTCTGACCGAGGCGATCGCCACCGCTCCCGCGCACACGCGCGACGTGTGGCGATCCGTCGTTGCCATCGATGTGCTGGATGCCAGGACACGCGTCACCGAGCGCCTACGACACCTGGGGGCCGGCGTGGTCGAGGCGCCGCACGCGTCGCTCAGCGCCCGCTGTGTCGGCGCCTACCTGGCAGCCAAATCGACCGCCCGCTTCTGAGCGCCGCGCCAAGCCACAAGACCCCAGAACACGACACCGGTGACCAATCCGACGATCGCCACCGGCCACGGTCCGATGCCCGTTCGCGACAGGAATCCTTCCATGAACCCGGCGACCACGAGCCAGGCCGCCGTACCCAAGAAGATCTGCAGGGCGCGCAGGGCCTCCCGTCTGGTCGAGTCCACCCGGGTGAGCCGGCCGGGTCGCAGAATGGCGCGCCCGAGGCTGAGCCCCGCCCCACCGCCCACCACGATGCACGACAGTTCGAGCACGCCGTGGCCGGCTACCGCCGCCACCAACAGACCGCCGTTGTCGGCTTCGATCGCCAGGCCGGCCACGGCGCCGAGGATGAAGCCGTTCTGGAGCAGGATCCAGGTGGTGCCGATACCGGCCAGGAGACCGGTGACGAAGGTCAGCAGCGTCACGAAGATGTTGTTCGTCATGACGAACAACGAGAAGCCTGCCAACCCCACCGCGCCGTACCCCTGGTCGGTGGTCTCCGCTTCGCGCACCCACAAGAACCCCTCCGGCAGATAGGTGGCTGCCGCGTCGGGATCGGTGAAACCGAACGTGTACCCGAACAGCCCGGGAACGACCAGCAGGGCTGCCGACAGGCCGACGAACCAGCGGCGCTCCCACACGAGACGCCAGTAGGTCGCCGTTGCGAATTCGACGATCGAGGTGCGGGGCGAATGCCGCTCGTAGATGACCAGGCGCGCTCTGCCGACGATGTCCTCGAGCCGGTCGACGATCGGCTCCCCCGGGAACCGGCTGCGGGCATAGGCGAGGTCTGCGGCGGCGGCGCGGTACAAGCCGGCCATGGCCCGGACCGTGTCGGCCCCGAGGCGCTCGGGCCGGTTTCCGGCCCGACGAACCAGGTCGTCGAGACGCCGCCACCGATCCTGGCGCTCGGCCTGGAAGCGGTTTAGGTTCATTTACGTGAACACCCTGGCCGATCGAATCGCGATCGCCACGCCCGAAGGCGTGTCGCTGGAACTCACGCTAGCTGGCATCGGTTCGCGCCTCGTGGCAACCGTCATCGACGGGCTGTTACAGGGTTTGTTCATCTTTGTGATGGTGCTGTTCGCAGTCGTGGCCACCGTCGGCGACGAGTCGTTCATGCTCCTGCTGGCGCTGATCATCATCGCTTCGCTGGCGGCGCTCGTCGGCTACCCGATCCTCATGGAGGGACTCAACAAGGGTCAGACCGTCGGGAAGATGGCCGCCAAGATCCGCGTGCTCAGCGCCGATGGGCGTCCCGCCTCGTTCCTCCAGATCACCTTGCGCAACCTGTTTCGGATCATCGACCTGTTGCCCGGTGCCTATCTCGTGGCTGTGATCTCGATCTTGTCGACGGAGAAGCTCCAGCGTGTCGGGGATCTCGTCGGCGGGACGATCGTCGTCCAGGCACCCAAGCCGCGCGGCGAGCTGGCCGTACTCCCCGCCACGGCAGCACCCGGACGGGGCTGGGATGTCAGCCAGGTGACCCCGGCCGATCTCGCCGCCATCCGGACGTTCATCGATCGTGCCCCCGAATTGGATCTCGGTATTCGGGCCGGTGCCGCCGACAAGCTGGCACGCGCCGTCCTCCCTCGGGTCGTCACCCACGAAAAGGCCCCAACGGCCGAAGCGTTCCTACGGCAGGTACTCGCCGAAAAGAAGGGCAGGCAGTGAGGCTGGGGCCGGCGCTCGTCGTGGGCTGGCGAGACGTACGCGTGGCGGCTTGGTCTGTGCTCATCTTGGGAACCGTACGGTTGCTGGTCGGCTCGTCGTTCGGCATCAGCTGCCCGCTGCTGGCGGCGACGGGAGTGCCGTGCCCCTTCTGTGGAACGAGCACGGCGGTGTCTGCGACGTTGGGGTTCGACCTGGCGACGGCGTTCGCCGCCAATCCGGCCGGTCCGTTCGTGGTGGCGATGTCCGCATGGGTTGCGGTCCGGCGTCGCCAAACCGACCTGCGCCTGCCGATCATTCTGCTCGGAGTGACCGTGGCGGCCATGTGGGTCTTCGAGCTTCGGCGATTCGGCTGGTGGTGACCTAACCTGACCGTATGGAGAGCGAACCCATCCGACCAGACGCCATCGAAGCCGCCGACTCAGAAGAGGCCGACGACGCCGGCTCGTCGGTGTCGCATCCGACGAAGATCATTCGCATCGCATCGATGACGCGCGCCATGTTGGAGGAAGTCCGGCAGGCTCCACTGGATCCGGCCGGAAGACGACGGATCCTCGAAGTCCACAAACGCTCGCTCGACGAACTCGAAGAGGTGCTTTCGGACGACCTCAAAGAGGAGTTCCGGGAGATCTTCCGCCCGCTGTCTGCGGACACCCCGACCGAGTCGGAATTGCGCGTCGCTCAGGCACAGCTCGTCGGGTGGCTCGAAGGGCTGTTTCACGGCATCCAGGCGAGTCTCATGAGCCAGCAGCTCGCCGCGCAGGCCCAGCTCTCGGAAATGCAGCGCCGGGCGATCGACGCCGGCCACCAAGACGACAAGAAGTACCCCGGCGTCTACTTGTGAGCCTCCATCCCGACGTCGCTCCGTTGGTGTTCTTGCTCGGAGCCTGGTCCGGAGCCGGCCATGGCGAGTACCCGACGATCGACTCCTTCGACTACGTCGAGGAGGTCACCTTCGTAGCCCCACCCGACAAGCCCTTCGTGATCTACACCCAGCGCACCCGTCACTCCGACGATGGTCGACCGCTCCACATCGAGACGGGATACCTTCGTCCGGTCGGCGACGGGATGGTCGAACTCGCTCTCGCTCAACCCACCGGCGTCACCGAGATCCATACCGGGAGCGTCGACGGGACCCGCCTCGAGCTGACCAGCCAGACCGTTGCGCTCACCCCCACCGCGAAGGAGGTGACCGCGGTCCGCCGGGTGCTCGAAGTCGACGGCGACGAACTCACGTACGACCTGGCGATGGCCGCCGTCGGCGAACCGCTCACCCATCATCTCCACGCCACGCTCCATCGGACCTGAGGGCGACGGGTCCCCGGCCGGTGCTCGAGACAGAATCTGGGAATGGTCCCAGCGCCGTCCGATAGGCTGGTCGAGGGTTCACACAGGAGGAGCACCGTAGCCAGGCCACAGCGCGGCAGCAGCGCACCGGGCGAGTCGGCGATGGCCGCCCGGCTCGACGAACTCGGCCTCCGGCCGTGGGACGTTCTCGTGTTGGCGGCGACGATCGTGCTCGCCGTGCTCATGCCGGTCGAGGCGGTGTTCGAGAACCTCGACGCGGCGTGGCTGATGGTTGTCTCGGCGGCGATCACAACCGTCCTCGTTGTCGACATCCGCAGTCGGCTTCGCTCCGGGGGACGCCGCTACCTGCGCGGCTGGTTCACGGTGGATCTCCTCGCCGCCATCCCGTTCGACCTCGTCGCCGAAGCTTCCGAAGCCACTTCCATGTCGGTGGCCAACGGTTTCCGGCTCCTCGCGCTGCTCCGGGTGTTGCGGGTGGCCCGGATCTTCGCCCTGCAGCGTCGCTGGCGTATCCAGACCTCGCTCAACCCGGCAGTGTTACGCCTGGCCTTCTTCGCCTTCTGGATCGGGCTCGTGGCCCACTGGATGGCGAGCGGCTGGATCGCCATCGACGGGTTCGAGTCAGGGCCCGCCGACCTGCCTCCATACCAATCGTCGCTGTACTGGGCGATCACGACCCTGACCACCGTCGGCTACGGCGACATCACGCCCGTCGGCGTCCGCCAGACCTATTACACGATGGTGGCGATGGCCGTGGGAGCGGCCATGTACGGGTACATCATCGGCAACGTGGCCAGCCTGCTCGCCAACGTGGACCTCACGCGCGCTCGCCATCTTCAGCGCGTCGAAACCGTGAACCATTTCATGCGGGACCGCCACGTGCCGCGTGACGTCCAGGCCCGGGTTCGCGACTACTACAACTACATGTGGGAGAGCCGGATGGGCCAGGAAACCGAGGTTCTGAAGGACCTGCCGACGCCCTTGCACGTCGAGATCTCCCTGCACACGCACCGGCGCATCCTCGAACGGGTGCCGCTGTTCGCAGGCGCCGGCGACGACTTCTTCCGCGAGCTCGTTCTCCATCTCAGGCCGAGGGTCTTCCTTCCCGGACAGCATCTCATGCGGCGCGGCGAGGTCGGCAACCAGCTCTACTTCGTCGACAGAGGGACGGTGGAGGTGTGGGGCCGCGACGACCGGGAGGTCATCGCCACCCTCACCGACGGCGATTTCGTCGGCGAGATGGCGCTGCTGACCGACCAGCCGCGGGCCAACACGGTCACGGCGGTCGGCTATTGCAACGTGTACGCACTCGACCGGGCGGGCTTCGAGCACGTCCTCAACGACTTCCCGGCAGTCGCAGCCGAAGTGCGCCGCATCGCCGAACGGCGCCGGATGGAAGCCGCCCCGGGCGATTGACGGGCGTGCCCCACTGTCTGATATTGTCGCCCGATGCCTTCGTTCGACGTTGTCTCTGAACTCGACATGCAAGAAGTCCGCAATGCCGTTGACCAGGCGGGCCGTGAGATTGCGACTCGCTACGACTTCCGCGGCACCGACTCGACCGTGAAACTGGACGAGAACTCGATTTCGATGGAATCGGCGTCGGAAGGGCGCCTCGACGCCGTCATCGACGTCCTCAAGACCAAGCTCGTCAAACGTGGCATCTCGCTGAAGGTGCTCGACGGCGGCGACGCCAAACCGGCCGCCGGTGGCCGTGTCCGGGCGGTCTACCAGCTCATCTCCGGCATCCCACAGGACGCCGCCAAAGAGCTGTCCAAGGAACTGCGCGACACGAAGATGAAGATCCAAGTGCAGATCCAGGGTGACCAGTTGCGCGTATCAGGAAAAAAGCGCGACGACCTGCAGGAAGTCATCGCCCATCTCAAGGGTCTCGACTTTCGCCTGCCACTGCAGTTCACCAATTTCCGCGACTGACGTGCGCATCCACCTGGCGCGCCCCATCGACCCGCGCTACCGATCCAATGTCCAGATCATCGGCATCGCGTTCCTCGCCGGAGCGATCTTCACCGTCCGGTTCTTGGGTGAGGCCGGGTTCGGAGGAGCGATCCTCGATGGCCTACTGGCCGGCGGAGCCGTGTTCCTGGCCTGGGCGATCGGCCGGGAGATCGACCCGGACGAGCCCAACGCGGCGCTCGTCGGAGCCATGGCGGCCATCCCGATCGTGTGGCTGCTGGGTACGCCGTCGCTGCTGATCGTGGCGACGGTGCTGATGGCGGGCCGCGTGTTGCTGCGGCCGTCGGGCCATCCTCCCTCTGTCATCGACCTCCTCGGCCTCACCGGGCTCGGCATCTTTGCGGCCCGCTCGGAGGTCGGCTGGGTGGTGGCGCTCGTTTTGGCGTTTGCGATCGCCCGCGACGGGGGTCTGGGTGGCGGTGCCGCTCGTGGTGCACGGTGGGCCGCGGCCGTCATCGCGGCCGGAGCAACCGGGGTGGCGATTCGGTCGGCCGAACCGGGCTGGGTCGCACCCGACACGACCGGGTGGGTGGTGCTCGGGCTCGGCATCGTGTCGGCGATCCTGGCCGTGCCCTATCACCCGGAATCGACGGCCGACTTGACGGGCGAACGACTGTCCGGCCGGCGCAAGCAAGCCGCCCGGCGCACCCTTTCCGTCGCGGGCGTGCTGTCGCTGGCCGTCGGGGGAGCCGAGGGCGTGGTGGCGTTGTCACCCGTCTGGGCCGCGTTCATCGGTGTGCTGCTCGTGGGGAGAGTGCTATCGGTGCGGACGGGGCCCGAAGCACCGCCCGCCTGATCACACCTGCCGGATCATGCGGTGGTGGGGTCGGTCGCCCGCGGTGAGGAATTCGTCGCCCTCGGTCACGAAGCCCCGCTGCGCATAGAAGCGGACCGCCGGCGTTCTCGCATTGCACCAAATCCGCCCGCCGCCGTGTGTACGGACGTGGTCATCGACCGCGTCGAGGAGCAGGCCACCGATGCCAGATGAGCGGCGTCCGTCGACCACCGCCATGCCGCGTATTCGCCAGTCACCAGGCTCCGGGAGGTCAGGGTGCGACTGGGCAAACACCGAGATGACGCCGACGAGGTCGTCGCCGTCGAAGGCGCCGTAGTGACCGGCCGCGTCGGCATCGTCTCCTTCGAACACGATCGACTCGGCGTCGGGGGCTTCGGGACGAAGCACCGCCCAGCGGAGGGGCCGCACCGTGGCGGCGTCGATACGACGGATCTGCATTGCGGATCAGGATATCCGGCTACGGTGGCGGCCCATGCCCGGCCAGGAGTGCTGCACCGCCGTGGTCACTCGTGGGCTCCAGACCCGTACGATTGACGTCGACCGAGAGGTGATGCGATGGACCTCGTGGAAGAGCTGCTTCGACACAACACGATGATGAACGACCGGTTGCTCGACGCGTGCGACGGTCTGCCCGACGGCGTGCTCGCTGCCACCGTGACAGGCACGTACGGCACGATCGGCGAGACGCTCGTCCACGTCGCCAACGGCCAAGACTCCTACGCCCACCGCTTCGCGGGCCTCGAGCGGCCCGACCGACTCCCCGAAACGCCACGGCCCGACTTCGACGCCTTGCGGGCTGCGTTCGCCCGCAGCAACGCGCTCCTCGAAGACGCGGCCGGACACGTGGGCGAGGGACGAACGGTGCGGCTGACGGGCGACGACCCCGAAGGTACGTGGTCCATGCCGAGTGACCTGCTGCTACTCCAGGCGATCAATCACGCCACCGAACACCGGTCTCAGATCGCCACGATTCTCACCCAACACGGGATCGAGCCGCCGTCGATGGACGGTTGGGCGTTCTTCTTCGATGGCGGCCACATGACGCGCATCTCCTGAGCGCCCTCTGGCACAATCGCGGGGTGCGGAAGCTCTGGACACTCGTCGTCTTCATCATTCTGGCGTCGCTCGACAACGCCGCGCTCGCGATGATCCCCAACATGCTGCTGCCGATCAGCGAAGACCTCGGCGTCTCGGAAGCCGCCCTCGGCGCCATCACGGCCACAGTGATCCTCGTCACCGCCATCACGGCGGTCGGCTGGGGATACTGGGGCGACCGTTCGAGCCGAAAGCGCCTGCTGTTCTGGGGGACCGTCATCTGGGCAGGCGGAACCGCTGCCTCGGCTGCCGCACCGTCTTATCTGCTGCTGTTCGGTGCCCAGATCGCCACGGCCGCCGGGCTCGGGTCGATCGCCTCGGTCGGGTTCTCCGTCGTGTCGGACTTCGTGGCACCGCGCCGGCGCGGATTGGCGATGAGCTTCTGGGGACTCTCGCAAGGAGCGGGCGGCCTCGTCGGCGGCCTCGTGGCCTCACAACTCGGCGCCGGAGACTGGAGGCGGCCGATGTGGGTCATCGCCATCGTCGGCGCCGCCTTCGGCTTCCTGTATCTCACGACCTTCGAACCGGCGCGCGGCGCCGCCGAGCCCGAACTCGCCGGACGAGCCGAGGAGCTCGAGGAGGTGATCACCTGGGATCAGGTCCCGTCCATCGTGCGCCGGCCAACGAACATCTGGCTGATCGCCCAGGGCTTCACCGCCCAGTTCGCCTACGGATCGCTGCTGTGGGTTCCGCTGCTCTACCAGTCGAAGGTCGTCGCCGAGGGCTACGACACCGCCACGGCGACCAAGGTGGGTGGGATCTTCGCGGCGATCTTCCAGCTCGCGGCCATCACGTCGATCGTGGCCGGCTGGCTCGGCGATCGCTGGCAACGTCGCAACCCGCGCGGGCGCGCCACCCTGTCGATGATCGGCATCCTCGGTGCCATCCCGTTCTTCCTGCTGTTCTTCTTCGTCCCGTTGCGGGAACTCGCCGTCACAGAGGGCGGATCGACCGGCCAGCTGGCCGGAGAGGTGTTGCGCAGCCTCGTCACCAACCCGTTCGTCGCCCTGGCGTTCGGCGCGTCGATCATCGCCATCGTGCTGACGTCGGCCGATTCGCCCAACTGG
>JBFKPQ010000066.1:0-12371 GCA_041628225.1 Acidimicrobiia bacterium | reverse complement strand
TCGGCCTACGTGTTCCGGAACCTCACGTCGCTCGAGGACACACTGGCCGAGATCCACCGCGTGCTGCGGCCGGGAGGCAGGGCTGGCGTCGTCGACCTGGCCCGCCCGAAGAACGCAGTCCTGGCCGCGGTCCACCGGGTCGGGACGGCGGTCGTGTTGCCGCTCGCCGGCGCGTCGATCGGCGCTCGGGACGAATACACGTACCTGCACCGCTCGCTGGACAAGCTGGCGCCACCCGAGGAGCTCTACCGAGACGGCCCTCTGGTAGTGGAGCGCGTGTGGCGCATGGGGCCGCTCGGTTTCGTGTACGGCGTGGTGTTGGCGAAGGCGTAGCGCCTCCGAGCTCTCCTCAGGAGGCTCGATGTCGGGGCCGTATGGCCCAGGCGACGGCTCCGCTCACGGCGACACCCATGAAGGCGGCGAGGATGTTGAATCCGATGTCGACCGGGTCGAACACGCGGCTCGGCAGCACGAGCTGGATCAGTTCATCGAGCACCCCGAGCGTCGAGGCGGAGCCGACCGCTACCCAGCCAGCATTACGCACGGGCTGGCCGGCTCGAGAGCGTTCGAGAAGGGCCTCGTGAATGAGGATTGCTAGAAGGCTGTACTCGAACAGGTGTGACCGTTCGATGGGACTCGCCATCCGCAGAAACACCAGGGCGTACACGGCGACGACACCGACGGCGATGGCGGCATGCAGCGCACTGCGGGACCGGCCGCGCAAGCCCACCAGCCCGACGACACCGAACAGCACGAGGAATGCTGCCGCCGAGACGTTGTCGAGGAGATCCCGGTTCGACAGCTCGGCCGAGAGCGTGGTGGCGAGGCCGAGGGTGGAGTAGATCGCCACCACAACGGCGGCCACGAGCATCCAGAGCGTACGTTCCCGTCTGGTCGTGAAGCGTCGAGCCATGGGTGCACTGTGGTCGAAATGTCATCGGGGCGCCATCGGGGATGACCCCGAAAGCGTGCACCAGGACTTCTGGCCCCTTCCCACGGCAGGGGAGGCGGGTGACGGTGGAGGAGCGAAGGGAGCTTCGTGATCCAGACGCTCGACAAGACAACGGTCGTCCGACCGCCGATGGACTACCCGGAGGCGACCTCATGGAAGCGCAACGGCCGGAGTCACTGGCTTGCGCTGATCGTCGTCGTGCTCCTCGTAGCCGTCATGGCCGTGGGCCTGTACTTCCGGAGCCAGGCGGTCGCCGAGGCCGCCGCGCAGACTTCGGTAGTCGTCGTGATTGGGGGTCCAACGCTCGGCTAGAGATGGCATCATCCGAGCGTGGAACTGCCATCACTTCCCGGTGTGACCTGGCGGCCCATCGAGGCAACCGACGCGGCGCGATTGGCTGCGCTCACGGGGGTGTGTTTCGACGCGGACGGCGGCTACCGCATGTCCGAAGGGGAGTGGGTCGATTGGCTCGGCGACCGTGCTGACGATCCTGCGGCCGATGGCCGGGTGGCGATCGATACCGAAGGAGCGGCGGTAGCCGCCGTGTTCTGCATGCTGCCCGAGGCGACGACCACCCGCCGGCGCGTGTACCGGTGGCTCGGGGTGGCGCCCGTGGCGCGCGACCAGGGGGTCGAGGCGGCGTTGTCAGCCTGGTGGCGGGAGCGGGCCCGGCAGCGCTGCGCGTCGTTCGATGACGACCTGCCGTCGATCCTCTATGCCCTGGAGTACGACTGGATGACCGAGGCGCACGCACTGCTCGAGTCGGACGGCTTTCAGCCGGTGCGTTGGGATCGCGAGATGGCCTTCGACCTGTCACAGCCCACCCCTCTGGCCTCGACGGACGCCGCGATCCAACCGATGCGATCGGAGCATCACGCGGCAGCGCGCCAGGCCTACAACGCCGCCTTCGCAGGGCAATCGCACGCAACGTCGGAAGAGGCCTGGGACCGCTATTACGTCGGTGGGGATGCCTATCGCGGCGACCTGTCGTTCGTGGCGCTGGACGGCGACGACGTGGTCGGAGTGTTGCTCGCCGACGTGTATCCGCACGACTTCGCGGACAAGGGCCGGACCGAAGCCTGGATCGGTGGTCTGGCGACGGTGCCGGCGTGGCGGGGGAGGGGAGTCGCCAGCGCGTTGATCGCCCGGGCGTTGGACGCGTTCAGGGCCGACGGCTTCGCCTACGCGGTCCTCGGAGCCGACTCGAACAATCCCACAGGCGCCTTCGGGCTGTACGAGCGGCTCGGATTCGTGTCAGAACGGTCCGCGACCCAGTACGCCATTCCGGCGTTCGCCCCATTCGAACGGCAGATGTCGGAGCGAGTGCCGGCAGTGGACATCGATGAGGATGATCCCGTGGCGTTGAGCCGGCGGGGCGACCTCCGGCGAGCGGCCGGCGATCTGATCGGAGCAGCCGCGGATCTGGCGCGAGCCGCGGAACTCGCCGGCCCGGACGACCTCGTCACCCGCCTTCGCCTCGCGATCGTCGACCATCACCGAGCTCGGGGCGACGAAGCGGAGGAGGGATTCGCGGCTGTCCTGGAAGGCTTGGATCCGGGCGATCGGATGGTGTCGTTCGCATGGCAGCATCTCGGCAAGCTGCGTGCCGAGTGCGGACAGTTCGGGTCGGCGCGAGAGTGCTTCGATGAGGCGGCCCGGCTCCGTATGGGCGAGCCGGAGTTGCTGGCGTCGACGGTGCGGGCGATCGACGCGCTCGAGGCGTTGAAGGGTCGGTACCGACCGGCGGGGTGACACCTGGATGGGCTGGTCGAGGCTGCGGCTATCATCCCGGATCCGTGCTAGGTGGGGCATTAGGGGAGCCCTGTACCCGAAGTCCTCTTCATGCGGGACCGAATTCCCTGCCTGAGGGCGGTGTTCGTCGAGGTCGAGCGCCGGGCACGGTCGATGTTGACGGTCGGGTCCTGCGCGGCGGGGCCCCGTGAATCGGGTCAGGTCCGGAAGGAAGCAGCCCTAAGCGGTAAGTCTCGGGTGACGTAGGGTCGCTCGATCCGAGTCGACGTCCCGGAACGCGCTTTGCGGAGCCGTTCGAAGGCGGGGTGCACGGGAACCCGACCGGCCTGGTCGGCGGGTTTGGCGGCACGGTAGAGTGCCGTCCACAACCGGAGGGGTCGCATAGTCTGGCCTAGTGCGCGGCACTCGAAATGCCGTAAGGGGCGTGAGCTCCTTCGTGGGTTCGAATCCCACCCCCTCCGCCGAACGAAGTGAGGCGGAGGGCCTCCGCACTACGAAGGCGGAGCGGAGGGCCTCCGCACAACACCCTTCGGCGCGAACCGAGTCAGGGCCTGGGCAGATTCAGGTCAACTCGTCGGCTCGGTCGACGTCGATCACCAGGCTGCCCACCTTTTCGCCTGTTTCGGCACGCCGGTAGGCGTCGACGATCTGCTCGAACGGGTAGATCCGTTCGATGAGCGGCTCGAACTCGCCTGACTCGACGAGTCCGGTGAGCCAGCGGATCCCTTCCGCATCTCGGCGCGGGAAAGGGAAGACCACTCGGCGGTCTCGCACCAGTGGGCCGAACACTGCTCGGAAGATCGTCCCCCATCCCTCGCTCGCCGAGAACAGGCCGTCGGGCTCGAGCATATGGCGGCACGTCGCGTACGACGTCTTGCCTACCGCGTCGAACACGAGGTCGTAACGCTGTTTGCCGCGAGTGAAGTCCTCCCTCTGATAGTCGACGACTCGGTCCGGCCCCAAGCCGGCGACCCGCGCGATGCTCTCGGTCCCGCACACTGCGGTCACGTCGGCGCCGAGGCTCCTCGAGAGCTGAACTGCCGCCGAACCGATCGTTCCACTTGCGCCGTAGATGAGGACGCGGTCGCCTGCTTGGACCTTCGCAAGGCGAAGCAATGCCAGGGCATAGTGAGATCCCTCCATGCTCGGCGCCGCCTGCGCGTAGGTGCGGTCGGCCGGGATACGGGCGATCAAGCTTCGGGCGTCCAGTGTCAGGAACTCCGCATGGGCGCCGAGGCTGTTCTCGCACCAGCCGCAGATTCGATCTCCTGCGCGGAAACCGTCGACGCCCCCTCCGACCTCGTCGACGACTCCGGCGAACTCGGTGCCGAGGATCGAGGTGTTGGGTTTCCTGAGGCCGCTGAAGAACCGCATGACTGCTGGGGTGCCACTGCGGTAGGCGCAGTCGGTGCGGTTGACCGTCGTGGCGCGGACGCGCACGAGCAACTGCCCGGCGGCGGGCGATGGGCGGGGTACTTCGGCCAGCCGAACCACATCCGGGGGTCCGTACCTGTCGCGCACCGCAGCTCGCATGTCACGATCCAAGCACGCAGTTGCTTCGCGACCACCGTCGAATCGATCGGGTCTTCGTCTTGGACCGGAGCTCAGCCCTCCAGCAGTGCCAGTACTTCGTCGAGGTCGGCGTGGTCGCCGGGGTGATCTTCGTAGTCGGCGTACAGGATCTCGTCGCCGGGTCCCATCACCAGGGTGGCGCCGAGCTGCATCGGACGCCGTCCCGTGTTCTTCTGGCGGTGGCCACCCGCGAACGACTTCATCCCAGCGGCGATCGCCTTCGGCTTCAGGAGCGTGGTGGCGCCGATCGATTCCGTGCCGATGATGTCGGCGGCCGTTCCCTCCTCGTCGAGGAGTACGGGGAAGGGGAATCCGGTGTCGTCGAGGAAGGCCTTGGCGTACCGCTTGCCGCCCGTTCCGATCGCGGTGATCGAGTTGCTCGGGAACTCTGCTGCTCTGTCTCGGACCTGACCGGCCCGTTCGCGACAGGTCAGTCAGCCGAAGTGACGGAGGAACAACAGGGCGTGCGGCTGATCGGCCCAGAGGTCTCCGAGTCGGTGCTCGTTGCCGTCCGGGTCGATGACCTGGGTGTCGGCGAGTTGGGGTGCGTTGAAGGACATCGTGGGGCAAGTTAGCGATCTGTGCGGCGTTCGGCGAAGAAACGAGTCAGGAGTTCGCCGCATTCGACCTCGCGCACGCCGGCCACCAGCTCGCAACGGTGGTTCAGGCGGGCGTCCTGGGGGATGTTGTACAGCGACCAGGCGGCGCCTGCCTTCAGGTCGGGTGCCCCGTACACGATGGTGCCGATCCGAGCCCACACGGCCGCGCCGGCGCACATGGTGCACGGTTCGAGCGTCACGACGAGTGTGTGGTCGGTGAGCCGCCAGTCACCGAGTTGCTGTGCGGCGACCGACAGGACGAGCAGTTCGGCGTGGGCCGTGGGATCGCGCCGTTCCTCACGACGGTTGTGATCGCGAGCCACCACCTGACCGTTGGGGTCGAGCAAGACGGCGCCGATGGGCACGTCTGCGTGGTCGAGGGCCAGCCGGGCTTCTTCGAGAGCGAGGCCCATGGCGTCGTCGTGGTTCATCGGTCGGCAGCCTATTCGCAGAGTTGGCCGGTCGCCGGGACGCTTTACACTGATGGTCCGCCTTCGGGCGGCACTGGAGGGGTCGCATAGTCTGGCCTAGTGCGCACGCCTGGAAAGCGTGTAAGGGTTCACGCCCTTCGCGGGTTCAAATCCCGCCCCCTCCGCGCAACGGAGGGCCTTGCTCAGCGGGAGGCCTCCGGCGGGAGCTTCCGTTACGGACGGAGCCTCCTCCTGTGGGAGGGATGACCGAGCGGTCGAAGGTGACAGTCTTGAAAACTGTTGAACCCATTCGGGTTCCGTGGGTTCGAATCCCACTCCCTCCGCTGGAATGTCGGTACGACGTGTCGGCGGAAGCATTCGCGATGCCCATCATCTGACCTGAGAGTCTCGCGGGTGACCGTCGTCATCCATCCCGGTGCCGGCGCGACGTGCGATGATTCCGGGGAAAGGAGCATTCCGTGACCGCACCGAGCTATCCCGACCCCGCGTCTGTCGAAGTGCGCGTTCGGATCGACCACGAACGTCTGTGGTCGGATCTCATGGACCTGAAGGAAATCGGTGGCTACGACGACGAAGCGACCGGTCTGCGTGGGGTGCGCCGTCTGGCGTTGACCGACGAGGACGCCGAGGCCCGTCACCTCGTCATCGGTTGGATGCGTGAGGCCGGACTCGATGTCCGGGTCGATCGCATCGGCAACGTCTACGGTCTCCGAAAGGGCGAAGACGCCTCGCTCCCGTGCGTTCTGATGGGCAGCCACATCGATACGGTCGCCACCGGCGGCGCCTTCGACGGCACCCTCGGCGTCCTCGGCGCCATCGAAGTGGTGCGCGCCCTCAACGAGGCGGGTATCGAGACCCGTCGCCCGATCGAGGTGGGGTTCTTCACGGAGGAGGAGGGCGTCCGGTTCGGGACCGACATGCTCGGGTCGGCCGTCACGGCTGGACGGATCCCCCTCGAATGGGCTCATAACCTCACCGACGCCGACGGTGCCACCGTCCGCGACGAACTGGTGCGCATCGGCTTCGACGGTGAGACGCCGGAGATCCGGCCGGTGCCCTACGCCTACATCGAATGCCACATCGAGCAGGGTCCGATCCTCTCTACCGCCGGTGTGGACATCGGCATCGTCACCGGCGTGCAGTCGATCTCGTGGCAGCGACTCACCATCGACGGAGAGGCCGCCCACGCCGGGACGACTCCCATCGAGGCCCGCCATGACGCCGGCCTGGCCGCCGCCGAGGTGACGGTCGAAGCGCGTCGTATGTGCGAAAGCGGCGAGTACGGGCAGCTGCGGGCCACCGTTGGGCACCTGGCGCTGTATCCGTCGCAGACCAATGTCATCGCCGCTCAGGCGGTGCTGACCATCGACCTGCGCAACCCCGATGACGACGCCATGACTGCCGCCGAGAAGCACCTCGCCGAGTTCGTCGACGGGCTCCAACGTCGCCACGGCGTGACTGCCACGTGGGAACGTCTCGCCAAGACGCCGATGGTGCCATTCGACGATCGGATCCAAGACGTCATCGCCGCCAGCGCAGACGCGCTCGGGTTCGGCTACGTACGGGCCATGTCCGGCGCCGGACACGACGCCCAGGAGATCTCGGCCACCTGCCCCGCCGCCATGGTGTTCGTCGCCGGCGAATACGGCGGGATCAGTCACACGCCACGCGAATACTCCCGACCGGAAGCCTGTGGCAACGGCATCGACGTGCTGGCCAACGCCATCCTGGCGCTGGCCGAAACCGTCGACTGAGTCGGTGGCGTATCACCTCGCCCAGTTGAACGTCGCGCGCTGGGCGATTCCCGACGGCCATCCGGGCCGGGCCGACTTCGAGTCGCTCATGACGGCGTCAACGCGGTCGCCGACGCCGCGGATGGCTTCGTGTGGCGGCTCCAGTCGGACGACGGCAACGCGTTGTCGTTCCGGTTCCTCAACGATCCAGATCTGATCGTGAACCTGTCGGTATGGGAGTCGTGGGAACACCTGAGAGCGTTCACGTACAGGGCGGATCACCTTGGCGTGTTCCGACGTCGCACAGAGTGGTTCACCCACCCGGAGGAGGCGATGTTCGTGCTGTGGTGGGTGCCGGCCGGCCACGTGCCCGACCTGGACGAGGCGGGCGAACGATTGACGCTGCTCCGCGAGGTAGGCCCGTCGGCGGAGGCGTTCACGCCGGCCAGGCGGTTCGCGCCCGGCTAGATCTTCGGTGATTTGAACCCGGCATTGGCGATGACCTGATCGCGGGCCTCGGAGGCGAGACGGCGCATCGCATTGGTCCGCATCACCACGCCCCACATCCCTCTCCCGGCCGCCGAGTCACTCGAGGACCTGGCGCTCCCGTCGGTCGATCGGATCGTCGACACCATTCTCGAGACATCTGACTGATCGGCTGGTTCGCCGATGGTGCCGTCGCGGGCCGTGACTACGATGTCGGCGATTGGAGAGGTGGCCGAGTGGTCGAAGGCGCTCGCCTGCTAAGCGAGTAGGGGGTATTAAGCCTCCTCGAGGGTTCAAATCCCTCCCTCTCCGCAAAGACTTCCCTCCCCCAGGCGCGGAGCGACGTAGGGGAGGTGGCGGGCCATTGACGGCCCGGCGAAAGGGGCTGCAGGCCGAACCGATTGGGTTCGGTCAGGATGGGTGCTCGCCTGGCGAGGACATGCGCGGCAACTGCATCCGGCCGAGGCGAGGGCTGGTTCGGCGAGTGCGTTGAGCCATCTCAGTCCGCCAGCACCGCTTCGATCCACTCCGTGACGAGTTCGTCGAGCATCGGCAACGGCATGGCACCTGACGTGAGAACCGTGTCGTGGAAGGCCTTGACGTCGAACCTGTCTCCGAGTCGCTCCTGCGCCTCGGATCGCAGTCGGAAGATCTCCCGCTGGCCCATCTTGTAGGCGAGGGCTTGGCCCGGGTAACCGATGTACCGGTCGACCTCCTGGCGGACCGTGACCTCTTTGATCGGCGTATGGGTCGTCAGGTACTCGACCGCTTGACCGCGGGTCCACCCTTTGGCGTGGATGCCCGTGTCGACGACTAGCCGACCCGCCCGCCACGCATCCGCGGACACCATGCCGATGCGGTCGACGTCCGATGAGTAGAGGCCCATCTCGTCGGCCAGCCGTTCTGCGTAGAGCCCCCACCCTTCGGCGTACGACGTGATGAGGCTGTACCGGCGGAACATGGGCAGTTCTCCGGCTTCGGCGTTGATGGCGCACTGGAGGTGATGGCCAGGGACCGCCTCGTGGAACGCGACCGACTCCATGTCGAACGTCTGCATGGCGGGCGCGTCGTGCGTGTTCAGGAAATAGGTGCCGGGTCGGCTGCCGTCGGCCGGCGGCGGGAAGTAATAGGCGGGCGGCATGTTCGGAGCCAGCGCGGCAGGAATCTCGGCCATCCGGCACTTGGCCGCCGGAAGCCGACCGAACCAGTCGGCGATGGCGGCTTCGGCCCGTTCGATGACAGCCTCGTTGAACGACAGCAGCTCCGCCGAGTCCGTGAACTTGAACTCGGGGTCGGTGCGCAGCTTGTCGAACATCTCGGCGAGATCGTCGGTGCCGAGCGCGGCCAGGCCGTACTGGCGGTACTCCTCGTCGAGGGTGACCATGGCGTCGAGGCCGATCTGGTGGATCGCGTCGGCGGTCTCGTGGAGCGTCGTGTAGGCCTCGATGAGCTGCTCGTACCACTCCGCACCGCCGTTGATCCACATGAGACCGGGCTTGTCGTCGGGCCGTCCGCGCGGCGCGATCTCGTCGGCCAGGCCCCGGCGGTACGTTGCGATGGCGGGCCGGACGTGCTCCTGGACGATGCCGGCCATGCGCGTGCGCCAAGCCTCGGCACCTTCAGCCGGGACGCTGATGTTGACGAATGGGTCGGCTTCGATCGGCGATGCCAAGTAGGCGTCGATCTGTTGGAGGACCCGGTCGATGTTGGCGGCCGGGGCCACCCGGCCCTTCTCGAGGCCGCGTCGGTGCCAATCGAGATGCTCGGAGAGATAGCGGCCCGTCTGCGAATACCGATCGAATAGAGCATCGGCGTGCTCTTGTGTATCGACCGTGGTCTGGGCAGCTCCCGAGATCAGCGCCGAGATGACGCCCGTCAACGGGTCGATGCCGATCTCCGCGTTGATCGGGTCGCCCTTGACGGCAGTCGAGCGCGCTTCCGAGATCAGCATCGCTCGCGTGATCCGATCCTGCTTGTCCAGGCCCTCCGGGTCGATCGCCTCAGCCTGCTCGGCGACATCCGTGAGGATGCCCAACACGCGGTCGAGTTCCTCCGGTGAGGCGTCACCAATGAGGTGGTTGAAGCGGTGATCTCCAATGAGGGTGGCCGACAACGGGACGGCTCGCATGAGCTCATCCCAATACCGTTCCGCCAGTTCAGCGACGCGCTGGTTCACAGATGCTCCCTTGCTCCCAGATGCGGACCGGAGCCTAACCGAGCGGCGTCGGCGCGATTTTCCGAACCTGGCCCGTCCGCTACGATTCTGCCTGTCCCACTTGCACCCGTAGCTCAATTGGATAGAGCGTCTGACTACGGATCAGGAGGTTGGGGGTTCGAGTCCCTCCGGGTGTGCGCGGACTTCGCCTTTGGCGAAGTCCGTAGGCAGTTCGCTACGCGAGCTGCCGCTTCGCGTCTGGGGTTCCGCCGGGGCGAAGTCCGTGGGCGGTTCGCTACGCGAGCTGCCGCTTCGCGTCTGGGACGCTCTCATCGGGCGACGCCCGATGCGCCGACGCCTCCAGCGCCTACGGCTCCTACGAATGCGCGAAAGGCTCCTCTTGGCGCCCATAGATTCCTCTTACTTGAACCTTCAACTCATGGGGATTAGGATGAGGAGAGAACGACACGGAGGAGGCCCTATGAGTGCGTTGTTGATCATCGGTCGAGTCATGTTCAGTCTGATCTTCTTGGCATCCGGCACGGCCGGACACCTCGGACAGACGGAAGGGACCGCCGGGTATGCCGAGATGCGTGGCGTTCCCAACGCCAAGTTGCTGACGCAGCTGTCGGGCGTGCTCATCGCGGTCGGGGCCGTCGGCGTCATTCTCGGTTTCTGGATGGACCTGGCGTTGCTCGGCCTCGCCGTCTATGTGCTCTTCACCAACATCATGGTGCACCACTTCTGGACGGACGAGGATCCGATGACCCAGCAGATGGAGATGACGCAGTTCATGAAGAACCTGGCGCTCGCCGGCGGAGCGCTGGTGATGTTCGTGCTCACCGGCAGCGGCGTCGACATGGGCTGGACCCTCACCGATCCATTCTTCAGTTTCTGATCTGAACGCTCATCCCGACCGACGAGAACCCGGCCGCTGTGCCGGGTTCTCGTTTGCGCGGGTCCTCATCGGGGTAGGAGCCGTTGCAACGCATCGGGAAAGGACCCATTGTGTCGAACGAAACCACCTACAAGCTCACCAAGCTCGTCGGCGAGTCCGGCGATTCGATCGAGGCCGCGGCCAACGTCGCATTGACGACGTCAGGCCAGAAAGTGCGTGGTCACACGTGGGCGCACGTCACTGACATCCGCGCCAACCTCGGCGACGACGGCTCCGTCGACCGTTGGCAGGTCACCGTCGAGGTGGCCTTCGAGGTGGAAGAAGGCTGAGGATGGCTTCTTGGCAGCCGCTGCATCCGCGCACGGACGCCCGACGGGACGATCAACCGTCCTCCAGTCGGAAGCCCTCCGCGGTCGCTACGCCGCCACCCTGTCCCATCCGGCCAGACGGACGTTGCCGTCAGCTCGAGTTGGAGCCGTTGCTGCACGTCGCCTAGCCGGCACCGGCGCCGCCCTGGATGTCAAGATCGCGCGGTCGATAGGATCGTCTGCGTGAGCCTGCCAGACGTCGAAGCGGCGATCCAACAGACCTTGTTGCAGGTCGCGCACCCGGGCACGTGGTGGACGGGGGAGGAGCGGGTCGCTATCGCCGAGGTCGCCCGCGCCGCCTTGTCCGGAAAGGAGTCCTTGCCGAACTCGCTTCCCGACACCGCCGTCGAAGCTGCCCAAGCCGTCGCCGAAGCTCCGGACTACATCACGCGCGGTTGGATCGACGACCTCGTACGCCGGGGACTCCCGCGGGCGGCCTACGTCGAGATCATCGGCATCGTGTCCCGCATGAGCGCCATCGATACCTACGCCCACGGCACCGGCGTCGATCCGTTCGACCTCCACCACCCGCACGACGGTGAGCCCACCCGGCACGCACCAGATGGCCTCGTGGAGACCGCTTGGGTTCCCACCGTCGGCCAGCCTGGCGCTCCCAACGCCCTCACCTTGGTTCCCGGCGAGCATCGTGCTCAGGAGGAACTCCACACGGTGCTCTACCTCGGATATGGCGAGATGGCCGACCTCGACGCCGTCAAGGACGGCCTCCATCGCACCGAGATGGAACTGGTGGCCGCCCGCACGTCGTATCGGAACAACTGCTTCTACTGACTGCTGGCTCACGCGGGGATGCTCCGGCGGAGCGCCGAGACAACCAATCGGGAAGCGCACCTGCGGGCGATCACTGACGACTCGGTCACTTCCGGGATTCGAGGAGGTCGTCAGCTGCTCGCCTTTGCCGACGCGCTCGTGGCCCGCGATCCGGCAGCCGTGACGACGACCGGCGCCGCGCTGGCGGGCGAGGTCGGCGACGCGACCGCGGCCCGGGCGGCGGCCGTATGCGGCAACTTCCAGATGATGAACCGGATCCTCGACGCGACCGGAGTGCCGGTTCCGCCCGGCCGCCGTGACCTCGTCGCCGAAATCGGCATCGACCCGGACACGTTCGGCGGCGCACACGGGTTCTGAAAAAGATTGGAGGGCCCGGCCGGGCCCTCCAATCCCCCTGGGAAGGACCTAGCCGATCACGGGCACAGGGTGTTGTTGTTGTACGAGTCGAGCGTGGCCGCCAGGCTCAACGCCAACACCCGGTTCGGGTCCTTCGACTTCGACGGCAGGTAGTTGCCCGTGCCGGTGAAGTTGATGGTGTCGAGCAACGCCTGGCCAGCGACCACTGCGTTCGTCGCCGCCGTGCACGACCCGGCATCGGCCGCCAGGTTCAGCTTGGCCGCCAGCAGTTGGGCCGCC
>JBFKPQ010000065.1:0-12462 GCA_041628225.1 Acidimicrobiia bacterium | reverse complement strand
CAGGTGCCGGCAGTTGTCGTCGAGTTGATCGAAGGCGGCGCGCACGTTGGCGAACTCTTCGTTCTGTTCGGCCGCCTCGTCGGGGCGGGTGCCGAGGTCGGCGACCTCCGGGATGTCGGAGACGATCTCCCGTTGAGCGCGTCGCTGCTTCCGCAGCGCCTCGTTGCGGGTCGCGGTCACGAGCCAGCTGGGCAGCGCTTCGGGGTCGCGGATGCGATCGAGGTGCTCGGCGAGTCGGCACCACACCGTCTGATAGACGTCCTCGGCGGTCGCCCTATCGAAGCGATAGCTGGTCAGCGCCCACCACACGAGGCGGTGGTGCATTTCGACGAGCTGGCGCCACGCCGCAGCGTCTCCGTTGCGGGCGGCTTCGACCAGCTGTGTGCGCAGCCCGGATGCGTGTCCCTCAGACACTGCTTCCGACCATACTGGAAGATCTCTCCTGGGGTCCGACATGGCTCCTCGGTCAGGGCTCGTCTCCCTCACCAGAGCGCGCAGGATGTCCCCTGATACGCGGAAGTTCTCCGTATCAGACGACGGGTTCGGACCTCTCTCTCAACACACCCCTCACACGGGGTCTGCCGGACCGACCGGCAGCCGGCCACCTGGCCGGAGGCGAAGGGGGAAACCATGTACATCCGTCACACCGATCTGCATTCGCTGCAACGGGAGCGTCTGCCGGAACCCCGTAACCCACGCAGGGCTGCGCGCCGGCGCCGACGAGATCGCAGCTGACCAACCAGGGGGAGGTCCCATCTTCGGGATCTCCCCCGTCTGTATCAGGCGACGCTGATCGCGCTCTGATGTTCGAAGCCCAACGGCAGCCTCGTAAGTCGCTCGCAAGGTCGAGTACCTACGTTCATCGAGGCTGATCTTCACGGCGTCGGCATCAACCTGAAACAGCTCGGCAAATAGATCTCCCGTCCAGGGGGGAACCAGCGGGGATCCGGTTCGCCGGGTCCCCGTTGCGCGTCAGATGTGCCGGTCACAGGCGCACCGCCCAGCGCGCAGGTCAACCAGGGCGAGAAGGGGCCCGACGACACTGGGCGGACAGCCCGACAACCGTATTCCGTCAGGCGAGCTTGGCGGCCAGCCGGCGGGCGCGCGACACAGCCTCGGCAACATCAGACACCGTGGTCGGGCCGTCATCCCCACCGACCGCATGATCGGCATAGGGGTTGGCTTCGGCGGATGCTTCGAACCGCAGCAGGTCTTTCGCTTCTGCATTATCCGACGCTTTGTCCACGGCCACCCGAGCGATGCCCGTGACGCCGTAGTGCAGCTGATCTCCCAGGCCAGACTCCTCGGCAATATCGAGGCACTCCACGAAGTGGCCGACGGCATCGTCATGCAACTCCAACTCGATCTCGGCGAACCCGGCCCGCCCACACGAGACGGCCATCCCCCAGCGGTGGTTCATCTCCTCGAACTTCTCCAGACCTTCGAGGGCATACCGCCTCGCCAGCTCGTACTCGCCCTTCAGGGCGTGGGTCCGGCTGAGCCTGCTCAACACGTATCCCTGACCGCCAAGGTCGCCGCGCTTCACGAAGACTTCCCGGCTCTGATGGTGATAGTCGGCGGCTGCGTCGTGATCACCTGCCGCGTCGGCCGCCAGGCCATACTTCGAGTAGAGGAACGCCAGGCCCAGTTCGTGCTCGTCGGCGGTGGCTTGCTCGATCCCGCGAGCAAAGGTTTCAGTGGCGTCAGCGATCTGCCCGACGTTCAGCTGCGACCACCCGCGCCACGCATGCAGCTGGACCGACGACAGCGGATCGAGCTCGACATTGAGGGAAGCCGCCTGCTCGTACCAGGCCAGCGAACCCTCGTGGTCGCCGCGTAGAGAGCGCTCCACGCCTTTGGCCACGAGCCACATGAACCACGGCAAGCCACCACCCTCTTCCGTACGCGGACGAGTCGCATCGAGCCTCTCGAGAATGACGTCGGGTGTCGTAAACGATGAATCGGTGATCGCCAGCCAGGCAGAGGCGAGCCTGTACGAAGGCCTTTCGAGCGCCCCGGCCGCGCCATATCGTCGTTCGTACTCGGCAACGACCTCTTCCAGATGCGTCTTCTGGTCCGCCCAGCTCAGCTGAAAGTGGAGCTCGTTCAATGCCATCAAGAGGGTCAAGAGCCGGTCTTCGGGCTCATGCGCGATCCACCACGCAGTGACCGAGCGGAGGTGGTCGAGTTCCGCGGCGAGCCGGTCACGAGCGGCCATCTGCGAAGAGCTACCGCGCAATTCCGGCCAGGTCCCCTCCAGCAGACTGGCGTAATGATCGGCATAGCGTTGCCACGCCGCCTCGCGGCCCGCACCGAGGTGCTCCGTGGCGAACTCGCGCAGCAGCGGGTGGAGCGCGTAGTGCCCGTCGGAAAGGGCCGATACGAGCGATCGGTCGACGAGCGTCTTCAGGTCGCGCAAGGAGGCTCCTGCAACCACCTGGGCGGCAGGTCGATCGAACGGGGCAGCGAACACCGCAAGGTGGGCGAGCCGGTCTCTCAGATCGTCACCGAGGAGGCGCCACGAATGGTCGAACACCGCCCGCACGCTCCGATGACGTTCGGGCACATCAGGTGAGTCGGACTCGAGGAAGTCGAGACTCTGGTCGATCTCGGTGAGGATCTCGGCCGCCGGCAACATCGCCGCCCAGGTGGCGGCGAGCTCGATCGCCAGCGGCACTCCGTTGAGCCGATCACAGATGGCGGCGAGGCTTTCATCGGAGCGGTCCACCGCCGCGCCGGCCTGTTGCGCTCGCTCGACGAACAGCTCGACAGGATCGGCCAAAGCCGGGACCACGTACTTCCACTCACCCGAGATGCCCAGCGGCCTCCGACTCGTGGCCAGCACTGTCACCGAAGGGGCCGACTCGACGAGTTCACCGATCAACCCGCTCGCTCCCTCCAGGTGTTCGAGGTTGTCGATGACCAGGAGGACCGGCTGGCTGCGCAGTCGATCGAACAACTGTGTCTTCTCGCTGAGCTGTGCCGAAATGTGGATGTCATACACCAGGCCGATGCTGTCACCGAGGGCTTTGACGATCTGGTCGGCGCTCGTGAGCGATGCCACACCGAGGAAGTGGGCAACCGTGCCCGACTGGTCGGCGTGGGCTCGGGCCACTTCCGCGGCGAGACGCGTCTTGCCGATCCCGCCCGGTCCCAGCAGTGTCACGAGACGGTGTCCACTCACGAGCTCCGTGACTGCCGTGATATCCGTCGTCCGGCCTACGAACGAGGTGGTGAACCGGGGGAGGCTCATCGGAATCATCGACGCGGTGCGGAGCGGCGGGAAGATACGACCGACTCCAACGGGCCGCAGCTCGAAAATGCGGACTGGTTCCGAGATGCCTCGCAAGGCGTGGGCACCGAGGTCGGAGGTGGAGGCGTCGCCCAGGTGTCCAGCCAAGAGCGAATGGGTGGAGGCCGACATCAGTATCTGCCCGCCATGTCCGGCCGCTTCGATGCGCGCGGTCAGGTTGACGTCGTGGCCGTGGTAGTCGCCGTCGACTGGCTCGATCGTGGCTGTGTGGAGCGCCATCCGCACGCCCAGGGTTCCGACGACGTCAGGCCAATCTCGATTGGCGAGCTGTTGCTGAGCATCGAGGGCAGCCGCAACTCCTTCCGGAGCCGAGGGGAACGCAGCGAACAACCCGTCCCCGGTGTTCTTGACGACGCTACCGCCGTGCTGAGCGACCGTATGGGTCAGCACCTCATCGTGAATGTCGAGTGCGTTGCGCATCTCAGCGGGAAACGTGTCCCACATGCGAGTGCTGCCCTCGATGTCGGTGAACAGGAACGTGACCGTTCCGCCGGGAAGGTCTGCCACAGTGCACCCAACCCTACGCGGAGCTCCCGGAGATCAGCGGCCGGGATGCGTGACCGAGAAGACTTCCCACTCGCCGGGCACGCCCTTCATCTCGTGCGTGCCACGCGACTCGAAGGCGAGATCCGAACCGACAACGAGGTCTTTGACCGTGCGCGACGCATACACCTCGCCGGCTCCGGCGAGCGACGCGATCCGAGCGCCGATGTGGACGGCCAGGCCGGCGACGTCGTCGCCCACCCGTTCGACCTCGCCGGTGTGCACACCGGCCCGCACGTCGATACCGAGCGTCGCCACGGATTCGGCGATGGCCGTCGCGGCGCGGACCGCGCGGGCCGGACCATCGAACGTGGCGAGGAACCCGTCACCCGTCGTGACCCGCTCGACGCCCCGCCACCTGGCCAGTTCTCGACGCGTGACGTGGTTGTGCCGTTCGAGCACCGACCGCCAGGCCCCATCCCCGAGGGCGGCCGCCTGCCTGGTCGAATCGACGATGTCGGTGAACAGCACGGTCGCCAGCACCCGTTCGGGAGCCACCGATGCACGCACACCGGTCATGAACTCCTCGATCTCATCGACGAACGACTGCGGGTCGACGGCCCAGAACAGATGGGCATCGCCCGGCAGTTCCACGAAGGTGGCGTTGGGCATCTGCGACGCCATCCACCGACCCTCTTCGACGTCGACGTCGGCGTCGTCGGTGCGGTAGATCAACAACGCCGGTGCCTGGACGAGTGGGAGCGCCGCCCTGGTGTCCATCTCGGTGTTCATTCGCAGGAGCTGGGCGGCGGCCTTAGGACTCGCCGACATCCGAAAGTACCGAGCGACCCACTCGCGAAAAGCTGCGTCACCCTTGCGGTCGCCGAGCGCATACTCAGGCAAGTAATCGGGGTCTCCCCAGTGGGCTTCGGTCTCGGCGATCTCGGTGTCACGATCGTCGCTGCGGGGCGCCCACGGATAGTCATCCGTGCGGACGCGCTTGGCGTAGGTGCTCGCCAGGATCAGGCCTTCGGTTCGCTCGGGATGGGTCGCGGCGAACAGCGTCGCCAGGTTGCCGCCCTCCGAGTGACCGAAGAGGGTGGCCGTCTCGACCCCGGCGGCGTCCATGACGGCGCGCACGTCGTCCATGCGCCGTTCGAGGTCGGGCAGTTCGTCGGGAGGTACGCGATCGGACATCCCGGTCCCCCGCTTGTCGAACATGACCACCCGGGCAAACGTGCCGAGGCGCCGCAGAATCGAGGCGAGGACGGGGTCGTCCCACATGAGTTCGATGTTGGAGACCCACCCGGGCACATACACGAGGTCGCGCTCGCCCTCGCCGAACACCTGATAGGCGATGTCGAGACCGTCGCTGGTGGCGTACTGCGTGGTGGGCACGGCCCCACGCTAACCCGCGACATCCAAGCCACGAACACGGTTCTCGTGCGTGGGATCGCTCACCAACCCTGGCGTTGGCGTTTCTTGGTAGCGGCCCACGAACAGATCGGGCAGGTTGTCAGGTCGTGGTGGCGGGCCGGGCAGAACTCCCGGCCAAAGTAGATGATCTGCAGGTGTCGTCGGTTCCACGTGTCCTTCGGGAACACCGCCTTCAGGTCGCGTTCGGTCTGCTGGACGTTGGCGGCCTTCGACAATCCCCACCGGGCGGCGAGCCGGTGAATGTGCGTGTCGACCGGGAAGGCCGGGACCCCGAACGCCTGCGCCATGACCACGCTGGCCGTCTTGTGACCCACGCCGGCCAGCGACTCGAGGAAGTCCCAGTCGGGATACACCTCGCCACCCGCATCGAGGATCTGATTGGCGGCCTTCCACAGATTGCGGGCCTTGGTGGGAGCCAGGCCGATCTCCCGGATGAGCTCGAGAATCCGCTCCTCCCCCAGAGCAGCCATCTGTTCGGGCGTGTCGGCCTCGGCGAACAGGGCGGGTGTGACCTCGTTGACCTTCTTGTCGGTGGTCTGAGCCGACAGCGCCACAGCCACCAGCAGGGTGTACGGGTCGGTGTGGTCGAGCGGGATCGGAACCTCGGGGTAGAGGTCGTCGAGGATTTCGCCGATTCGTTCCGCCTTCTCGATGCGTTTCACGGCCGACACCGTAGACGATGTCAGGCCGTAGGACTCCAACCCTGTCAGCCGTGCCACCCATCGCATTCGCGCTCTGGCGCGGTGCGGACGGATCGCGTAGCTGAGCCTCCACCGCGGGCGCCAGTTCTCCAACAGACACTCTCAACTCAGCGCGGTACGGGCCGCTGCGACTGCCTGAGGAAGCTCGAGAGCCCAACCTCGGGCTCGCACTTGTTCGTAGTCATCGAGCCGGCGCCGCGCTTCGTCGAGCAGTCGATTCGAGATGGCAGCATCTGCGTCGAAGAGCGCCGTACCGGACTCCTCCAACCAACGGTCGGCGGCGCCGTGCAACAGGACGGTCCCCGGCCAATCATCCCTACTCGCCGACACGCGTGCGGCGATGATGAGTGAGAAGGCCACGAGAGACACCGATCCGATCTGTTCGGCGAGATCGAGCGTGCGCCGCTGGTGGCTGGCTGCCGAGTCGACATGGCCGAGGCGCAGGGCGTACTCGGCCACGTTGTTGTGCCCCACTGCGACCTCGATGGCGCCACCGAGCTGTTCCTCTATCGCCAGCCCTCGCCGGTGGGCTTCGAGGGCGCCGTCATCGTCTCCGCCACTTCCCCGGAGAATTCCCACCGCCGCCCAGCTTCGCGCCTGGGCCACCAGCGGGGACCCCGGCGCGCCCACCGACTCGGCCACCGACAGCGCCTCCGTGTGGCGCCCGGCCGACTCGAGCCAGTAGGCCCGAAGGATGGCGATCGTCCCGGCTGCCCACTCGGGCTCCGGCCCGTGGACGGCAAGGAGCCGCTCGGCTTCGTCGAGGAGGCGGCCGGTGTCGCGGTCGCCGCGGCGAGCTCGAAGCCGTGCCGACGCACCCAACAAGAGGGCTCGTTCCACCGAAGGGTGAGGAAGCGAGCGAAGATAGCGGTCGGTCTGGAGGATCCCGTCGGCGAGTTCACCAGACACATCCCTCAGGTAGGCGATCGGCAGCGCCAGCAGCTGCGCCGTGTTTGGCTGGGTCTCACCCACGGCCTCGATGATCCAATCGACATTGTCGAGTTCGACGCGTAGATCGCTGAGCTGCTCGGGTTCGAGCGCTGTCCACGGGCCGTAGCTGTCGAGATACCAGGCGGCCAACGCTCCAACACCGGCACGCCGGTTGTCTGAGTCGAGTCGTGTGAGGGCGTAGTCGCGCACTGTTTCGCTCATGGCGAATCGTGTCTGATTGGCGGAAGGGTCTGCGCCGAGCAGCGACTTGTCGACGAGCGCCCACACCGCATCGACAACGTCTCCCGGGGCGACGGCGCCTCCGCACACGACCTCGGCACCATCGAGGCTGAAACTGTCGGGAAAGAGACCGAGACGCTCGAATACCGTCTGCTCGTGGGATTCCAGCAAGTCGTGACTCCAGTCGAGTACCGCGGTCATCGACCGCTGACGTGGCTCCAGATCGCGACGCCGACTGCTCAGGATCTTGAAGCGGTCAGCGAGAGCGGACTCGAGGGCAGTCAGGCCGACCAGCTGCGCTCGTGCGGCGGCGAGTTCGATCGCCAGCGGATTGCCCCCGAGCCTTCCGCAGATCCGCTGGATGACAGCCGCGTCGTCGTCCGTAGGCGTGGTCAAGCCGGCCCGGTCGACGAACAGATCCACTGCCGGACCATGTTCGGACAACGGGCCGATGCGCCACACGCGCTCATGGGCAATGCCCAGTGGCTCACGCGAAGTTGCCAGGACCGCCACACCGGGAGTTCGCCGCACCAGCGTGGCGACCAGATCGCCGACCGCCTCAACGATGTGCTCACAGTTGTCGAGGACGAGCATGCACGACTTCGCGCCGAGCTCGTCGATGAGCGCGTCTACCGGATCCCGGTCTGCGACCGACACGCCGATCGCTTCGGCTGCGGCGCCCGCGACGGACGCCTGGGCGCCCAACGCCGCCAGTTCGACCAGCCATACGCCATCGGGCCAGTCGTCGGCTCGGGCCAAACTCAGCTCGACAGCCAGTCGGGTCTTGCCGGCGCCACCCGCTCCAACGATGGAAACCACTGCCCCCGGTGCCACGAGCTCTGCCAGTTCGGCGATCTCGGCTTGGCGGCCCACGAAGAGACCCGGCGGAGGCGTGAGGTTGTGACCCATGGCCGGTGTGGCACGGGGTGGGGCCGTGACGGACGCCGAACCCTCCACGGCGACCTCGAACAGTTCGACAGGTTCCTCGAAGTCGCGGACTCGGAAGCGGCCCAAGGAACGGAGGCTCCGGTCGGGCTCGGGTAGGGCAGACCGGGTGGCTCCTGACACGATGATCTGCCCGCCGTGGGCGGCGCCCACGACCCGGGCAGCCTGGTGAACGGCGTAGGCGATGTAGTCGCCGTCACGCGGCGAGGCGAGACCCGAATGGATGCCCATCCGGACGCGCAACGGCAGCTTCTCGGCGGCGAGCGCCTGCTGAGCGGAGGCCGCCGCCGCAACAGCATCGCCGGGGTCACCGAACGCCACGAGAAACGCATCGCCTTCGGTCTTGACCTCCACACCCCGGTGTTCTGACCACACCTCCCGCAGCAGTTCGTGGTGTCGTTCGAGCAGCGGCACATAGCCGTCGCCCAACTGCCGGAACAGCCGGGTCGAGCCCTCGATGTCCGTGAACAAGAACGTGACAAACCCGCTCGGCAGCGATCGGACGGCGCTCGAGGACTCGGTCACCACCGAAACGTACACCTCCATGCCACAGCGCGGCCGTCGCGCCCACGAGCCGCACCGATCCGTCAGCAATCGATGGCGGCTCGAGCGGCTTCGCACCGTTCGTCGAGACGCTCGAGCCGCAACCGAGCGACCCTGCTCGTGAGCTCGGACTTCGGGATCACCTGACGGTTGTCCAACGAAGCGGCGCTCGACCGTACGCTCGTTGTGATCGGCGCGCACACGAGGATGGCGAGGACGGGGATCGCAGCATCCGCGTCAGCGCGAGAAACGGGCGCTGCCGACACCTCCAGCGCCCCCCACCAGATATCACCGTGCCGTGGCGAGGTCACCACGGTTCCTCGATGATCGCCGCCCGCAGCCCTGCCTCTGCCGCGGCAGTCTCGGATCGGTTGGGCGGAACGCGTTCGTAGCCCTCAACGATCGGTCGATCGGCGTGGGCACGACGCTCCGACTCGACGAGCCACACCAGGCCTCGCTACCGGAAAGCATACGAACACGGGATCCACTCATGTGACGTCGTCCCAAGCAACACCACAGGCGACGCACCCCCAATCGGGCGTGGGTTCGTCGTCGATGACCGTGCAGCCGTGCAGGAACACGGCATCCGGGAACGCCGGTCGGAATGCCGGCCTTCCCACGATGTACTCCACGATCGACCGATCGCTTCGACAGTGTGGGCACACGGGAAGGCTCTCGTCCAACAGATGTCTCATGTCGTCAGCATGCGACGCGGCACCGACAGAATCCGACTTCGCCGGGCACGACATCCCACCGGGCACCTACGCTGTCGTCCGATGCACCTGACCACCAGCCCCCGCATCCGTAAGAGCCCGTTCTACGACTCGGTCGTCGCCGACCGGGCATCCGCCTGGACCGTCTACAACAAGATGCTTCTGCCGCTGTCGTTCGGTGACCTGGCCGCCGAGTACGACCGGCTCGTCAACGGCGTCGCCGTGTGGGACGTCGCCGCCGAGCGGCAGGTCGAGATCTCCGGAACCGACGCCCACGCCGCCGCGCAATATCTCTCGGCTCGGGATCTGTCGAAGATGGTCGAGGGACAGGGCAAATACGTGGCGATGTGCGACCACGACGGACGCCTGCTCAACGACCCGGTCTTGTTGAAATTGTCGGGCGGCCGCTACTGGTTTTCGCTGGCCGACCACGACATGCTGCTGTGGTGCAAGGCCGTGGCCGCCGAACGAGGCTTCGACGTCGAGGTGTCGGAACCCGACGTGTCGCCCCTCGCCGTTCAGGGCCCGCTCGCCGAAGACGTGGTCGCCGACCTGTGCGGCGACTGGGTGCGGGATCTGAAGTACTTCTGGTTCCGTGAGGTCGACATTGCGGGCATACCGGCGGTGGTGTGCCGGTCAGGCTGGTCGAAACAGGGCGGGTTCGAGCTGTTCCTGCAAGACGGGGCACGCGGCAACGACCTCTACGGCCTGGTCAAGGAAGCCGGCGCGCCCTACGGCATCGGCCCCGGAGCCCCTAACCACGTCGAGCGGGTAGAGAGCGGCCTGCTGTCGTGGGGCGGCGACACCACCTACGACACGAACCCATTCGAGGCCGGGATGGGTAGGTACGTCGACGTCGACTGCGAGCCCGACTACATCGGCAAGGCGGCCCTCCAACGGGTGGCCGCGGACGGCCCCGAACGACTGTTGACGGGGCTGGTGCTCGACGCCGACACACGGTCGGCGTGGCCGCTCGAAGAGCGGATGGCCGTGCGCCTCGAAGGTGAGCAGGTCGGCACGATGTCGGCAGTGGTCCGCTCGCCCCGGCTCGGCAGGACGATCGCCATCGCCCAGATCCGCCGATCGATCGTCGAGGCGCGGACACCCGTCATGGTCGATTCGCCGGCGGGGCCACAGCGGGCCAAAATCCACGACCTCCCGTTCGTCTGAGTCTCGGGCCGCTTCGGTAGCGTGAGCAACCAACCAACCCCGAGGATGCCGTGCCGGCCACCGAACTCCTGACCAAGTACGCCGACGTCGCCGTGCAGGTCGGCGTCGGACTCGAACCCGGCCAGCGGCTGACGATCGGCGCCAGCGTCGACGCCGCCCCCTTCGTGCGACTGCTCGTCGAGGCCGCCTATCGGGCCGGCGCCGTGAACGTCGACGTGTTGTGGAACGACGACACGATCGCGCGGGCCCGCTACGACCACGGGCCGGCCGAGGCGGCCGAGGTCGTGGCTACGTCGTCCCGCGCCTACATGGCCGCCTTCGACGCCGGAGACCAGTTCCTGTTCGTCGCCGCCAACGACCCCGACGCCATGGCCGGCATCGACCCGCAGCGCATCGCCGCCTTCTCAAAGCTGAATCAGGAGGCGATGGCGCCGTTCATCACCGAACGCGCCAGTCTCCGCCGTCAGTGGTGCGTCATCGGCGCCCCCACGGCACCCTGGGCTCGCAAGGTCTTCCCCGACCTGAGCGACGCCGAGGCAACCGAACAGCTGTGGGATGCGGTGCTCCGGGCGTGCCGGGCCGACCGTGACGACCCCGTGGCCGAGTGGCGCAGCCACGTCGCCGACCTCAACGCTCGCAGCGCCTACCTGACCGACCGGGCGTACACGGCGCTTCGCTACTCCGGGCCGGGCACCGACCTGACACTGGGCCTGCCAGACCGGCCGGTGTGGGCAGGCGGTTCGGCGGGCACCTCGTTCGTGCCGAACATGCCGACCGAAGAGGTCTTCTGCGGCCCGCACCGGATGCATGGTGACGGCGTCGTGACCGCCACCAAGCCGCTGTCGCTGTTTGGCCACCTCGTCGAGGGATTCTCGTTCGAAGTCGCCGGCGGTGCGATCGTTTCGGCCCGGGCCGAACGTGGCCAAGACGTCCTCGATCAGCTGCTGGCCACCGACGAAGGGTCCGTGCGGTTCGGCGAATGCGCGATGGTCCCGATGTCGTCGGCAGTCGCCGCCGAAGGGCTCGTGTGGAACAACACGCTGTTCGACGAGAACGACGGCTGCCACATCGCCATCGGTCGGTCGTATCCCATCAATCTGGCGGGTGGGCCGGACATGACTCCCGACCAGTTGGTCGGAGCGGGCATGAACCACAGCACCACCCACGTCGACTTCGTGGTCGGTTCTCCGGAGCTCGACGTGTTCGGTGTCACGGCCGACGGCATCGAGGAGCCGATCATCGCCGCCGGCGAATGGGGCTTCACCCCCTGACGCCCGTGGCGGCCGATGCCTGGCATGATGAGAGGGTGCCGAAGTCTCCGCATGCCGCCTACCTCGACGAGGTCATCGCCGCCCTGAAGCCGGACTTCAAGGAGGCCGGTTTCCGCAAGCGCGGCACGACGTTCAACCGCCGCCACACCGACCTGGTGCATGTCGTCAACTTCCAATTGGATCGCTGGAATGCGCCGCGTTCGGAGCGGGGATTCGATCCCGAAAACCCGGGCGGTCGGTTCGCGGTGAATCTTGGGATCTACCTACCCGACGTCGACCTGGTTGGACGCGGCGCAGCCGAAGACGGCTGGGTCGCCGAAATGGTGTGTCAGGTTCGCGAACGGTTGGGCGTGCTGGTGATGGGCACCGATCACTGGTGGACGATGACCGGGCCGCCGCCAGTTCTGGCCGACGAGATCCGAGGGCACCTCACCGGCCAGGGATTCTCGTGGCTGGAGAACTTCGACTCGGTAGACCAGGTGCTCGGGCGCTGGCCGGAGCTGCTCGGAAAGGTCAATCCCGCCCGGGCCCGCTGGTGGAGATCCCGCGCGGCGCTCGTTCGAGCGTATCGCGGCGACCCGGACGGGGCCCGTCCGGAGTTGGAGGCGGTACTGGTCGAGATGGATCGGAGCGAGCGCGCCTACCTCTGTTCGCACGCGGCCCGCGTGGGGGTGGTCGAGCTGGTCGGTTGTCCGTAGCGCGACACCGCGTCAGGT
>JBFKPQ010000064.1:0-12656 GCA_041628225.1 Acidimicrobiia bacterium | reverse complement strand
TGGACGCTGACGCCACGACGCGCCCAGAGCCATTGGTCGGTGCCGCGGCAATACACTGTCAGGGTGCTCGCCCAGCTCCGCAAACCCTCGTGGATCGCTCTGGGCCTCGTGGTGGCGGCCGCCACCGCGCTCTTCGTGAACCTGGGCTTCTGGCAATTGGACCGGCTCGAGCAGCGGCGTGCCGTCAACACCGTCATCGCCCAACGCCTGGCCGCGGCACCGGTCGCCCTCGAGGTGGCCGTGGATCCCGGCGCTTCGACAGCCGACGCCGGCGAGGAACACGCCTTCCGCCCGGTCACCGTCTCTGGCGTCTTCGATCCCGCCAACGAGGTGCTCGTCCGATCCCAAGTGCACGATGGGACCGCCGGCTTTCACGTCATCACCCCCCTAGTGACCGGCGACGGACGGGCCATCCTGGTGAACCGCGGCTGGGTGCCCCTGGCGTTCGACACTCCGCCGGTCGACGTGCCGCCGACTCCAGGGGTCGTGACACGCGAACTGACCCTGGCCGCCAGCCGCCCACGCGGAACGGTAGGACCCGAAGACGAACCCGGAAGCCGGGTCATCTCGCGTGTCGACCTCGATCTGCTGGCGAACCACATGCCCTACGACCTCTGGCCGGTGTACGGACTGTCCCTCGACGGATCGGAGCTCCCCGAGCCCGTCCAACTGCCCGAGCTGACGGAGGGAACCCATCGGTCGTACGCGATCCAGTGGTTCGCGTTCGCGGCCATCTCGATCATCGGGTACGCGGCGCTGCTCCGTTCGTCCGTCAGGAAACCCGCCGGCACCGACTAGCTTGTTGCGTATGAGACGACCACTTCGGATCCTCGCGCTGCTCGCTCTCGCACTCGTGGCCACCGCCTGCTTGCCCGGCTCAGACACCGTACCCGACCCGGCGGGATTCTTCACGGGCATCTGGCATGGCTGGATTGCGCCCATCTCGCTCATCGTGTCGTTCTTCCGCGAGTCGGTCTCCATCTACGAGACCGTCAACACCGGATGGCCGTACGACCTGGGTTTCTACATGGCGATCATCAGCGGCTTCGGCGGACTGTCGCTGTTCCGGCGTGACCGCTCCCGCAAATCCAAGAAATGACGGCCGGTCCATCCATCTACCTCGACGACGACCTGCTGGCGTTTCGTGATCAGACCCTTCGATTCATTCAAGACGTCGTACTTCCCAATGGAGACGTCTGGGAAGAGCAAGGGCATGTCCCGCGATCCGTGCTCAAGCAGATGGGCGACATCGGGTTCTTCGGGATGCGCTTTCCCACCGAATACGGCGGACTCGGCTTGGGTCCGCTCGCCTCTGCCGTGTTCGCCGAAGCCCTCGGAACCTCGACATACTCGGGCTTCGCGGCCACCGTCCTCGTGCACACCGATATGGCGAGCCCGCACCTCGTGCACGCCGGCACCCCCGAGCAACTGGCTCACTATGCCCCAGGGATCCTGGCCGGAGATCTGATCACGGCCATTGGCATCACCGAACCCGACGCGGGGTCGGATGTGGCCGGGCTCCGAACCACGGCCCGTCGTGACGGCGACGGCTGGCGACTCAACGGCACCAAGATGTTCATCACCAACGGCGTCCATGGCGACATCGTCTTCGTGGCCGCCCGCACCAATCCCGATGAGATCGGTCACCGCGGCATCTCGATGTTCATCGTGGAAAAGGGCACGCCCGGTTTCAGCGTCGGACGCAAACTCGACAAGCATGGGTGGCTCAGCTCCGACACGGCCGAACTCGTCTTCGAGGACTGCTGGGTACCGGCCGAGAACCTCCTGGGGGACGAGGGTCATGGGTTCTACGCCGTGATGCAGAACTTCCAGAACGAGCGCCTCGTACTCGCCGGTCTGGCCTTGGGCGAATCCCAGACGGCGCTCGACCTCACCTACGACTACACGCAGCAACGCAAGGCGTTCGGCGCGACCCTCTATGACCAGCAAACCATCCGTCACCGCCTCGCCATGCTCCAAGCGCGCGTCGATGCCGCCCGGTCGTTCTACTACCACTGCGCATGGTTGCTGGAGGAAGACCACGACGCCGTCAAGGCGATCTCAGAGTTGAAAGCGCTCGTCGGTGAGCTCGTCCAAGAGGTCACCTACGACTGTCAGCAGTTCCACGGCGGGATGGGCTACATGCGCGAATCGGCGATCGAACGCATCCGACGCGACGCCCGCATCGCTTCTATCGGGGGCGGCGCCACCGAGGTCATGCTCGAAGAGGTCGCCAAGCGCACCTAGCTCAGTGCTGGTGGGCTTCCTCTTGTTCGGCGATCTCGCGGTGCACGGCGTCCATGTCGAGAGCCTTCACCTGGCCGATGAGATCCTCGAGAGCGGCGGGAGGCAGCGCGCCGGCCTGATTGAACAGCAACACGTTGTCGCGGAAGACCATCAGCGTCGGGATCGACCGGATGCCGAACGCTGACGACAGGTCGCGTTCGACTTCGGTGTCCACCTTTGCGAACACGACATCGGCGTGTTCTTCTGAGGCCTTCTCGAAGGTCGGTGCGAACGACTTGCACGGCCCACACCAGTCCGCCCAGAAGTCGATGAAGACGATGTCGTTGTCTTCGATGGTCGATTGGAAGTCTTCCATCGACAGGTCAACGGTTGCCATGATGTACTCCTTGCGGACAGATCGGGTTGTACCCCGGGGGGTATCGCATCGTACAACGCGTTGGCCGGTCAGCCTATTCCCGCTCAGCGCTGGAAGTCGTAGACGCTGCCGAGCCCGAGCTGTTGTGTCAGCTCGTCGAGCGCCCGGCACGACTCGTCATACAGCGCGGGGTCGGCGAGGTCCGACGGGAACAGCTCCTCCCGGTAGTGCCTCTCTACCCACCCGACGAGCGCTTCGAAACGCTCCGGAGTCAGCAGCGAACGCGGATTCACGTCGGCCAGCTCATCGTTCGTGAGCGGAACGCGCAGGCGGAGACAGGCCGGGCCGCCGCCGTTGCGCATGCTCTGGCGGAGATCGAACGTCACCACGCGTGTGATCGGACCACCCGCCAGGCCGGCCAGGTAGCGCGATACCGCCGGTACACGGTTCACGTCGTCGGGTGCCACCAACACCAGGTCGTCGCCCACATGCACCAGCTGGCTGTTGAACAAGTAACTGTCGACGGCGGCCGCCAGCGGCACCTCGGCGGATGGCACGACGACCAGCTCGAGGTCGTCTCCCAGCGCTCGGCGCAGCTGCGCGTGCAACACGGTGGTGTTGTCGAAGGCCTCCTCATGATGCAGCAGCGTCAATTCCGATCCGACGGCGATGACGTCGTTGTGAAAGACGCCGGCATCGATCGCGGTACTCGACTGGGTGGCGAAGAGGGTTCGTGCCGGATGCAGGCCATGGCGGCGTGCCACGGCCCGGGAGGCATCGGGATGCTGGCGGGGCCGGAACCGGCCATGGCGCGAGGTGTCGCCGTGCACGAAGAGGTCGACGCCCGGCTCGCCGTTCCGTCCCAGCCGCGTGTGGTTGGCGGCCCCTTCGTCACCCAGAGCGTCCGGAAGCGGGGCGTGATGCACGAACCGAAGCGACGGAAAGGTGGCCTGAAGGACGGCGTGGGTCGTGGCTGCCTCGATCGAGCGGTGGAGCTGACTGGAGAGGTTGGCCGGCGTGAAGTGCACACGGCGGTCACGGGTGTCCGAGCTGGCCGAGACCGTGGCGGCGTTGGCCGTCCACATGGCCGCCGCGGACGATACGGCGTCGAGCATGCCGGGGGCGTCTCTCGCCGCAGCAACGATCATCTGCTCGGCCGAGCCCTCGAAACCAAGCGCCCGCAACGTGGGTAGATGCGGGCGTTCATGTGGCGGCAGGAGGCCCTGGACAAGTCCGAGATCGGCCATGGCCTTCGCCTTGCGGAGGCCCTGGAGGGCCGCTTCTCTCGGACGGGACATCTGACCTGCGTTGGCGGTTGCGGCCAGATTGCCGTGCGCGAGGCCTGCGTAGTTGTGCGTCGGTCCGACGATGCCGTCGAAGTTCGATTCGATCGTCACAAGCCGGGGCTCTTCTCCGCCGGCAGTTCGAGCTCGGGCACCTCGAGCGACGCCACGGGATACGCAACGTAGTCGGCCGCGTAGTAGGCGGCCGGACGATGGTTGCCCGACGCCCCGACCCCGCCGAATGGTGCAGCACTCGACGCCCCTGTGGTGGGTCGATTCCAGTTGACCACGCCGGCCCGAATGTCCTGCCAGAACCGGTCGTACATGTCGGCGTCGTGGGTGAAGATCCCGGCCGACAGTCCGAAACGGGTGTTGTTCGCTCCCGCCACGGCCTCGTCGAACGTGCCGAAACGGCGGACTGTCAGCAACGGCCCGAAGTGCTCTTCGTCGGGAAGGTCGAGGCCGGTCACTTCCAGAAGTCCTGGCGAGACGTAGGCCGGACCGAGGTCGAGGCGCTGCATCATGGCGAGTTCGCCCGCTCCGGCGTCGAGCATCGATTGCTGTGCGGCGAGCATCTGGTCGGCCGCTCTCGCCGAGATCAGCGGGCCGATGAAAGGCTGGGGCTCGCCGGCGGGGGGCCCAACCCCGATGGCTCGTACCGCGTCGGCGAGCCTCTCGACGAATGCATCACCCCAGGCGCCGACGGGCACGAACAGCCGACGCGCACACGAGCACCGCTGGCCCGCCGAGATGTACGCCGACTGGATCGTGTGATAGATGGCTCCGTCGACGTCGGCGTCCTCCATGACGACCAGCGGGTTGTTGCCACCCATCTCGAGCGCCAGGATCTTGTCGGGCCGGCCTCCGAACTGCTCGTGAAGGTCGGTGCCGGTCGTGGCGCTACCGGTGAACAGCAAGCCGTCGACGCCGTCGTGGGAGGCCAGGGTTGCCCCGGTCGGGCGTGCTCCCTGAACGAGGTTCAACACACCAGGAGGAAGACCGGCCGCTTGCCACATGCGGGCCATGAACTCGCCCACCATCGGGGTCAGCTCGCTGGGCTTGAACACCACGGTGTTGCCGGCCATGAGCGCGGGAACGACGTGTCCGTTCGGCAGGTGGGCGGGGAAGTTGTAGGGGCCGAACACCGCCAGGACGCCGTGCGGTTTGTGGCGGGTCACACTGACGGCACCGGCGGCCTCGCGGCGCACCGTGCCGGAGCGGTCCTCGTACGCCTCGAACGAGATGGCTACCTTCCCGATGACGGCCGCCACCTCGGTAGCGGTCTCCCAGCGTGGCTTTCCGGTTTCGGCGGTGATGGCGTCCGCGAGGCTGTCGGCGTTGTCCCGAACGACGGCCTCGTAGGCGCGCAGTGTCGCGGCGCGCTCCTCGAATGGCAGTCGCGCCCACCCCGCCGCAGCCCGCCGTGCCGCGTCGACCGCACGCGCGACGTCCGTGGCACTCGCCGCCCGTCCTTGCCACAGCGTCGAGCCGTCGGCTGGATTCGTCGACGAGAACGCCTCACCGGAGCCGGACAACCACTCGCCGTCGATGAACAGGGTGCCGTCAGTCTGCATGTGTGCTCCGCGCGTCGAGCGCCATGACCCTGACCGTGTCGCCCGGAACGATCGCGAGTGCTTCCAGTACCTCGGGGGCCAACACGACCGTGTCGCCGGCCACGTCGCCCGTCGCCAGGGTGGATCGGAAATCGCCGAGTCCTCGATTGGTGACCAGGAGATCCGGTCCGGGACCGGACGGGCCGGCCTTCGCCGTCAGGACTTTCGATTCCTTCACCGCGCGAAGATCTGTCACCCGCGCCTCGATGGTGGGCCCGGCGTCGAAGATGTCGACGTAGCCGTGGAAGCGGAAGCCCTCTTTCTCGAGCATGCGGAGTGCCGGAACGGTCGAAGGGTGCACTTGGCCGATGACTTTCTGTGCGTCGGGCGGGAGCAATGGCACGTAGATCGGGTGGTAGGGCATGAGCTCGGCAATGAACTCCTTGTGCCCGAGCGCCGAGAGTTCGTCAGCTTCGGCGAACGAGATCGAGAAGAAGTGGCGTCCGAGACCTTCCCAGAACGGGGCCGTGCCATCTTCGGTCTGGAACCCTCGCATTTCGGCGAAGACGCGTTCGTCGAACCGTTTGGGATGCTCTGCGATGAACAGCATGCGCGACAGCGACATGAGCTTCCCGGTGCGGGTCGATCGGTACTCGGCGTCGACGAAGAGGCTCGCCACCTCGGAGGTTCCGGTGTAGTCGTTGGACAGGACCAGCGTGTCGATCCGGTTGTAGACGTCGAGTTCGCGCGACGCGTAGACGCGGGTGATCACCTTGTAGCTGTAGAAGGCCTCGGTCAGCCCAACTGCGGCGATCACGGCGCCGGTACCCACGAGGCGGGAGGCGTCGGGGTCCTCTGCGACGAAGAAGTAGTCCTCCTCGCCGGGCTGGACGATGTCGGCCTCGAACGCCTCGACGCTGTTGGTGATGCGCGTCCGGATGCGATCGCGATCGGGTCGGAGCGAAGACATGCCGTTGAGCGCATCTCCGGCACGCCGCAACATGGCCAGCACGCCGTCGACGTCGGCCAGCGTCGATGGTCGAACGACGATCACGTCGGAAGCTCCGTGTCGCCAGACGCAAGTCTCGTCAGCATGAGGGCCGCGAGTCTTGATCGCTCGGTCAGGCTCGCCGTGTACATGAACTCCTGGTCCTGGTGGAGGTTGCCGCCGTGCACCCCCAGGTTATCGACGTTGGCGAGTCCGGCTGCGGCAAGGTTGTTACCGTCGGAAACCCCGCCGGTGTCCCGCCATCCGAGGTCCAGGCCGACACTTCGCCCACAGTCGACGGCGAGTTCGAGCAAGGCGAACGTCCGAGCCGACACCGCCTTGGGCCACCTCGTGAACCCGCCATGAAACTCGGCCTGCATGTCAGACGGAGCCGCGTCCACGATGCTCTTCATCTCGGCCACGACGGCGTCCGCGGCGTCGGCGTCGGGGACGCGCACGTTCAATCGGGCGATCGCCAGATCCGGGACGATGTTGGTCGCCGCGCCGCCGGAAACGACGCCCACATTGATCGTCACCCCGTCCCACCGTCCATTGAGCCCGTCGATGTCGGCGATGATCCGGGCGAGCGCCGCGATCGCGTTCCGACCGAGGTGATGGTCTCGCCCGGCGTGGGCGGCGGTACCCCGAACGACAATCGTGAAGGTTCCGGAGCCCTTGCGGCGACCGGCGAGATGGCCGTCTGGAAAACTGGGTTCGAAGACGAGACCGAAGTGTTTGCCGGCGGCGGCGGCACCGAGCAGGGGAGCGCTTGCCGGCGAGCCGAGTTCCTCGTCCGGGTTCAACAGTACCTCCCAGCCAAGGTGCTTTGCCGAAGGCGACCGTTCGAGAGCTTCGAGTGCGGCGGCCATGACGAGCAGTCCACCCTTCATGTCGGCGACGCCCGGACCACGCAGCACCGGCCCGTCGAGGCTCGGACGCTGGAATGGATGGTCGGCGGCGAACACCGTGTCGTAGTGTCCCACCAGCAGCACCTGGAGCGGTGCGTCAGGACGTTTTCGGATGCGACCCAGTTCACCGGCGCTGCGCTCCCGGAGCCCGCCGGCGTCGTCGATCACCGGATACGGCTCCAGGGGTTCCGTCGACGCAATGCCTCCGAGTGGTTGGAAGACGCCGAGGACGGCCTCGAGCGTGTCGGCCAGCCCCGCCAGGTTGGTGCTTCCGGAGTTGATCGCGCTCAGTTCCATGAGCGTCTTCAGCCGGTCGGCGTGGGTGCCGTCGATGAAGTCGAGCGAGGTGTCGCGCACGGCGGTGACGCTAACTGACGCGACGGTCGCCGACCACAAGCACCGGTACACTGCGGCCGCCCCGAACCGAGAGGACCAAGGTGACGACCGATCGGCAAGCCTGGGATCAGGTGATGGTTCCGAACTACGCCCCAGCACCCATGCTGCTCGACCGCGGGGCGGGTTCACGCGTCTGGGACACGGACGGTCGGGAGTACATCGATCTGGCGGGGGGCATAGCCGTGAACGGTCTCGGCCACGCACACCCGGATCTCGTCGCCGTTCTGAACCAACAGGCCGCCAAGCTGTGGCATGTCTCCAACGCCTTCGCCACGGAGCCGGCCGTGCGGCTGGCACGCCGGCTCGTGGAGCTGACGTTCGCCGACCGCGTTCTGTTCTCGAACTCGGGCGGTGAGGCGAATGAGGCCGCCCTGAAGCTGGCGCGCCGGTATGCCGTCGACCGGTTTGGCGTGGAGAAGGACGAGATTCTGTCGTTCCACCAGTCGTTCCACGGCCGCACCTTCTTCACGGTGACCGTAGGTGGGCAGCCGAAATACTCCGATGGCTTCGGACCGAAGCCCGGCGCGGTCACGCACCTTCCCTTCAACGATCCGGACGCCCTCGGAGACGCGTTTTCGGATCGGGTCTGCGCGGTGATGATGGAGCCGATCCAAGGCGAGGGCGGTCTCATCGAGGCCGACGCGGCGTTCCTCCAGCGCGTCCGGGCGCTTTGTGACGCGCACGATGCGCTCCTCATCTTCGACGAGGTGCAATCGGGCATGGGACGCACAGGGCATCTCTACGCGTACATGGACACCGATGTCGTACCCGACATCCTGACCACCGCAAAGGCACTCGGGGGCGGCATCCCCGTAGCGGCGATGCTGACCACCGAAGAGATCGCCGCGAGTTTCGTGGTCGGCACGCACGGATCGACGTTCGGAGGCAACCCTCTTGCCACGGCGGTAGCCGACCGGGCGCTCGAGATCATTGCACAGCCTGCGTTTCTCGCCCAGGTTCGCCGGCAGGCCGATCGGTTGTTCGGCCGGCTCGAAAGGCACGTAGGCGAGTCTCCGGTGTTCTCAGAGGTACGCGGCAAGGGTTTGTGGGCTGGATGTGTCCTGTCCGAGGACTTCGCGGGCCGTTCGAAGGACGTCGCATCGGCCGCCATCGACGCCGGTGTGCTCGTCCTGCGAGCTGGACCAGACGTGGTCCGCTTCGCGCCCGCATTGAACATCGACGACGAGGTTCTCGATGTCGGCCTCGACCGATTCGAGTCGGCCGTTGGCGTCGTCGAGGCAGGTTGAGCGACCAGCCGCACCGCATGTGAGACGGGGCGATCGCAGATCAGCCCCTCGTTCAGGCCAGTCCGCCGAATGCTCGGTCGCTAGCCTCGCCACGGAAGGAAGGTGCGGCGATGGAATGGTTGTTCGGCGTAGGGGGATTCCTCCTCGGTATCGGCCTGGCATGGTGGTGGACCGGCCGCACTCATAGCCGACAGATCAAACCTCTCGAGAGCCGTCTCGAGGCGACACAGTCCGAGCTCGAAGCGGCTCAGACTCATGCCCAGAGCCTCACAGCCGAAAGGCAAGAGCTCACCGAACGACTCGCCGGGGCGGAAGCCGGCCGGGATTCGAACACCGAGCGAGTCGCCGCGCTGGAAGCACAGGTGGCCGATCTGGAAGCGGCGTTGGCGACCAGCCACCGAGAGGCACGAGCGGCTGGCGACGCCGCACGAGCGATCGAGCAACAGCTCGAGTCGGCGAAGGCTGCCGCGGCCGAGGCAGGCCAGCACCGATCAGCCGCCGACGCTCGCTACGAGCAGGTCACTCAGGAATTCGTCACGCTGAAGCGCACGGCGCGCCAACTCGAAATAGACCTGGAAGCCGAGCGTAAGCGCTCGGATGACACCGTTCGCCAGCTGACCGAACGAGCCGAGGACGCCGAAGCCCGGGCCGGTCAGGCAGACCAGGCGAAGACGCGTCTCGAAGAGGAGCTGGAACGCACTCGATCCCGGTCGGGCGACATCCACGCCTTGCGCAAGGAAGCGCAGGCCGCGCAGCGCGAGGTGTCCGATCTTCTCGACGCCAAGGCGGAGTCGGACCGTCGCGTTCGACGTCTCGAGGCCGAGCTCGCGTCCGCGCAGCGGCCGCCGCCAGACCGAGCCACCGCCCCAGACCCACCCGACGCCGTACCGTCGGAATCGATCCTTTCGGAAGCGGAGCCGGCAACCAGCGCGGGGAACGAGGCCGATGCCGCTGCCATGAACGAGGGTGCGCTGCCCGATCTGGATGTCGACGCCGATGCGACACCGTTGGCCGGCGTCGAAGCGGTCGAGGCCGAGATTGCAGGCGATGGAGAGGCGGCCGACCTGCTCTCGGAACCCGACGACGCGCCAACCGAAGCTGCCGCGGTCGAGGCCGATATCGAAGCGGACGGCGACGACGCGGCAGGCGATGTTTCGGTCGACGCCTCGGACCCTGATGGCGAGCCGACCGATGTCACCACGGTGGCGGCCGATGTGGAAGCAGACGATCTGCAGGCGATCAAAGGGATCGGTCCGAAGTTCGAGCGGTTGTTGCACGCCAGGGGGATCACCACCTACCGGCACGTCACGGCGATCGCCGACGACGAAGCCCTCGAGACCTACCTCGACACCTTCGCCGGCCGGATCGCTCGGGAGGAGTGGCGCCAACAGGCTGCGGCGTTGCACGCCACCAAGTACGGCGATCAGAACAGCAGCGCACCGTAGAGATCGGCGTTGTCGCGGTCGAAGCAGACGAAGGTGACGGCCTCGTAGTCGGCCGGCCGCTGCGCGATCCACGCACGGACCGCACCGACGGCAACCTCGGCCGCACGTGGCTTCGGAAACCCGTACAAACCGGTGGAGATGTTGGGAAACGCGATGGTACGGCATCCGAGTCGAGCCCCGAGGTCCAGGCTCGACGTGTAGCAGTCGGTCAGCAACCGGTCGGCGGCCTCAGGAGCGTGGTCGGCCCAGATCGGGCCGACCGTATGGATGACGTAGCGGCTAGGAAGGTCGCCGGCCGCGGTGGCGACCGCCTGTCCGGTCGGAAGCAGCCCCTGCTGTTCGCGAATCTGCCGGCATTCGGCAAGGATCGCCGGCCCGCCGGCACGGTGGATGGCACCGTCGACGCCGCCACCGCCCATCAGCGACGGGTTCGCCGCGTTCACGATGGCGTCTCCGGGGAAGGTGGTGATGTCACCCACCTCGCATTCGATGGAAGCCGTCACCGCTCGACCTCGTCCGCGAGGAACTCGGCATACGTGCGGCCGCCCGCGACGACCTGGTCCGTGAGGACCGCCCCTCGCCGGAACGCCGCGACCGCTTCGCCCCAGACCGGAGCGGGCACCACCAGCCGGCGAAGCTGGCGTGCCGCGAGGTACGCACGCACCATGTCTTCCATCAGCAGAACTTCGGGGCCTCCCATGTCGTCGACGCGGCCACTCGGTGGGCCAACGGCGACTTCGGCGACCCGGTCCGCCACCAGGTCGGGATCGATGGGCTGGAGTCGCACGCCTCGAGGCACCGGCAGCACCGGCGATCTGATCGAATCGACCAGGAATGGGATGAGCGAGTGGAACTGCGTTGCCCGCACGACCGTGCACGGCGTTCCGGAGGCGGCCAGGTCCTGCTCACCGGCCAGTTTCGTTCGGTAATACGGGTAGGGATGGTCGTCGATACCGACGATCGACACGTAGACGACGTGCGCGACGTCGTCCTCGGCAGCCTGAGCGAACAACCGCCGCGAGCCGACCGTCTCGACCTTGGCGCGCAACGGATCGGTGGCCAGATGTACGACGCAGTCGACGCCGGACAGATCGAATCGTTCGCCCGCGAAGTCGAAGTGACGTTCGCCCGCCCCGGCGGGGGAGCGGGTGCCCACGATCACTTCGTGGTCTGCAAGCCGAGGTACGAGCCGACGCCCGAAGGAACCCTTTCCGCCGGTCACGAGGATGCGCATCTCTAGCCTCCCGGGTCGTTGGCGTTCACCCTACGCCGGTCCTTGGCGCGGCTCGACCGGCGTGGTATACCGTCACTGTGACGAAAGCAAGACGAGCACGGTGTTCGTGGTGTGGGGCAGTGTTCCTGGCGCCTGTCGGCCCTGGGCGTCCGCGCCGGTACTGCCGACGCAGCCATCGCCAGCGCGCCTTCGAGGCGAAGCAGCTCGCCGGCCAACGCGGACTCGGTCCTCACGAGGTTCTGGTCGACCGCTCGCAGATCCAGCGTCTTCACGATCGCTTGTACGTACTCGAAGCTGCTTGTGAGGACGTCGTGGCAGACCTCGATGCCGACGAGCCCGGCCTCGACGTCTATCGACAGGCCGTCGTCCACCTCCTCGAGGCGGCCTTTCCGCTTCGCAATGCCTATGTCGAGCCGAAGGCGGACGCGGGCGCTCCTTCGTCGTGAATCCGGCGCAGGCCGGTGAGGCTGACATATCGTCACTGTGACGTATCAAGGGAGACCGACAGTTGGCAGAGGTGGTGGATCCCCAGTAGCTGGAGGAGGACACGGACGACCACCGGCATTCGCTCCCACCCGACGTCACGGCCGACGATCACGGCCTGCCGGATACTCAGGCGGGTGCCTTGGCGGATGAGCGTGCCACCGCCGGCGAGGACGTTCTTGACCCAGTCGGCGTTCGTCCCATAGGTGAGTGCGACGATGAGGTTGTCGTCGCCGTCGAACACGTTCACCGGCGTGCGATAGGTCGTGCCGGTTGTTCGACCGCGGTGTTCGATTGTTGCGAAGACCTCGAGGTGACCGACCAGCGGCATGAGCAGCGGATTGACGACCCGCCGGTTGAAGCGTGCAAGGCCGACCGGGAGTGGCATGGGGGGAATCCTAAGGCCCTGGATCGGATGCGGTGCGAGCGCCCATAATCGACGTTATGTCAAGTTACGCTCCCAGAAGCGCCCGGGTAGCTCTCCATGGGAACCAGACCGGAGGCGGCGTACCATCGG
>JBFKPQ010000063.1:0-12687 GCA_041628225.1 Acidimicrobiia bacterium | reverse complement strand
CGCCACCCGCGTGATCGTCACCCACGCCCAGTGGAACCAGCGCGAGCAACTCCTCGATGCCATCGCGCGCGGACTTCGGGACACCGAACAGCGAGATCCCTACTACCCAGGCGCGAGGGAACGCTGGGAACGATTCGCCTCATCACATCCCGAGGTGCTCACCTTCGGCGAGACAGACGGCGGTGCGGTCCCGTGGACCCTGATCCCCGGCCTCGATACCGGCGCCGACGGCCACGTCTGCTTCGCGGTCGAAGCCTTCGCGGGTGTGTTCGGCGAAGCTCCCCTCGATTCGGACCGCGATGTCCCGGCGTTTCTCGCCGACGCCGTCGAGTTCTGCAATTCGCAGTTGTGGGGGACGCTCGGCGCGTCCTTGATCGTCGACCCCCGCTCGATCAAGGATCCGGCGATCGCCAAAGCGGTGGACCGTGCCGTGGCCGACCTCGAGTACGGGACCGTGGGGGTGAACGTCTGGACCGGTCTGGGCTATGCATTCGGGACGACCACATGGGGGGCGTTTCCCGGCCACGACCTCACGAACATCCAATCCGGGCGCGGCGTCGTCCACAACACGCTGATGTTCGACGAACCCGAGAAGTCGGTGCTCTACGGACCGTTCCGCCAGCCGCTGAAACCTCTGTGGTTCTCCACCCACAAGACCGCCCATCACGTCACCAGGCACCTGACGGAGCTCGAGGCCGATCCGAGCCCGGCGAAGCTGGCCAAGATCGTGGCGGCCGCCGTACGGGGCTGACGATTCAGGTCCGGATCAGGTCGGCGGCCTTCTCGGCGATCATGATGGTCGGCGCGTTCGTGTTGCCGCGGACCACCGTCGGCATGACCGATGTGTCGACCACACGGAGTCCCTCGGTGCCGTGGACGCGCAGTTCTGGATCGACGACGGAGTCCACAGGATCGGCGCCCATGCGGGCGCTGCACGACGGGTGGTACAACAACTCGACGTGGTTGCGGATGTAGTCGGTCAGTTCGGCGTCGGTCGCAACGTCTGAGCCTGGGTGGAGTTCGTGGGCGCGGAGGCGGTCGAACGGACCGGCTCCGGCGATCTCGCGCCCGATCTTGAAGCCCGCCAGCATCGCAGCCATGTCGTCCGGATGATCGAGTGCCATCGTGACGATGTCGGGATGGATGTGCGGGTCGGCCGAACGCAGCCGGATGCGCCCCCGGCTCTTGGGCGCCACCAGCGTCGGGCCGAGGGTCATGGCGTCGGTGTGGTGCACCTCGAACCCGTGCCGGTTGAAGTACGCCGGTCCGAAATGGAACTGGATGTCGGGAGCGTCGAGCCCGTCTCGACTGTGGATGAAGCCGCCGGCTTCTCCGATGTTCGAAGAGAGCATCCCGGTGCGCTTCAAGAGATACTCGGCGAGACGCGCCGGCTTCTCGGCGTGGTGAAGGCTGAGGGGTGCCGACACTTCGAAGATGTTCATCACGGCCGGATGATCTTGCAGATGCTCGCCGACGTTGGCGTTGTCGACGACGACATCGATACCGTGTTCACGGAGATGGTCGGCGGGTCCGATGCCTGAGAGCATGAGTAGGTGAGGGCTGCCCAACGCCCCACCCGACAGGATCACCTCGCGCACGGCACGCGCCGTTTCGATGGAACCGTCGACCTCGTAACCCACGCCGACCGCCCGGTCGGCTTCGAACACCACCTTGTGGGCGAACGCGTTGGTGACGACGGTGAGGTTGGGTCTGGCCATCGCCGGTCGGAGATACGCCTTGGCGGTGCTCCACCGGCTTCCTTTCTTCTGCGTCACCTGATACAGCCCGAAACCCTCTTGGGTGGGCCCGTTGAAGTCACGGTTGCGCGGATGGCCGAGCGAGGCCGCCGCCTCGACGAAGGCCAGCGACAGCTCGTTGGGACTGCGGAGATCGGCGACGTTCAGTGGTCCGTCCGTGGCGTGGAACTCGTCCGCCCCGCGTTCGTTGTGTTCGGACTTCAAGAAGTACGGCAGAACATCGTCGTAGCCCCAGCCCGCGCATCCGGATTCGGCCCACCCGTCGTAGTCGCCGCGATGACCACGGATGTAGATCATGGCGTTCATCGACGACGACCCGCCGAGCATCTTGCCGCGTGGCATGAACAACTGCCGGTTGCCGGCACACGGTTCGGGTTGTGTGTGATAGTGCCAATCCCGCTCCGTCTTGAAGAGCTTCGAGAAGGCGGCGGGAGCATCGACGTTGAGGTGCTTGTCCGATCCGCCGGCCTCGATGAGCAACACGGTGACATCGGGGTGGGCGCTCAACCGGTTCGCCAGCACACACCCGGCCGATCCTGCTCCGACGATGACGTAGTCGTAGGCCTGCATCCCGTCAGCGTACGCCGTCGGGACCACGGGTGTTCAGCTGATCGCCAGCTGGATCGTGTGGTGGCCTTCGGCGCCGTCGGGACGGGGCGGTGCCGGCTGCCCGCTCTGGGTCTGTCCCGACCCGTCGGTGGCTCGGACCGAGATCTGGTGGAGCCCGGTCGGTGCGTCCCACTCGAGCGTCCATTGGCGCCAGGCGTCGTCTCCGATCGATTCGCCGAGGTCCGCTTCGCGCCACTCCCCATCGACGCGCACCTCGACCTTGTCGATGCCGCGCGTGGGCGCCCACGCCACCCCGGCGATCGTCACCGGGCCCGGCGGAAGCGTCTGACCCGAGCGTGGCGCATCGATCCGGGACTGGGTCTTGATGGGGCCTTCCTTGGCCCAGCCGCGCGGGATCCAATAGGCGTCGAAGGCCTCCCACGTGGTCAGCTCGATCTCGGAGAGCCACTTGGTCGCCGACACGTAGCCGTACAAGCCGGCGACCACGATCCGAGCGGGGAAACCATGGTCGAGCGGCAGCGGTTCGCCGTTCATGCCGACGGCGATGAGGGCATCGCGACCGTCGTAGGCCGCAGCCGTCGGGAATCCGACCGTGAACCCATCGACAGACCGCCCGACCACCTGGGTCGCCCCGGGGTGGACTCCGGCCAGGTCGAGGAACTCGCCGAGTGGGATCCCCAGCCAGCGAGCAGTCCCGACGAGCGAACCACCGACCTCGTTCGAGACACACGAGAGGGTGATGATGCGCTCGTCCATGGCCATGTCGAGGAGGTCGTTATAGGAGAACTCGACCTCGCGGTCGACCATCCCCGTGATCTTCACGGTCCACGTGGTGAGGTCGACGGACGGCGTGGTGAGGGCGGTGTCGATCTTGTAGAAGTCCGTGTTGGGGGTGATGACCGGCACCGCGCCGGAGACCTGGGCCCCGGCAGAAACAGGCGGATCGGCCTGCCGGGCGAAGGGCAGAGTCACCCCGCTGCGATCGGCGATCACCGCCATGCGCTCCACGAGGCTGCGGCCGAGCGCGGCGGCGGCCACGCCGAAGACTGCGGTGGCGCCGGCCGCCCGGAGGAAGGAGCGGCGCTGCTGATCGGTGGGCGTCGAGACTCCGATACGCATCAGCATCGCCATGGCGGCAAGACCGACACCGGCTGCAGCCAGCACCGCCACCACCGAGACCGCCTCGTCGGCAAGCGGGTCGCGGAGTGCCAGCGCGACTGCGGTGGCGCCAAAGGCGATGAAGACAACCGGCGGCCACCACGCGGACCGCCGCGCCGCCAGGCCGACCAACGCGCCGGCGGCGAGGCACACCACCACGATCGAAATGACGAGGACGAGCTTGTCGTTGGTACCGAACTGCTCGATCGCCCACTTCACCACCGGCTGGGGCGACACGTCGATCACCCATTCCCCGATGGACGTGATCACGGAGCGAGAGGCCCCGAAGGCCCCGGCGACGAACTCGGTGACGGCGAGCGCCAGTCCTACGGCGAGCGAGCCGGCGAGCGCGTCGTGCCAGCGGGGGCGGGCGGGCGCAGGCGGAGCAGGCGAAGGAGCGGTGACGACATCCATGGCTTCCAGCGTGACGTACGACGTCGCGAACCGCAACCTCACCGCCGCTTGTTCACCGAATCTTCATCGGCACCGACGGCGGTATCCTCGGCGCCGTGGAACCATTCTCACCCTGGAGTCCCGAGCATCGGAGCAACCCGCACCCGCTCTACGCCGAGATGCGCCGGGAGGCGCCGGTGTATCGGTCCATCGGTCCGGTCACCGGCCGCGGCGTGTGGTTCCTCACCCGGCACGAAGACGCAGTGTCCGCCCTGCGCGATCGCCGACTCGGGAAGGAAGTCGAGAAGCATCTGCCGGACATCGCAGGCGAGCAGCCCGATCTCGGCGGACTGGAGATGATCGCTCGCTCGATGCTGTTCGTCGATCCACCCGACCACACCCGCCTTCGAAGGCTGGTGAGCAAGGGGTTCACCCCACGGGCGATCGCGGCGCTGGAACCCCGGATCGGCGAGATCGCCGACGAGCTGCTGGTGGGCTTGCGCGGGCGCGACGAGATCGATCTCATCGCCGAGTATGCCTTTCCCCTCCCCGTGACGGTCATCGCCGAGCTGCTCGGCGTGCCGGCGGCCGACCAGGAGAAGTTCCGCTCCTGGTCGAAGACCCTGCTGTTCGGTGATTCGATCGAGGCCGCACAGCTCGCCGGGTTCGAGTTCATCGCCTACATGAACGACCAGATCGACGATCGCCGCCGCGAGCCGAGGGACGACCTCATCACCCAACTGGTCCATGCCGAGGACGAGGGCGAACGCCTCGACCACGTCGAGACGCTGTCCATGATCCTGCTGCTGCTCATCGCCGGTCACGAGACGACGGTCAACCTGCTCGGCAACGGGACCTTGGCACTCCTCGACGCACCCGAACAGCTGGATCGCCTGAGGACGGACTCGGATCTGATCGCTTCGGCGGTGGAGGAACTCCTGCGTTTCGACGGCCCGGTGGAGATCACAACGGTTCGCTGGGCGTTCGAGGACGTCGACATCGGCGGAGCGACCATCCCGGCCGGTGAGATCGTCGTGCCTGTGTTGCTGTCCGCCAACCGCGACCCAGCGGTCTTCTCGGATCCCGACCAGCTCGACCTCGGGAGACGGGAAAATCCGCACATCGCCTTCGGATCGGGCATCCACCATTGCCTCGGAGCTCCGCTGGCTCGCCTCGAAGCGACGGTGGCGCTCCCCCGGCTCCTCGGCGCCATGCCGGCGTTCGAGCTGGGAGTCGACCCCTCGGAACTGCGGTGGAATCAGGAGCTGTTCCTGCGGGGCCTCAAGGCACTGCCGGTCACCGTGGGAGCCTGGGCATGACCGTTCGGGTCGAGACCGATGGACCCGTCACGACCGTCGTCATCGACCGCCCCGAGGTTCGCAATGCGGTCGACGCGGCAACCGCCGAGCGGCTGCGAAGTGCGTTCGAATCGTTCGAGGCGGACACGTCGGCGTCGGTGGCCGTACTGACGGGCGCCGGAGCCGCGTTCTGTGCCGGCTACGACCTTCGGGAAGTCGCGACCGGTGACCTCTCCCCTCCTGCGGCCGACGGTCCCGGCCCGATGGGCCCCACCCGCCTGCTGCTGTCCAAACCCGTCATCGCCGCCATCGAGGGTCACGCCGTCGCCGGCGGCCTCGAACTGGCGTTGTGGTGCGACCTCCGTGTCATGGCCGACGACGCCGTGTTCGGGGTGTTCTGCCGTCGTTGGGGAGTCCCGCTCGTCGACGGAGGGACCGTCCGACTCCCGCGACTCATCGGCCACGGCCGGGCCATGGACATGATCCTCACCGGTCGACCACTCGGCGCCGACGAGGCACTTGCGTGGGGTTTGGCGGATCGCATCGTTCCGGCCGGGACGGCGCGCGCCGCCGCCGAAGCGCTCGCCCACGAGATCGCCGGGTTCCCGCAGACCTGCTTGCGAGCCGACCGCCGTTCGGCGATCACCCAATGGGACCACACCCTCGACGAGGCACTGGAAGCCGAAGGGCGCGGCGGACTCGCTCCGCTACGCGAGGCCGCCGAGGGGGCCGCGCGGTTCGTTGGTGGCGCCGGCCGGGCCGGCTCGTTCGACTAGCCCTTCACCACCCCGACCGGGACCAGGCGCGCCACCCGGGCTGCCAGTCCGGCCCGATGGCACACGTCGACCACCGCGTCGACGTCCTTGTAGGCGTACGGCGCCTCCTCGCTCAGCAGCTTCGTGGATCCGGGCCGTACCGAGACACCCGCATCCTCGAGTTCGGACCGAACCCGATGACCGGACTCGATCTTCTTGGCTTTGGTGCGGCTCATGAGCCGGCCGGCTCCGTGGGCCGCGGAGGCGAATGCCGGGTTGCCTGCCACCCCGCGCAACACCCACGACGCCGTTCCCATACTGCCCGGGACGAGCACGGGCTGCCCTACGTTCGCGAGATCGGTGGGCAGGGCGGGATGGCCGGGACCGAACGCCCGGGTGGCGCCTTTGCGATGCACACAGAGCTGGCGCATGGTCCCGTCCACCTCGTGGTCTTCGAGCTTGGCGAGGTTGTGAGCCACGTCGTACACGAGGCGCATCCCGGTGTCCCGTTCCGAACATCCGAACGCGGCCGCGAACGCACGCCGCGCCTCGGCCGCCAGGACTTGCCGGTTGGCCCAGGCGAAGTTGGCGCTGGCGGCCATCGCCGCCAGATAGTGGTCGCCCTCCGGAGACGAGACGGGGACGCAGGCGAGCTGACGATCGGGTACGCGGATGCCGTGCCGGCTCATCGCGGGGCCCATCAGCTTGAGCTGATCAGTGCAGGTCTGGTGGCCGAGGCCACGGCTGCCGCAGTGGATCATGACGACGACCATCCCTTCCCTCAAGCCGAACGCCCGAGCGGAATCGTCATCGAAGAGCTCATCGACGACCTGCACCTCGAGGAAGTGATTGCCGGCGCCGAGGCTGCCCAGCTGGCCGCGACCCCGCTCCTGAGCCCGTACGGAGAGGGCGTCGGGATCGGCTCCGGCCGACCGGCCACGCTCTTCACAGCGGTCGAGGTCCTCCGGCCATCCGTGCCCCGCCCCGATGACCGCGCTCGCTCCCTGCTCCAGGACGGCGTCCACGAGCCGGATGTCCGCGATCGCCCCTCTGCCGAGTCCGCGCGGAATCCGCCGATCCAGTTCGCCCATGATCGGTTCGCGCCGGTGGTCGAAGTCGGTCCGATCGAACGCCGATGCCAGGAGCCGGACGCCGCAGCAGATGTCGAACCCGACGCCGCCAGGTGAGACCACTCCTCCGGCGGCCACATCGGTCGCGGCGACGCCGCCGATCGGAAAGCCGTACCCCCAATGGATGTCGGGCATGGCAAACGAAGCCGTGACCACGCCGGGGAGCTCGGCCACGTTCCCGACCTGATCGACCGCTCGGTCGTGGGTTGCCTGAACGATCAGATCCTGTGATGCGTAGATGCGTCCGGGAACCCGCATCTCCCCACGGCGGGGGACCTCCCAGAGGACGTCGCCGGCTCGGCGAAGCTCAGACATCGCAGATCACCTCCGCCGTCCATCCGGATTCGTGGAAGCGGACGTTGAGACCGTGGTAGGTGACCGCCTTGACGGGAGGACCGACCAGTTCGACCTCGTCATGGGAGATGCCTTCCAACGTCCCGGCCACGCGCCGTTCGGTGGCCTCGTTCACCTGCACCGACGTGATCGCCAGCCCCTCGATCTCTTGCACGGCAACCAGTTCGGACAACCACGCCACGACCAGTTCGGACAGGTCGTCGGCCTCGACCTCGATCGTGCATCGACGGGTCGGCGTCGCCGACAGGTCGCCGAACGTGACCGCACGCAGGCCGAGCGCCAGATTGACGAGCAGGGCGGACAGAGTTGGCCCGGTCGCCAAGAGGCCGACATCGGCCGTGTGCGCCGTGAGGGCGTAGCCACCGATCACATCGAGAACGCTACCGAATGCGACCCCCGGCCGGACAGGGCACTCAGTCCAGGAAGATGTCCTTCTGGAACTTGGCGCCGTCGACGTAGGCGTACTCGGAAAGATCGTCCTTGCCCGCCTCGGCGAGGACCTCGTCGTCGATGAAGAAGTTGCCGGTGGTCTCCGTGGCCGGACGGGTGAGGATCTCGTAGGCGGCATCGGCGACGATCTCAGGACGGCGTGACTGCGTCATCGCCGCATCCCCGCCGAGCAAGTTCTGCACGGCCGCCGTCGCGATGATCGTGCGCGGCCAGAGCGAGTTGACGGCGATTCCGTCCGAAGCGAACTCGGCCGACATCCCGAGCGTCAACATCGACATGCCGTACTTCGCGATCGTGTAGGCGGCGTGATTCTGGAACCAGTGCTGGGCCATGTTGAGCGGCGGAGACAGCGTGAGAATGTGCGGGTTCGCCGACTGCTTGAGGTACGGGAGACAGGCCTTGGACACCACGAACGTTCCACGCGTGTTGATGTCCTGCATCAGGTCGTACGCCTTCATGGACAGCGACTCGGTGCCCGACAGGTTGATGGCGCTGGCGTTGTTGACGACCAGATCGATCCCACCGAACTGCGCGGCGGCTTTCTCGACCGCCTCTGCGACGGCGTCCTCGTTGCGGATGTCACCGACGATCGGGAGGGCGTGGCCTCCCGCCTCCTCTATCTCGGCTGCGGCCGTGAAGACGGTACCGGGCAACCGAGGATGCGGCTCGGCGGTCTTGGCGATGAGCGCCACGTTGGCGCCGTCGGCCGCAGCACGCTTGGCGATCGCCAAGCCGATGCCCCGGCTCCCCCCGGACATGAACATGGTGGTGCCCGCAAGACTCATGACTGCTCCTGTTAACGGTCGTTCACGCCAATGGTAGGGTGCCGCCGTGCCCTTCGATGTCGCCCGACGCGGTCATGTCTTCGTCCTCACGATGGACCAGGGCGACAACCGGTTCAACGCCGCGTCGCTCGCCGATCTGGAACGCATCCTCGACGAGGTCGAGCACACCGCGGGCCCGGCGGCGCTGGTGACCACCGGAACCGGCAAGTTCTACTCGAACGGCCTCGATCTGGACTGGGTCATGCAGGACGACTCGGAGTGGGACCTGGCGACGCTTGCGCAGCGTGCCCATGCGCTGTTCGCCCGGACGCTGGCCTTCCCCCGTCCCACCATCGCCGCCATCAACGGGCACTGCTTCGCCGCCGGGGCCATGTGGTCGCTCGCCCACGACGTCCGAATCATGCGCTCCGACCGGGGCTTCTGGTCCCTTCCGGAGGTGGACATCCGTATCCCCTTCACTCCCGGCATGGCTGCCCTCATCCAGGCCCGGCTCGACAAGCAGGCGGCGCATCGCGCCATGGCGACCGGAGCGCGCTTCGGAGGAGCCGAGGCGGCAGAATTGCGCATCGTCGACGAAGCCGTCCCCGAATCCGACGTGGTCGATCGAGCCGTGTCGATCGCCTCCGAACTCGCCGGCAAGGACCCGGCGACCATGGCTGCGATCAAACAGACGATGTACGGCCCGGCGCTGCGGGCGCTGGCCGGCTGACGGCCCCTCGACCCGCCGGGAGGATGCCGGCAGCCCGGCCGGGAACAGACCGAACTGTCGGGTGGTTGACCTTGACGGAGGAGCTGGTCGTGGACGAGTACACCCGAGAGCATGTGGCGTGGCTGGCACATTCGTTCGGCCGTACCGACTACCTGCCCCTGCACCCAACCGATCTCGAAGCCCTGGCGGGCGCCGGGCAGGTGGTGCAGAAGTACCCCGGGACGCACCTGTTCCGACAAGGCGCCCCGGCCGATGCCGCCTATGTCGTGGAACGGGGCCAGGTCGAGCTGTACCGCGGCACCGACTCCCGACGCGTGGTGGGCCGCGCCCAGCCCGGTTCGGTGTTGGGCGACATCGCCATGTTCCGAGGCGAGCCCTACATCTCGTCGGCACGCGCCGTCGATGCCGTCACCGCCTTCCGGTTCGATCGGGACAAGCTGATCCCGGTCCTCCTCACGCGCCCGATCATCACGTTGCGCTGGCTCGTGGCCGGCCTGAGCCAGTTGGAATCGACACAGCGCCGGGTGCTGGGGCTCAAACATCGCACTGTGCGCGATCAGGTGGCCGAACTCCTGCTGGACGAGGCGGACGGACGTGACGAAATCCATCTCTCGCAAGCGGCCATGGCAGGCCTCCTGGGCGCGTCCCGTCAGACGGTCAACGAGGCCCTCGGCATGCTGCGGTCCGAAGGCGTCATCCAGACGGGATATCGAACGGTCCGTATCACGGATCGGTCCGCTCTGGCCGACACCGTCGGCCGTTAGCCGGCCAGGCCCGGGACGACGCGCACGCTCGCCATGCGGCCGAACACCTCGGGATCGAGCCGGATCTTCAGCGAGCGAGAGCCGCCACCGACGATCACCCGTTCACGTTCCGTCACCGCCTGATCGACGAGTACGTCGAGGTCGTCGGAGATGCCGAACGGCGTCACGCCGCCCATGAGCATGCCCGTTGCCTCTGCGGTGAGCTCGGCCGAGGCGAAGGAGAGCTTCTTCACCGCCATCGCGTCCCGCACCGCACGATTCACGTCGATGCGCATCGATGCCAGAGCCACCACGAGCGCCAACCGGCCCGCCGGTCGCTTCGAGGCGATGAGAATGGTGTTGGCCGACTCGTCCAGCGAATATCCGTAGTGGTCACAGAAGGCCGCCGTGTCGGCGAGGTCGGGATCACACGGCAGCGCTTCGAAGTCGGCGCCGAGGCGATCCAGCTCCGAAAGCACCGCCGATTCGATGTCCATGCGACCATGATGCCACGACCCGGTCGGGAGCTACCATCGTCCGCCATGACGGCGCTCCTGGGACTCTTTCTCGCCGCGTGCGCGCTCCTCGCCTTGGGCGGTGCGGCGAAGCTCGTGCAACCCTCCCCTACGGCGCAGGCGCTGCGGGCCGTGGGATGGCCGTCACATCCCGTGGTGGTGCGCGTGATGGGGCTCACCGAAGTCGTCATCGGTGTCGGAGCCGCCTTGACGGCCCACCCACTCGCCGCCGCGGCGGTCGGTGCGGCCTATCTCGGGTTCACCGGCTTCGTCGTGCTGGCCATGGCCAGGGGTAGCGCGCTCGAGTCGTGCGGCTGTTTCGGCAAGGTCGATACCCCGCCCTCGGTCGCACACATCATCGTCGACGTCGGAGCGGCCGGCATCGCCGCCCTCGTCGCGTTCGAGCCCATGGCCGGCACGCGCACCCTGCTGTCGGCGCAGCCGGCCGCCGGGTGGCCGCTGATCTTGTGGGTCGGCGTCACCGTCTACCTGCTGTATCTGACGCTGACGGCCCTCCCCCGACTCACGGCTACCCTCCGGGGCCGGACATGAGTACGTGGTTGGTCGACAAAGGCGTGACACTCCTCGATCGAACGGTGAGCCGGCGCGGGTTCCTCCGGCGGGTGGCATTGGTCGGTTCGGCGCTCGCCGCCGCTCCCGCCAAGTTCATTCTCCAGCCGGTGAGCGCCTACGCGGCGATCTGCTCGTGCTCCGGGCAGAGCTGCGACTGCTCCGACCTCTGCTGCGACGGCTACACCGAGTTCTGTTGCACCCTCACCGGACAGAATGCCTGCCCGCCGGGATCGCGAGCCGCCGGCTGGTGGAAGGCCGACGGTTCGGGATTCTGTGATGTCGATGGCGCTCCGAAGCCCCGCTACTACCTCGACTGCAACGCCTCGTGCAACGGCTGCGGCTGTGGCTCGAGTGGCGTGTGCAGCCTGAGCTGCGCATCGTGCAACTGCGAGTGCGGGAACCGCGATTGCGGCAACCGCAAGGCGTGTTGCACCCTGTTCCGATACGGACAGTGCGGTAACGATGAGCGCTGCCTCGGTCCCATCATCTGCCGCGTGGTCACCTGCACGCCGCCGTGGGTGTGGGACGCCACCTGCTCGACGACGTCGGCCACCGACAACAACACACGGTTCCACGACCGGCCCTGCCTCCATCCGAGCCTCAACTACCCGGCGCTTCCCGCGGTGTTCGACGAAGGAACGTGGACGCTCAAGACGGGCTTGGATGCGGGAGACCCGACGACGACCTTCTCGTACGGCACGGCCGGCGAAGTACCTGTCGCCGGGGATTGGAACTCCGACGGTTCTCGCACGCCAGGCACGGTGCGGAACCAGCGATTCGGCCGGATTCGAGACGACGCCCTCTGGTGGCGGCTCCGCAACGACGTGGGCAGCGGCACCCCTTCGTACGTCTTCGGCTATGGCGAACCCGGTGACATACCGATCACCGGCGACTGGGTCGGCAACGGCGTCGAGACAATCGGCGTGATCCGGGGCAACGAGTTCCGCCTCCGCAACACCAACGGGTCCGGTCCCGCCGACATCCTCTTCACCTTTGGCTCGCCGGGCGACCAGTTCGTCGTGGGCGACTGGAACGGCGATGGCGTCGCCACCCCGGGCTACTTCCGCAACGGCACCTGGTATCTGCGCAACAGCAACTCGAGCGGCTCGCCCGACATCGTCTTCGACTACGGACAGGCCGGCGACGTCCCGGTGGTCGGCGATTGGAACGGGAACGGCGTCACGACCCCAGGGGTGGTGCGCAACGGAACGACGTGGCTCCTGCGCATGTCGAACACCTCCGGAGGCTCGCAAGCCACCGTCGAGATGCCCGCCGGGATTCCCGTCGTGTGGAAGGCCGGCGCCACCGCCCTTCCCGATCTACCCGTTGATCCACCGGCCGACGGAACGCGACTCGTCTGATGACCGCCCTCGTCGTGATCATGGGCGTGGCCGTGTTGCTGCTCGGGGTCCTCGTCGCCGGTTTGTTGCGCAGCCATGCCGACATCCTCCGTGCCCTCCACGACCTCGGCGTCGGCGAAGACGGCCGGGCGGGCGG
>JBFKPQ010000062.1:0-12768 GCA_041628225.1 Acidimicrobiia bacterium | reverse complement strand
AGATGCCGTACGGACCCACCTTCTGGGGTGCGATCTTCGGCTCCTGCATAGACCGGTTCGGAGTCCACTGGCAGGTCCACTACGCCGCACCGGCCGAGTGACGTTGTCGGTCGGGCGGTTGGCCCGGCCGAATTGAGGCAGCACATGCGCGGTGGTCCTGCCATCGTGCGGTGCGATGACGATGCACGCCGATCAGGTTCCGATCGACGCCGACCTTGCGGAGCGGTTGATTGGTGACCAGTTTCCCGACCTGGCCGGCTTGCCCGTCGGGCCGGTCGAGTCGCCGGGGACGGTCAATGCGCTGTTTCGCGTCCGCGACCTCGTGGCGCGGTTCCCGCTCGCCGAGTGGGGCGTCGACCCGCACGAACGGGAGGAGCGCTGGCTGCCCACGTTCCGGGCGGTGGTGCCCGTGGCCGTGCCGGAGTTCGTGGCGCGCGGCCAGCCCGGGCACGGATACCCGTTTCCGTGGGCGCTGCACCGGTGGATCGACGGTTCGAATCCGGATCCCGACGCCCTCGGCGATCCCGACCGCTGGGCCGACGACCTGGCCGCCGTGGTGCTGACGATCCGCTCGGTTGATCCAACCGGAGCGCCCCCGGCCCACCGTTCGGAGCAGTTGGCGCAACGCGACGCCGGCACCAGGCGTGCGATCGACGCCGCGGCGGACCTGCTCGACGTGGCGGCGATCCTCGCCGTTTGGGAACCGGCCGTGGCGCTGCCCGGCTGGTCAGGTCCGCCGACCTGGACGCACGGCGATCTCATGCCCGGCAATCTGCTCAAAAGCGACGGGCGGTTGCACGCCGTGCTCGATTGGGCGGGCGCCGGTGTCGGTGATCCCGCCTGTGATCTGATCGCGGCGTGGTACGTGCTGCCCGCTTCGGCGCGGCGCCGCTTTCGCGCCGCGGTGGGCGCCGACGACGTTTCCTGGCTTAGAGGGCGCGGCTGGGCACTGTCGATCGCGCTGGTCGCGCTGCCGTACTACCGCGACTCCAACGAGCACATGTTCGAGAACGCGCGGCGGGTTATCGACGAGATCGTCGCCGAAGCCTGAACACTCTCCTCCGCGATGAGACCGCCGGCTCGCTCAGCCGCCAGATCCGCCCCAGCCAGCCAAGAGCTCCTCGGCGCCTTGGGCAATGTTGCGCACGATGTCGACCGCGCTCTCCACTTCACGCACGAAGCGCACCGACTCTCCGGCGTACATGGCCATGGCCTCGACAGCTCCTCGGCTCCCGGCGAGTGCCGGTGCGACGCTGAACCTCGGGACCGGCATGGTCATGGGGCCCATCACGAGTTCGCCCACGACATCGTCCGGGAACGCCCGGGCCGCATCGAGGCTCGCCCGTAGCACTCGAGACGAGGACTGCTCGTCCGGCCAGTCCGCCCGGAACTCGTCGGTCAGCACGGTGTCGCCGGCCGACGCTGCGATGAGGGCCTGCCGGTAGAGATCGTGGATTCCCGATTCCGCGGCGGCCAAGAACCTGGTGCCCATCCGCACGCCGGCGGCACCGGCTGCCAGGGCGGCGGCCAGTCCACGCGCGTCGCCGATGCCACCGGCCGCCAGCACAGGTACGGTGACCGCCCCCACTACCTCGGCGAGCAATGGCCACAACGACTCCGTGCCGTGCATCCGTCCGCCACCCTCGACGCCGCGCACGACGAGGATATCGCATCCCGCTTCGGCGGCAGATATGGCGTGGGCGAGCGATCCGACCTGCCAGCCGGCGAGAGAACCGTGCTCATGCACGAGCTCGACGAGCGCTCGGTCGGGTTCGCCGTGATAGAAGTCCACGACGGTTGCGCGCTCGGCTGCGACGCGGATCGTGGAGGGGTCTTCGAGGAACGGGAGCAGGATGTTCACCGCCACCGGTCCGGTGGTGTGCGTACGGACCTGATCCAGGGTGGCAGCCAGCGCCTCGGCTGGCATAGGGCCTGCGCCGAAGCCGCCCATGCCGCCTGCCTGAGTCACCGCAGCGATCAGCTCCGGCGTCGGTACACCCCCCATCGGCGCCAGCTGGATCGGTGCCTCACAGCCGACCAATTCCGTGAACGAAGTGTGGAGCGCCATTGGTCCAACTCCTCTCCGAGCGGTGCCACAGAGCCTACCGACGCGAGGCCCGACCTGGCAGAGCTTCTTGCCGCAGCGCGAACCGCGCGTTCTACTGCCGCAGGAGAGCCGCCGTGATGAACGCCGTCTTGCGCTCCGTGTAGGCGAGCCGATCGTCGGCGTGGTCGATCACCAAACGCCGTTTGAGGTCGTCGTAGGCGTCGCGCAGCTCGTCGTCGGATCGCAGCAGGTCACGGAACCGCAGGTGGTCGCGCTCCCACTGGCTGTCGACCGCGCACACGTGCACGTGGACCTCTCGTGGGCGGTCGGGAACCGGGCGGATGTAGCGGTGCTCGGCGTCGCGCGACCGCAGCTCCAAACCGAGCGACGCCAACGCCGGAACATAGGCGTACTCGTCGGACAGGTCCTCGACACTCACCTGGATATCGAGGATCGGTTTGGCGGCCAGGCCGGGCACGGCCGTCGAACCGACGTGCTCGATGCGCGCCGCCACCGGTCCCAGCGCCACCGCCAGCCGATCGCGCCACTCTGCGAACCGCTCAGGCCAGGCCGGGTCGTAGTCGACAACTTCTATCGGGTCGTCGCGTGGAGACCCCACGACTTCGAACCCCTCCCATTGGAGTCCGTAGAAGTGCAGGGCGGCCCGCCGACGAGCCTCCGCATCCAATTCGGGAACGCCGAGCGACGCAGCCTCGATGGCGTACCGGTCGAACAGCGTCGCCCCGTCACCCTCGGCCGCCTGCAGCGCCTCGAAGGCCGCCTCCGGGTCTTCGACCGACGCGACGCCGGCCGCCGCCAGCCGGGAGCGCAACACATCGTCCATCGGGCCATCCTCGCACGGCGGGTACGCTGCCAATCGTGATCGTGCACCTCGTCGACGGCACTTTCGAGCTGTTCCGCTGCTTCCACGGAGCCCCGCGCGCCGCCAACGCCGCCGGGGAAGAAGTCGGGGCGGTCCGGGCGTTTCTCGCCACCATGATCGCCCTCCTCGGCGACGCCACCCATGTCGCCGTGGCGTTCGACAGTGTCGTGGCCCCTCCCGGTAAGGCCGGTACGAGCGCCGATGCGCTGATCGGTCGCCAGGCGCCGCTGGCCGCCGAGGCGGTCCGGGCGCTCGGATTGACCGTGTGGCCGTCGGGTAGGTACCAGGCGGACGAGATCATCGCTACCGCCGCCGCCCGGTACGCCGATGACTCCCGTGTTGACCAGGTCGTGATCTGCTCCACCGACAACGACTTCCACCAGTGCGTGCGTGGCGACCGGGTCGTTGTCCTCGACCGGATCCGCCAGACGGTCACCGACGAGGCGGCCGTCCTCGCCCGGTTCGGCGTGTCACCCCAACAGCTCCCCGACCTGTTCGCCCTCGTCGGCGACTACTCCGACGGGATCCCGGGTGTGCCCGGATGGGGCGTGAAGTCGGCCGCCAGACTGCTCGCCCGATACGGAACGCTCGACGACGTACCCGACGACGTCGCCGGGTGGGACCTCGATCTGCGTGGCCGCGACCGCCTGGCCGCCGAACTGTTGGACCGGTGGGACGAGACGTTCCTATGCCGCGACCTGGCGGCACTCCGCACGGACCTGCCGCTGCGGTCGACGGTCACCGACCTCGAGTGGCACGGCCCCGATCAGGACCGGCTCGAGCGGCTCGCCGATCGGATCGAAGACCGGTCGGCCATCGAGCGGCTCTAGAAGAGCATCTCCCCGGGCAGTTCGGAAGCCTGCTTCACCCAGGCGGCGAACTGTTCGGCGTCCCGCTCTTCGTCCTCGCCGAGGTGCAGGTATCGGGTATCGGGATGCTTCGACGCGATCGGCGGTTCGGGGTCGAGCGAGGCCCCGTTGAGGAAAGAAACCTTCACGTAGTTGTTGAAGCAGTGATAGCCGAGGAACCAGCCCTGGCCCTCGATCCCGTAGAACGGCGTGTTCCACCGGACGGCCTTGCGCACGTCGGGGACCGTGCGGTTGACGATGTCGTCGATCCAGCGGCCGATGTCGCCCTTCCACTCGGGCATCGCCTCGATGTACTCCTGGACCGGCGCGTCCCCGTCGGCCTTGGCGATCTGCGGATTGCCGCCCGACAGGAGAACTGGTTCTTTCTTCTTGTCTGCCACGTTCGCTCCAGGTGGGTGATGGACCTCCACGCTACCGATCGCACCGCACGAGTCTTCGTCGGTTTGCCATGATGGAGCCATGCCCCTGTTCCGTCGTCGTCGCCAGGAGTCCGTCGATCCAGACGACCGGTCGCCCCAGACCGGCCTGAAGTACAAGGACCTCATGGTCATGGCGCAGCTCATCGAGGCGGGCGCGGACATGACACAGCCCCGTCACGCCCTCTACTTCTCCTACTTCCCCGACCAGACCACGGCAGAGACCGCCGGCGCGGCGACCGAGGCCCTCGGGTTCCAATGGTCCGTGCGCAAGCCCATCCCCGAATACCCCGACCAGTGGCCACTCGTGTGTGAACTCCACGACGTCGTGCTCGATATCGACCGCGTCCGCGACAACACCGACTACTTCGAGGCGCTGGCCGTCGAACACGGCGGGAACTTCGACGGGTGGGAGGCCTCCGTCTAGCCCCTGAGTCGTTCGAGGGCGGCCACCGCGTCGTCGGCCCGGTCGGCCGGGACGAGCAGGTGGTCGTGATGGAACCCGGCGAGCACGTTGCACGGAATCCCCTCGTCGGCCAGCACCCTCGACACGGCCGCGGTGAGCCCGACCGCGGCCAGCGCCGAGTGCACCTCCAGTGTCAGCCAGGCCGCCACAAACTCGGGCTCGAATCCGTGCTCTCGTGCCACGCCGACTGGCACGACGATCGTCCGGCCTTCGGCCTCGTCGATCGTCGCCGCGGCCGCTTCGGTCAGGTGATCGGCACCCGTCAGGAAGCAGTACGGCTCTGGTCGCCGGGCGACGGTCAGCGTCGCCAGCATCCGACCGAGGTCGGTCTCGCCGTTCATCTCGCCACCTGTTCGATCCAGTCAGCGATCTCGTCCCACAAGGTCACGGCCTCGGGGCGGAAAGCTCCGACGTGGCCGATACGGTCCATGCCCAGGTCGGCGGGGGAGCGGTCGCGGCGTTCGAGGTTTGGGTACGCCGACATCATGGCGTCCACCGACGCGGGGGTGCCCCAGGTGTCGTCGGTCATGGCGTACGCCAGCACCGGGGCCTGGAATGCCGCGTATCGCTCCAGGGGTAGGCGGTCGTCGCCAAGGACGTACTTGCGATCACGGCACCAGCGGGCCCATTCGAGGGCGGCGCCTTTCGGCAGGTCTTCGCCGGCCGCGAACTTGCTCCACGGTGCGTATCCGAGGGCGTGAGCCAGAACCGGGAGCGTGATGTAGCTATGCAGCAGCACCGGAAGGCGCTGGCCATCGCCTTGCCTCCGCCAATGGCCGCTCTGGGCCGCCACCGTCACCAGCCCCGCCATACGGGCGGCGTTGTCCAACAGACCCACCACCTGCCCGCCGATGCTGTGTCCGATGAGCGCGACGTGCCTGGCTCGGTCGGCCGCCCAGTCGACGACCCCGGCCATGTCGTGGAACACCCAGTCCGACACCGACGCCTCGAAGCCGCGCAGCGACGCCGGAGCCGAACCGCCGATGCCGCGGTAGTCCCACGTCACAGTCGAGAAGCCCCGCTCGTTCAGATGGGCCGCCAACGGCCCGTAGAACGAGCACTTCGTGGCCATGGCGGCATTGATGACGACCCAAGTGGATCCGACCTCGGTGACGTCGGCGGAGAGTTCGTAGCCGTCGCGGGCGGGGATGGTGGTGGGCACGCAGGCACGGTAGCCGGGTAGCGTTGCGCCGATGACCACACCGCCGCACGACTCTCGATCCGTCAAGGCCGTCATATGGTTGATGCGCATAGCGGGCATCGCGCTCGTCGGTTACGTGTTCGTGACCAACATGACCGACACGCCTACCGGGCCCTCGGCCGACCTCGCCTTCGCCTACATCGGCAGCCTGCTGGTGTGGACGTTCGTGAGCTTCATCCACCCGCTCTGGGCCTGGTACGCGCCCACGTTGACGGTCGCCGGCCTCATCCCGGCCATCTGGTTCGGCAACGTGCCGGCGATCGTCGGAGTGCTCGTACTCGGAGCCGCTCTGGTGATGTGGCGGCGGAGGGTGCTCGCCGCTGGGTAGCTTCGGCGCCATGTCCGACGCGTTCGATGTCCACGACCAGGCCGCCTACGACGCCCTCCAGGCGAAGCTCGTCCCGTTGTGGACGTCGATCGAGAAGCTCAACACCGACGAGCAGACCATCGTCGTGGTCCCGAATGCCGACATCGACGTCGAACTCCCCGCCGACGTGCTGCAAGCCTACGAAGAGCGCTACCTGTTCTTGTTGCTGCTCTTGCGGCAGCCGCGGGCGCGGATGATCTACGTGAGCGGCCAAGCGATCCATCCCGACATCGTCGACTACTACTTCGACCTCATGCCCGGCGTCATCTCGAGCCACGCCCGCAAACGCCTCCACCTCGTCTCGCCGATGGAGGCGGCGTTTCGGCCTCTCACCCGCAAGATCCTCGACCGGCCGCGCCTCATCGACGAGATCCGCTCGCTGATCCCCGACCCAAACCGAGCCCATCTCGTGCCGTTCATGACGACGTGGGCCGACCGGGAACTGGCGATGCGGCTCGGCATCCCGATGTACGGCGCCGACCCGAAGGACGCCTGGCTGGGCACCAAGACCGCCGGACGGGAACTGTTCGCCGAAGCCGGCATCTCGCATCCGGCCGGCCGGGAGAATCTCCGTACCCGCGACGACGTCGTGAACGCCATCGCCGACCTGCGCCGAGAGCGACCGGACCTGGCAGCCGTGGTCGTCAAATGCAACGAAGGCGTGTCGGGCTTCGGAAACGCCACGCTCCACCTCGAGGGCCTGCCCCCGTCGGGATCCGACACCGAGCTCGCCGAACTGCAGCGCCGGGTCGGTGAGATGCACGTCGAGACCGTGGCCGGGACGCTCGACCGGTTCTTCGCCAACTTCGAACACGAAGGCGGCATCGTAGAGGAGCTCGTGGATGCCGACGAGATCCGCAGCCCGAGTGTGCAGTTGCGTATCACGCCGCTCGGCACCGTCGAGGTGCTCTCCACGCACGACCAGGTCCTCGGCGGCGACAGCGGCCAGGTGTTTCTCGGCTCGCAGTTCCCGGCCGATCCCGGGTATGCCGTGACGATCACCGAAGACGCCGTGAAGGTGGCCGATCTGCTGGCCAATCGGGGTGTGATCGGCCGGTTCGCTCTCGACTTCGTCGTGTCCCGAACGGCCGGAGGCGCTTGGGAGGCGCACGCCATCGAGCTGAACCTCCGCAAGGGCGGCACCACCCACCCGTACCTGACGCTCCAGTTCCTCACCGACGGCACGTATGACGCGGCCACGGCCACGTTCACCGCGCCGAGCGGGCGAGCCAAGTACTACGTGGCGTCCGACCACGTCGAAGTGCCCGGATTGCGGGCGTTCACTCCCGCCTCCCTGCTCGACACCGCCCTCATGCGCGGCCTGCTCTTCGACCAGGCCCGCCAGATGGGGTCGGTGTTCCACATGCTCAGCGCCCTCCCGGCGCACGGGCAGCTCGGCGTGACGAGCGTCGGCGACTCACCAGCCGAAGCGCAGGAACGCTACGACGAGGTAGTCGCCGTGCTCACCGAGGAAGCGGCGGCCCAGGGATCCTGAGCCTCAGCGGTTGATCCGCACGATCTCATACGGCGTCGTGGGCAGCGGCGGTGTGCCGAACTTGGCGTTCACCGCATAGATGCCCGACCCGAACCGGGCCGCCGTCGTGGGCACGTCGTAGGCAGGACTGGTGTGGACGTCCACGACCGCACCCGATCCGAAGCCGGGCGCCAAGGCGATTTCGGTGATCTGGTTCTTGCCGCCCTCGACGGCGTACAGGGTGTGACCGGCGAGCAGCAACCCGTCGCCGTTGACGACCGCGCCGCCGAGGTCGATGAGGCTTGCGTCACCGCTACCCGGGCTCAACGTGTACAGCTCACCGAAGAAGCTGTTCACCTGGATGAGTGTCTGGCCGGACGGGGTCGCTTCGATGCCGTTGGCGTTGAACTGACCGGGCTGGAACTGGAAGTCGCCGCCCAACGCCACCGTGTGCGGGGGCCCGGCGGCGTCGCCGGCCGGCGTGAGCGGCACGACGTAGTACTGCGGCGCGAATGAATCGGTGAAGTAGGCGGCGTCGCCGGTGACGATCACGTCGTTGACGAACCCGAACGGAGTCAGATCGATGATGTCGATGGTCGCTCCGGTGGCGCCGTCGTAGATGTAGGCGTTGCCGCCCGGTCCGCCGGCCACGTACAGATAGCCGGTCGATTCGTCGTAGTCCATGCCCACCGCGAGGCGTCCGGGAACGCCCGGCACCAGGATGTCGCCCTCGCCGGTCCGCAGGTCGCCCTTCCAGATGGCCCCGTCGATCAGGGACCCGACGTAGGCGGTGTGGCCGTCCCCGACGGCGATGCCCTCGGGAAAGAAGCCTCCGGGAAGGTCGATGACCTCGGGGAAGGTGTCGGCGGTGGCAGGTGCGGCAACGCTGAGGCTGAGCAGCAGTGCCGCGAACAGGGTGGTGGTACGGCGCATGGAGTTCCCCTACAGATTCGACGTCTTCCAACCGTACGCATTGAGGCGTCGTCCGGTTCGGGAAGGGCCGGTGCCTGGTGTGATCTCGTAGGAATGGGCCTGGGCGACGGCTTTCGGATCACCGCTTCGCTTGGCATTGGTTCAATAACGATGGACACGAGCGTCTGAAGGCCGAACTGCTCACTGGCCTCGGCTTGGGGCAAACACCTCCCCTGCGCTCGTTACCTGGCTGGAGCCGGTACGCATCGAAGCGCGAAGTTGTAGCGTTGCGCAACCACAGTCCTACTGCGGAGGCAGGGTTGCCAATACCGGAAGCAACGAAATGGGAGCTCGCCGCCGTCATGTTCACGGACATGGTTGGTTTCACCGCGCTCATGCAGCACGACGAGCGCACAGGCCTTGAGAACCGGACCCGTTGGACGACCGCAATGGAACGACATCACGATGCGGTTGGCGGCGAGGTTGTGCAATGGTTCGGCGACGGGGCGCTCAGCAGATTTCCGAACACGGTCGATGCCATTGCCTGTGCCGTGGGCATCCAGACGGACCTGCGGCAGGAACCAGCGGTTGACGTTCGCATCGGTATCCATGTCGGCAACGTAATGAAGGAGCCAACCGGGTTACTCGGCGATGCCGTGAACATTGCGTCACGGGTCGAATCGTTCGCCACTCCTGGGTCGGTGGTGATCAGCGATGCCGTCCACGATCAGGTCAAGAACCAACCCGCTCTCAGCTTTGTCGACCTCGGCAAGGTCAGGTTCAAGAACGTCGGCCGGCCCTTCGCTCTGTACGCCATCGCCGATGACGCGCTGGTGGTTCCAGATTCGGATCATCTGGCCGGCAAAGGCGATCTGATCGCCCGCTTTCCGGGCACGGTTCCCGAGCGTGGCGGCCAACCTGATCGGCCGCAATGGCGACCTCGAACGCTTGAAAGACCTGCTCGGCGAGTACCGGGCCGTGACCGTCACTGGTCCGGGCGGGGTGGGCAAGACGGCGATTGCTCGGGAGCTGTGTCATCGTCTGCGGGCAGACTTCCTCGATGGCGTCGCCTTCGTCGACCTGTCGGCTGTGACCGACCCGGACGGTGTGATCCCGGCTATCGCCGAGGCACTAGATGTCAAAGAGGCAGAAGGCCGGTCGCTCGCCGACGGTATTGCGGCGCTGATCGGTGACAGTCTGGCCCTGGTGGCGCTCGACAATATGGAACAGGTCATCGCCGCAGCACCCGGCCTTGCCGACCTGCTCAATGCCTGTTCACAACTCACGTTCTTGGTGACGAGTCGGGGTCCGCTCCACATCTCGGCCGAGCAGGAGTATCCGCTTTCCCCCCTTGGTCTAGCGGACGACGACGACGGTCCGGCCGCATGGGGCTCGCCCGCGGTGGCGTTGTTCGCGGCCGCGGCTCGCCGGGCGAAACCGGGTTACGAACTGACCGAAGAAGACGTCGCGCATGTTGCGGCGATTTGCCGCCGCCTTGACGGCCTCCCCCTCGCAATCGAATTGGCCGCAACCAGGGTTCGTCTGCTGTCGCCCCGAGCGCTGTTGGATCGGCTCGGCACCGCTCTCGACATCCTCACCTCTGGTGGCCGGGACCGGCCAGGTCGCCACCAGGCTTTGAGGGCCACCATCGACTGGAGCCACCAGCAACTCTCGGCTGAAGAGCAGCGGCTGTTCCGTCGGCTGTCGGTGTTTGCTGGTGGCGCGACCATCGACGGAATCGAAGCCGTCTGTTCCGATGATCGGTTGTCGCTTGATGCGCTCGAGGGCCTCGTCGATCACGCTCTCATTCAGGCTTCAGGCGACCGGTTTGGGATGCTGCAGACCATCTGGGAGTTCGCTGGCGAACAGTTGGCGACGTCCGGCGAAGCAGACGAGATCCAAGCGAAGTACGCCGTCTACATCCACGATGTCACGAAAAGGATTCGCGACGGAATCGAAGGCGGCGATCAGGTTGCGGCGATTCGGCAGGGAGTCGACGAGGACACCAACATCACCATGGCCCTCGATCATCTCGTTGGCCGCGCTAAGGCCGGAGACGCCGCCGCCGCCGAGCTGGCCATGCAGATCTGCGGCGACCTGTGGATGTTCTGGCATGTCCGCGGCAAACATCTCAGCGCCCGCCAGTACGCCGTCGAGTTGCTCGCACTTGCCGAAGCTTCCGAATCCATCGGGGTCGTGAATACCCAGATCACCCTCGGCCTGGCCTATTGGACGCTCGGTCAATTCCCCGAATCCGTCGCATCGTGGAGCGAAGCTCACCGACTGGCATTGGAAATTGGCGCAGCACGCGAGGAAGCCATCGCGGCTTTTAGCCTGATGGTGGGGCATTTGCAGCTCAACCTTCCAGAGGCGGCCCGATGGTCGGAGACGGCTCTCGCGGCGGCAGCCCGGAGCAGCGTCTGGGCCCGAGGGTTTTCCCTGGCGTTTGCGGGAGCGGTTTCGGCCACCGGAGGGGATTTGGCTGGCGCCACGACACAGTTCACCGAGGCGCTGGACATCCAGCAGCGGATCGGCGACCACGAAGGCGCGGGCATCTCTCAAGGCGGCCTGGCACTCATCGCCGGACTGTCGGGCGATCTAGAACGGTCGCTCGGCTTGTACGAGCAGTCACTGGCGGCGTATGAAAGTATTGGTGACCGGGCCGAAGAGGCCCGCATTCTCGGTGAAATGGCTTGGATCTACGTCAAGCAAGGCAATATCGCCACGGCCCGGACCCGTTTCCTCGATGCAGTCGTCGCCTATCAGGACCTTGCCAGTGTGCGGGGTATCGGCATGGCGCTCATCGGGCTGGCGTCGGTCGATGTCGCTGACGAACACTTCGCGAGGGCGTTGGAGATCTCGGCGGCGGCGGAGTTGTTCGTTGGTGAGGAGGGCATCGTCAACGCCTACCTCGAAGTACCCGACGGGGGCGAGTACCTCGACCGGGCCAAGGCGGCGCTCAACCCCGACGAGGTTGAACGGGCGCTCGCCGATGGTCGTCGCTTGTCGGTGGGCGATGCGGTCCGCCTCGCCAGGGCTAGCCAGCCGACCTGACCAGGCCGTCAGCAGGCTGCACGTCAGGTTCGCAAGGCCGAACGGGGCTGACTCAGTCCCGCTTGATCCAGCAGAGGCAGAAGGGATGCCCGGCCGGGTCGGCGTACACCTGGAAGTCGTCGGGCCCGTCCGAGCCGTGGGCCTCCTGGAGCACGCGGGCACCGAGCGCCATGATCTTGGCGTGGGCCTCCTCGAAGTCGTCCACCCACAGGTCCAGGTGGATCTGCTGGGGGCTGCCATCCGGCCAGTCGGGCGGTTGGTGGTCCGGAGCGAGCTGCACGCCGATCTTGGCTGCCCCGTCGACGAGCACCATATGCCAGTCGTCTTCGGCGTCGACGACGCCATCGAGGACCCCTGCCCAGAAGGCGCTTTCGGAGTCGAGGTCGGCGGCGTCGAACACGACGACCTGATGGTTGATCTTCATGCCGGCAGCCTATCCGCGAGACTCTGCGCATGGACGCTCCGAAAGCAACGCTGCACCGCTACCTGAAGGCCGGCCGAGAGGCCGTGCTGTGGAAGCTCGACGGCCTGGCCGAATACGACGTGCGCCGCCCGCTGGTACCTACCGGCACCAACCTGCTCGGACTCGTCAAACACCTCGCCTCGGTCGAGCTGGGCTACTTCGGGGACACGTTCGGGCGGCCCCACGGTGAATCGTTGCCATGGTTCGAGGCCGACCACGAGGCCAACGCCGACATGTGGGCAGCGCCCGACGAGTCGCGCGCCGACGTCGTCGGCCTGTACGAGCGGGCCGCCGCCCATTCGGACGCCACCATCGACGCGCTCGACCTCGACTCGGTCGGTCGCGTGCCGTGGTGGCCGCCCGACAAGGCCGAGACGACGCTGCATCGGATCCTCGTGCACGTCGCCACCGAGACGCACCGGCATGCCGGCCACGCCGACATCGTGCGTGAACTCATCGACGGCACCGCCGGGTTGTTGGAAGGCAACGACAACCTGCCCGACGGGGATGCGGACTGGTGGGCGGCCTACCGCGACCGGGTCGAAGCCGCTGCCCAACGGTTCCGCCACTAGCCGGCGGCAGACACCTCGACGGGAATGCCGTTGAGTACGGCGTT
>JBFKPQ010000061.1:0-13039 GCA_041628225.1 Acidimicrobiia bacterium | reverse complement strand
TGCCGGCCGTCGTCGGTGTCGTCGTCCGAGACGTGATCGGCGAACTACAGGAGTCGTTGACCGCCGTGTCCGTGGCCCTCCTGGTGACGGCCGCCATCCTGTTTGCGAGCGGATTCCTGGGGCCGTTGACCCGCCGCTTGTCGTCGGCACGGTCGTCGGACGCCTTGATCATCGGCGTCGCTCAGGCGCTGGCGCTCGTGCCGGGCATCTCCCGGTCGGGCATCACGATCACGGCCGGCATGGGACGCCACTTCGTCCGGGAGGAGGCCGCGCGGTACTCGTTTCTGCTGGCCATCCCCGCCATCGCCGGAGCAGCCGTGTTCGAGGGCGTCGACCTTCTGCAGGGCGCCGGCCTCCCGGCGACCGTCTGGGTGGGGGTTGCCGCCGCCGCAGTCTCCGGTTACGGGGCTATTGCGCTGCTGCTCGGCGTGCTCGAGCGAGTCGGCCTGCGGCCGTTTGCCTACTACGCCGCAGCAGCAGGTATCGTCGGTCTCGTCATCGCCTGATCCTCACCGGATTCTCATGATCCCTTCAGCCACCCTTACAGAACCCAGTCGAAGCTGAACGGCATGTCGCAGCGCCGCGGTTCCCGCTTCCTCCTTCCCTGGGTCCTGGTCGTCGCCTGGCTGGCTGGGACGGTCGGGCTCGTATGGGCCAACGCCTCAGACGACGTCGCGGCTGCGACCACGGTGCCCGCCATCGACGTCGCCACGTCGACATCTTCGACCACCGCGGCACCCGACGAGATTCCGTCGTTCGGCTCGATTCTCGAACCGGTGGCCGACATCGCCGAGGCGGTGCGCCCCACGGTGGTGCAGCTCGACACGAGCTTCGGACTCGGATCGGGCGTCATCTACGACGACCAGGGGCACATCCTCACGGCCGCCCACGTCATCGAGAACTCTCGCCGAGTGACCGTGCGATTCTCAGACGGCTCCTCGACCGAAGGCATCGTGGTGGGAACGCACCCGCCGACCGATGTCGGCGTCGTCAAGATCGAACCGTTCGAAGGCATGCCCATCGCCACGCTGGCCACCGGGATCGACATCCGGGTGGGCAGCCTCGCCGTCGCCCTGGGCAGTCCGTTCGGCCTCGACCAGACCGTCACCGCCGGCATCGTCAGTGCCGTCGATCGAGCCGTGCCGAGCGCTCCGGGGGTGTCGATGGTGCAGACGGACGCCGCCATCAATCCGGGCAACTCAGGTGGGCCGCTCGTCGACGGCCTCGGCCGGGTGATCGGCATCAACGATCAGATCTTCACGAACTCGGGCGGCAACGAAGGCATCGGGTTCGCCATCAGCATCGACCTGGCCGTCATCGTGGCGGACCAGATCGTCGCCGGCGAAGACGTGCGCCTTGCCTTCTTGGGCGTCAGCACCGGCGAGGTGGAGAGCGGCCAGGCGGGCGTGATCGTCCAAGAGGTCATCTCCGGGACCGCCGCGTCCGATGCGGGCGTGACGATCGGTGACATCATCGTGGCGATCGACGGTCAGATCGTCACCGACATCACGGACCTCAAGGTCAAGATAGTGAAGACGCCACCCGGCACCGTGGTCGTGCTCGACATCTTGCGCAACGGCCAGCTCCTCGAACTCGAAGTGACGCTCGGCGCCTCCTAGAACGGGAACGCCACGTCGCAGACGAGATCATCGTCGGCGGCCGCGCCCAGTCGGCGAGGTACACCTCGCGCGGCGATCCTGCCATCCGGTGGCCGTGGGTCGACAGCCAGGTTTCGACCTCCCGATAGGCGCCGAGGATCTCGGGGTAGGCGAGTTCCCGCTTCTGGAGCCGCACGAACGCCTCGTCGTGGGCGGGTTCGGTTCGCACGTCGACCCCCGCGGGAGAGGAATCCCCGTCGAACGGCACACAGACTTCCACCGGGCCGTCCGCCGTCTCGGTCACCTGACCGTGAAAGATGACGAAGGGCACGCCAGTTTCGCAGCCGGAGCTCGCGAGCGCTCCGTGGATCGCCGCCAACTGCCGGTCGATGAACGCCGGCAGGTCCGCCGCCAGGACCCGTCCCTCGAGCGAGGCGACGATCTGTGCGGGCACGTGGCGGGTCTGGACCTCGGCCATCACTGCGAATAGTTGCTGCTCATGCGGATCGTCTCGGCCAGATGGACGTTGACGAGGGAGGGAAGACCCGAGGCCAGGGCCCGCTCGAGGGCGGGTCGGATCTCTTCCGGCCGGTCGACGAATTCTCCGTGCCCTCCCAACCCGGTCACCATCTGGTCGTACCTGCGGACCCCGAGGTCGGTGGCCACCAGACGGTCCGGGTAGAAGGCGCGGTGGAAGGTCTTGATGTTGTTCCACACCCCGTCGTTGCCGATCACGCCGATGATCGGCAGACCGAGCCGCACCATCGTGTCGTACTCCATGCCGTTGAACCCGAATCCACCGTCGCCATACACGATGCCGACGACGGCGTCGGGGAAGGCGACCTTGGCGGCGATGGCGAAGGGGGCTCCGGTGCCCAGCGTCCCGAACGGTCCGGGATCGAGAACGTGGCCCGGTGTCGACACCTGCAGCCACTTGGCGGTCGTCGACACGATGTCGCCCCCGTCGACGGCGACGATGGCGTCCCGCCCGAAGAACTCGGCGACGTCGCGGGCGAACCGCTGGGGCATGACCGGACGGTCGTCTGCGTCGGCTTCGGCGTCGGCAGCCGCCTGCTTGTCGGCTTCCAGTCGACCGATCTCGGCGGCCCACTCCCCCAACCCCCCGAAACGATCGACGCGCGCCGCCAGCTGACCGACGACCTCGGCCGGATCGGCCTCGAGGCCGACGTGAGCAGGACGGTTCCAGCCGATCTTGTCGGTCTCGGCATCCACCTGGATGACGGTGGCGTCGGGGTGGATCTTCCGGCCGTATCCGGTGCGGAAGTCCCAGTCGACGCCGAGCGCGAGCAGGAGGTCGGTCTGCGCGAAGGCAGCTGACCGGGTGTGCACCCCGAGCAACGGATGACCGAAGGGCAATGACCCGCGGGCCCGGCTGTTGAGATACACGGGCGCGCCCAACGCCTCGGCGAGGCGGACGAGGTCGGCGGCACCGGCCGGCGCGAACCCTCCTCCGGCGAAGATCACCGGCCGTTCCGCCGAGCCGAGCCGGTCGACGACGTCGTCGAGCAGGGCGGTTCCGGCCTGGCGGGGCTGGTTGGCCCGATAGTCGGCCGGCCAATGCACGGCCGCCTCGTCGACCATGTCGAGTTGGACGTCCATCGGGACGTCCAGGAACACCGGTCCGCCCCGCCCGCCGAAGGCGGCCCTCGCCGCGTGGGCGACGTGTTCGGCGAGCCGGGGCGTCTCCCACGCCGTCCCGGCCCACCGCGTGATCGAATGGAAGAGGCGCGGATGGTCCATCTCCTGGAGGCCGCCCATCAGCTCTTGGCGCTTGAGGTGCCGGCCACCGATCAGCAACGTCGGCGTGTACGAGTAGAAGGCGTTGGCGACTCCGGTGACCGCGTCGGTGACGCCGGGACCGGCGGTGACGATCGCGACGCCGAGCTGTCCGGTCAGACGGCTGTACGCCTCGGCCGCGTGTGCCGCGGCTTGTTCATGCCGAACGTCGACGACCCGCATCCCCTCCTGGACGCAGCCATCGAGGATCCCGATGATGTGCCCTCCGGTCAGCGTGAAGACCGTGTCGACACCTTCGGCGCGCAGGGCGCGGGCGATGATCTGGCCGCCGTGCAGTTTGGCCATGGGTCCTCCGCCTAACCGAGCGCCTCGTCGAGGGCTTCGTCGAAGGCCGCCAAAGTCAGGGCGACGTCCTCGTCGGACAGCGCCGAAGACAAGAACCAGGGTTCTCGGGCGTCGTCGCACGGGAACACGCCGCGCCGGATCATGCCTCGGGCGACCCGCGAGTACAGATCCACGTCGTGCGCCCCGACGTCGCGGAAGTCGCGCGGGATCTGGTCAGAGAAGAAAAGCCCGAACATGGCGGGCACGCCCATGACCTGCACGGCGACCCCGCGGTCGGCGCACACCTTGGCGACGCCGTCCATGAGGGTGCGGCCCATCCGCTCGATCCGATCGAAGGCGTCCGTCGACTGCAGAGTCTCGATGGTGGCCCGGGTTGCGGCGGCAGCCACACCGTTGCCGGAGTAGGTACCGGCTTGCGTGATGCCGCCCTGTTCCCAGCCCGCAACGGCGTCGGCGCCCATGGCGACGGCCGCCACCGGGAACCCGTTGCCCATCGCCTTGGCGAACGTACCGATGTCGGGGGTCACACCGAACAACCCCTCGGCACCACCGACACCCACCCGGAATCCGGTCTTGACCTCGTCGAAGATGAGCAGGGTGCCGTGCTGGTCACACAACGCCCGCAGCCCGTCGAGGAAGCCGTTGTCGGGCATGATGCCGTACAGGTTGCCGAGCATCGGCTCGACGATGATGGCGGCCACTTGGTGGCCCCGATCTGCCATGAACCGCGTCGCCAGCTCCAGGTCGTTGAACGGCAACGTGCGCACGTACGAGCGGATCCCTTCCGGTATCCCGCTCGACGTCTGCCAGGGAACCGGCGAGAAGCGGGAACCGAGCGACCCGGACGGCCCACCCGCCGTGGAGAAGAGCACGTAGTCGTGGGCGCCGTGATACTGGCCTTCGAACTTGAGGATGACCTCACGGCCGGTAAGGCCCCTGGCCAGCCGGATGGCGTGCATGGTGGCCTCGGTGCCGGTGTTGGTGAACCGCAGCCGATCGGCCCACGGGATCGCCCCCAAGAACACCTCGGCGGCTTCGATCTCCCGCCGCTGAGTCATGGCGAACACGATGCCTTCGGCGGCTGCTTCGGCGACGGCTTCGGACACGGCCGGATGGCCATGTCCGAGGATGATGGGGCCGAACCCGTTCTGGTAGTCGATGTACCGATTGCCGTCCATGTCGTAGACGTAGGCACCCTCACCCCGGTCGATGACCATCGTGTCGTCTGGGCCCCAGTAGCGGAATCCGCTGGACACCCCGTTGACGAGCGCGGCGTGCGCCCGCTGGAACCACGCTGCCGTCTGTTCACCTTGCAGACCCACGGTCTACCTCCTCTAGTACCACCAGGGTTTTGTTTCGAGTTCGAGATTCCAATGGACGTGCCGGCTCACGGTGAAGGCCTCGAGGCCTTCGAGACCGAGTTCTCGTGCTACGCCCGACGCCCGCATGCCACCGAACGGCGCCGCGAGGTTGTCGACGACCGGATCGTTGATCCACATCATCCCGACCGGGATGCGCTCATACAGCCGGCGGACGCGGGCCGGATCGGACGTGTAAGCCGACGCGCCGAGCCCGTACGGCGTGTCGGCGGCGAGGGAGAACGCTTCGGCTTCGTCCGAGAACGGCATGATCGGCATGACCGGACCGAACGTCTCGTCGCGCATGAGCGGCATGGAGTGGTCGACACCGACCACGACGGTCGGAGCCATGAAGAACCCAGGACGATCGATCGGGGCACCGCCCGCCAGCACGACGGCACCGGCCGCGCGCGCCGCGTCCAGATGCTCCAGGACCTTGGCGCGACCGCGTTCGTTGCGCATGGGACCGATCTGCGTGGCCTCGTCCCAGGGATCGCCGACGACGAGGCGGTCGGACAGCGACACCACTGCTTCGACGAAGGCGTCGTGGACCGACTCGTGCACATACACCCGCTCGGTCGACGTACACACCTGCCCGGCGTTCAAGAACGAAGCCCAGACCACGGCCCGAGCAGCGGTGGCCACATCGACGTCGTCGAAGACGAGCGCCGGGTCTTTGCCGCCCATCTCGAGATGGGACGCCTTGACGTGTTCGTTGCACAACGCCCCGATGCGTTTGCCGACGGCCGTCGATCCGGTGAAGGCCACGAGGTCGACGTCGGGGTGGGTGACGAGCTGTTCGCCCACGGTCTGGCCGGGGCCGGCCACCACGTTGACCACCCCGGGCGGCAGGTGGTCGCCGAGGATCTCGCCGACGAGCAGGGTGACGAGCGTCGTCTCGGACGCCGGTTTCACGACCACGGTGTTGCCGGCCGCCAAGGCCGGCGCCACCTTGAACGCCAGGAGCAACAGCGGGTAGTTCCACGGCACGAGGGCGGCGACCACCCCGTAGGGAACGCGCAACGAGAGGGACAGCTGCCCCGGATCGTTGGAAGGGACCACGCGCCCGCGCACCTGTCGCGCCATCTCGGCGTACTGACGGAACAGATCGGACGCCATGTCGACGTACAACAGGTTGCGACTACGCGGCCGGCCGGTCTCGTGGGTCAGCGCGTCGGCGATGTCGTCCCGCCGCTCCAACAGCGCTGCGGAGATCCGAAGCAGGGCCGCCGAACGGTCCGGCTGGGAGAGGTCACGCCACGGTCCGAACGCACGTCGAGCCGCGGTGGCGGCTCGGTCGACCTGGTCTTCAGAGGCTGCCGCGACACGCGCGAGGACCTCGCCCGTGGCGGGATCGACGACGGCGAACGGCTCGGCCGTTCCGCGCGTCGCGGTGCCGTCGATCAGTAGTAAGGGGTCTGCCAAGCTCTCACCGCAGACGACATTACCCGCCGGACATCATCGCTGTCTGCGGAGGCGTACAGTATTCGACGAAAGGAGCGTCATGACCCCCAAGAACCTGCAGCTGTTCCTCGCCGGAGAGTGGACCGAAGGCACCGGCGACGAGGCATTCGAGCTCCATTCGCCGGTCACGGGTGAGCACATCGCCAACGTTCCGCTGGCATCGGCAGCCGACATCGACCGCGCCGTCGAAGCCGCCCGCACGGCGACCGAAGAGCTGCGGCACTGGTCGCCCTTCGAACGCGCCGAACTGTGTCACCGCATCGGGGACGTCATCGACCAGCACGTCGAAGAGATCGCGCGCATTCAAACGCTCGAGCAGGGCAAGCCGTACCACGCCGAATCCGTCGACGACATCGCCGAAGCCAACCAATACTTCCGCAATGCCGCCGAGGACGTCAAGCGCCTGGGCGGTGACGTGATCCCCACCTCGGATCGCAACAAGCGCATGTTCACCTTCCGGCGCCCGGTCGGCGTGTGGGCCGCCATCACGCCGTGGAACTTCCCGGTGACCATTCCGCTCGAGTACGTCGGCCCGGGCCTGGCCACCGGCAACGCCGTCATCGTCAAGCCCCCCACCTTCACGAGTTGGGCGTTGCTCGAACTGGCCAAGGCGTTCGAGGAAGCCGGCGTGCCGAAGGGTGCCATCTCGATCATCCCTGGCGGCGCCGAGATCGGCGACCACCTCGTGACGCATCGCGGTGTCGACGCCATCGGGTTCACCGGATCGTCGGCGACCGGCGAGAAGATCCTCGGGCGGATGGGCATCAAGCGCTCGATCATGGAGATGTCGGGCAACGGACCGCTCATCGTCACCGGCGACGCCAACATCCAGGCGGCGGCCGAGGCGGCCGTGTACGGCGCCTACTACAACGCCGGCCAGGTGTGCTGTGCCACCGAGCGGGTGATCGTCGTCGACGACGTCCACGACGCCTTCGTCGAGGCCAGCCTGAAAGCGGCCGGCGACGTGCGACTGGGCGACCCGTTCGACGAGGACACCAACATGGGCCCCCTCAACAACGAGGCGACCGCCGCCAAGATGGACCGTCACATCGCCGACGCTCGCGACAAGGGCGCCGACGTGTTGATGGGCGGCGGCCGCGCCTCGGGCTACCCCACCGAGCTGTACTACGAGTTCACCGTCGTCGACCGCGTTCCCGAAGCCAGCGCCCTGTCGCAGGAGGAGTCATTCGGTCCGGTGTTGCCGATTCTGTCGGTCCCGAACGACGACGAGGCCGTCGCCATGGCCAACCGGAGCCGGCTCGGCCTGCAGGCGGCCGTTTTCACGAACAACATCAAGACGGCCTTCTGGTACGCCGACCGGATCCGCTCCGGCACGGTGGTGGTGAACGACTCGACGGACTTCTGGGAGACGTTCCAGCCGTTCGGGGGAGCCGCCGGCACCGACACGGGGTGGGGTCGCGGCAAGATCGACGAGTTCACCGACCTTCAGACCGTCGTCTTCGACCTGAACTGATGCAGCACACCCCGTTCTGGAGAGAGGACGCGCCCAAGCCGGCCGGCCTCGGCGGGGCGGCGCTGCCGACCCGGGCCGACGTCGTGGTGATCGGCGCCGGCGTGACCGGACTCACCGCGGCCCGGCGGATGGCCAAGGCCGACATGTCGGTGGTGGTCGTCGACGCCGGCGACGTGGGAGCCGGAGCGAGCACGATCAACGGCGGCATGACGACGTCGGGGCTCAAGGCCTCCAACCGGGACATCTTCTCGATGTATGGACCGGAGCTCGGCCGGACGTTCTGGGACGCCTCGGTGGCGGCCATCGACCTCGTCGAGACCATCATCAAAGAGGAGGCCATCGACTGCTCGTTCTCGCGGTGCGGGGCCGCCGGCCTGGCGATGTCGCGGCGGGCCGCCGATCGCCTGGCCGGGATGGTCTCCTGGGAGCGAGAGCACCTCGGGTTCGATCGGCGCATCGTCACAGGCGCCGAACTCCGCACCGAGGTGATCGATTCCGACTCGTTCGTGGCGGCGGTGCTCGATCCGATCGCCGGCGGGCTGCATCCGGCCCGCTATCTCTATGGCCTGGCGGGATCCGCGCAGAGCGCCGGAGCGACGCTCGTCGAGCAGGCCCCCGTCACTCGACTGCATCGCAACGGCAGCGGTTACCGGCTGGCGACGGGTGCCGGGACGATCGAGGCGTCCGAGGTCGTCGTGGCGACCAACGGCTACACCGGGCCGCTGCTGCCGGAGCTGCGCCGTGGGGTGATTCCCATCGGCAGCTACATCGCCGTCACCGAACCGCTCGGAGCCGACGTGGCGGAACGGCTCATCCCCAACGGGCGCATGTTGTGGACCGCGAAGCGGTTCTTGAACTACTTCCGGTTCACGCCCGATCACCGGCTCTTGATGGGCGGTCGCAACAACCTGTCGACCGATCTGCATCTCGGAACCTCGGCGAACATCCAGCGGGATACGATCGCAGAGTTCTTCCCGGAACTGGCCGACGTTCGGCTGACCCACAGCTGGTCGGGCAAGCTGGGCGTCACGTTCGACCTGATGCCGCACATCGGCCGGATCGAAGGCGCCTGGTACGGCTTGGGGTACGGAGGCCACGGTGTGGCGGTCGGTACGTACATCGGCGACGAACTCGGCAAGCTCGTGTCGGGTCAGCTCGAGACCAGCCCGTTCATGGAGATCGACCATCCCACCAAGTGGTGGTACCGGCACAGCACCTGGTTCCTGCCGTTCGGGGCGTGGTGGTACCGGTTCTTGGACGTGATCGGCGTCTGATCAGCGGATGACGAGCTCCGGGTGGGTCCGCACCCGTGGCTTGAGGTCGATGACCGCCTTGGCGAGCTGTTCGAACGCCGCGGCCGCTTCCGACTCGGGGGCCACGAGACACACGGGCTTGCCGTGGTCGGCGCCCTCTCGCATCGCCGGCAGCAGGGGGATCTGGCCAACGAGCGGAACGCCGAGTTCGTCGGCGAGCGCCTGGCCGCCGCCCGAACCGAACAGCTCGTAGCGGGTGCCGTCGTCGCCGGTGAACCAGGACATGTTCTCGACGACCGCCATGACTTCCTGGTTGACCTTTTCGGCCATGAGTGCCGACCGCCGCGCCACCCGCTGGGCGGTGGGCTGCGGTGTCGTCACGATCAGCAGTTGTGCCCTGGGCAGGAACTGCGACAGCGAGATGGCGATGTCGCCGGTACCCGGCGGCATGTCGATGAGCAGGAAGTCGGGCTCGTCCCAGAACACGTCGGTGAGGAACTGCTCGATGGCCTTGTGCAGCATCGGGCCGCGCCAGATGACGGCCCGGTCGTCGCCCACGAAGAAGTCCATGGACATCGCTTTCACGCCGTGCGCCTCGGGCGGGATGATCGACTCGTGGATCACGACGGGCGCCGGGCCGGCTCCGAGCATCTTCGGGATCGAGAAGCCCCACACGTCGGCGTCGATGACGCCCACCTTGCGGCCGATCCGGGCCAACGCCACAGCCAGGTTGGTGGTGACCGACGACTTGCCGACGCCGCCCTTGCCGGATCCGATGCCGATGACGCGTGTCCGCGAGCCTGGACCGCCGACGATCCCCTTGCCGTCGCCGAGCACGATGGTCATGAGCCGTTCGCGCTCTTCGTCGGTCATGCCGTCGAGGACGACATCGACTTTCTTGACCCCGTCCTCACGGGCCACCTCGGCTGCGATGCGGTCGCGGAGGTCGGCGTAATCGGCGATTTCGGGCACCGGGATGAGCAGCGAGATCGTGACGGAGCCGCGCCGGCCGACGTCGACGGAGCGGACCATGCCGAGGTCGCCCAGCGAGCGATGCAGGAGCGGGTCTTCGACAGCGGAAACGAGGGACTCGATGGCGGGGGCGTTGGGCATGGCTCCTCAGAGTGAATTCGGCCAACGAAACTATAGTGAGGACCGTTCATGACGATTCCCACCTCGGATCTCGACAAGTCGATCGGCGACCTGACGGCGACGCTCGGTGACGCCACGCGCCGCGGCATCTACATCACCGCCCGCCAGTCGCCGGAGCCGCTGACGGCGTCCAAGGTGGCCGAACTCTTCGACATCCACCCGAACGTGGCGCGACATCACCTCGACCGTCTCACCGAGGACGGCTACCTCGAGATCGGCCGCGCCACCGAGTCGAGCGGCGCCGGGCGTCCGGCCAAGACGTACCAGGTGACGAACAAAACCATCGACCTGCACTTCCCCACCCACCAGCACGACCTGCTCTCGAACTTGCTGATGCGGGTGATCACCGAAATCGCCAGCGACGACATCTCGGCGGTGGCTCGTCGGGTGGGCCGCCAGTACGGACTGGAGCTGGCCGCCGAGATCGGCGTACCCGACGAGGAAGGCTTCGAAGGTGCGGTGCGGGCGGTGGCAGCCGCCATGACCGGCGTCGGATTCGGCATCGCTCCCGACCTCGACGGCACCCGCCTGCTGACCACCCACTGCCCCTTCGGCGACACGGCCACCAACCATCCCGACGTGGTGTGTGCGCTCGATCAGGGCCTCGTCGGCGGGCTCATGGAGGCCATCGACCCGACGTGCTTGCCCACGGTGACGCCCCATTCGGCGGCCAACGAGCAGGACTGCGTGACCGAGGTCGCCATCACCCTGTCCCGCTGAGATCTCTCGGCGCAGCCCGCGCTTGCCGACCGTCGCTCGTCGAGTAGCCGGTTCGGCTCGTCGCGATCGCCGCTCGAGACGACGCGATCGGTGGCGACAACTCCCCCTTGACGGCATCACTGTCCGTGATCTACGCTCACGACGGGTGGTCATTGGGGGCACGGATAAGGGGCTCTCAGTGAAGCGTCTGGCCATACCCACCGTTCTGTTCCTGGTCTTCGTCTCGGTGCCTGCTCTGGCATCGGAATCGGCCTCTCTCCTCCCCAACGGCACGCCCATCGACGTGACGCTCGACTCCCCTGCCGACGGCACCGAATACGTCGTCGCCTCGCCGTCGGGAACCGTTGACGTCACGGTGGAAGGCACCGCTTCGGTCGGGTTCGGCGACGGCGGCACCACCGTCGTGTACGTTCTCGACGTGTCGGGGAGCGTCAACGACCCGGCGGGCGGCGACTGCGGCGGTGACCTCAACGGAGATGGCACCCCCGACACGATCCTCGACTGCCAAATCCAGGGGATCATGGCGCTCAACCAGGCAGCCATCTCGTCCGGCGCCGTCAACGAGGTCGGCCTGGCGGCATACGGACGCCAGGGCGCCGTGGCCGACATGGCACCCGACGCCGGCCCGCAGACCACCACTCTGCCCGGAGCTGGTCCGGGCCACGTGAACACGGTCGTCACGTCGGTGGTGGCGGGCAGCTCTTTCGCCGGGCCCTCCCAGTTCACGCCGGTCGACGCCATCCGCAGCCACACCAACTTCGGCGCCGGCGTGGCGGCGGCCAATCAGGTCCTCGCCGCCAGCACCAACAGCACGAACATCGTCGTGTTCTTGTCGGACGGCCAATCCAACTTCGGGCCGATCTCCGACTTCAACGACGCGGTGGCCGCCATGGCCGGAGCGGGAGCGGTCGCCCACACCTTCGCCATCGGGGCCGAAGCGTCCTGCACCGACGGAGTCAACGGCACCCTCGACGCCATCGCAGCCGGCACCGGAGGCACCTGCACCCCGGTGACCGATCCGGCCGAGTTGGCCGGCGTGCTGGCCGGCTTGCTGGCCTCGTCGCTGGACCATCTCGAGTTGACCGTGGACGGCGGCCCACCGGCGGTGATCCCCAGCGGCGACATCTCGCAGGCACTCCCCCAGCCCGGTCCGGTCGCAGTCACCTACGCGACGCCGGTGACCGGGCTCGGTGTCGGCACCCACACCATGTGCGTGACCGCCTTGGGTTCCGACGCCGGCGGACCCGGTGACAGCGGCGCGGCCTGCACAACCGTGTCCGTCTTGGCGATCGACCTCGACCCCGACTCCGCCACCAAGGAACTGGGCGTGGACACCACCCACACGGTGACGGCGACGATCTTCGGCGAGCCGGGCACGGTCGATGGCCGGACCGTCACGTTCACGGTCACGAGCGGCCCGAACGCCGGAACGACCGGCACGTGCAGCCTGGCCCTCGACTGCACCACCGATGCGGACGGCAACGTGTCGTGGACCTACCCGAACACCGGCGGCGGCGGCATCGACACCATCGAGGCGTGCTTCACCGTCGCCACTCCCACCGGCCAGACCGGCTGCGCGACCGCCACCGTCGAATGGGCCGACACGACTCCGCCGCTGGCGGCGTGCCTGCCCGGCCCGAACCCGCACGGCAAGAAGATCCCGCCGGCGGGCAGCAGCTCCCTCCCGGGCGCGAAGGGTGGCCAGAACGAGGACGGCTTCTACGACCTGGCCGCCGAGGACCTGGTCGATCCGAACCCGCAGGTGTATGCCGTCGATCAGGCGACCGGATGGGTGTTCGGCCCCTATCCGGCCGGCACCATCGTGAAGTGGACCCAGGCGCCGGGCGCCCAACCGTCCGAGAAGAAGATGGGCAGCAACAACGGCCAGGCTGGAGCCGTCGACTACCACCTGCGCGG
>JBFKPQ010000060.1:0-13266 GCA_041628225.1 Acidimicrobiia bacterium | reverse complement strand
CTCGCCGAGGTGGTGGGACGCCTCCAGGGAGCGGTCATTCCTGCCTCGGTCTTGGAGCGCGACGTGCTGCCGGCCCGCCTCGACTACGAGCCACATCTGCTGGATCAGCTCATGGTGTCCGGAGACCTCGTCTGGGTGGGCTACGGCAGCATCGGAGCTCGCGACGGTCGTCTCGCCCTCTACCGCCGTGACCAACTCCCGATGCTCACCGTGCGCCCAACCGAGGAGCTGCCGGACGAGGCCGCCCATGGAGCACTCCGGGCGACCCTGGAGGCGAGGGGCGCGTCGTTCTTCCGCGACCTCTACGAAGCCGTCGGCGGCGATCCCCTCGATGTGCTCGACGCGCTCTGGGATCTGGTCTGGGCCGGCGAAGTCACCAACGACACGCTGGCTCCAGTACGGGCCTTCATCGCCGGCAAGCCGCGCCGACCGTCAGGACGGCCGGCCCTCACCGGGGCCTTCCCGCCGTCGTCGGCCGGCCGATGGTCGCTCGTGTCGAGCCTCGTCGGGACCCCGGCCGCCGACACGATTCGTCTGACCGCCTGGGCCGACCAGCTGCTCGAACGCCACGGCGTGGTCACTCGGGGCGCGGTGCTGTCAGAAGGTCTTCCCGGCGGATTCTCGGGCATCTATCCGGTGTTTCGCAGCCTCGAAGAGATCGGCAAGGTGCGACGGGGATACTTCGTCGAGGGGCTCGGCGCATCCCAGTTCGCCCTTCCCGGCGCCGTCGATCGGCTCCGCACCGAGCCGGCTGACCGAGCCGTCCTCCTCGCCGCAACCGACCCTGCCAACCCCTACGGTGCGGCGCTCGACTGGCCGGACCATGCCACCGGCCGCCCGAGCCGCTCGGCGGGCGCCTACGTGGTGCTGGTCGGCGGAGAGCCGGTCGCTTTCGTCGAACGCGCCGGCAAGAAGGTCCTGACCTTCACCGACGACGCCCGGCGTCTGGCCGACGCCGCCGCCCGCTTCCGCGACATCGGGGACCGCCACCGAAGATTCCGCATCGAGACCGTCGACGACGAGCCGGTGGCAACCACGACGCTCGGTGCGGCCCTCGCCGAAGCGGGCTTCGTCACGTCGGTCAGAGGCCTCACCTACCGCGGGCGCTGATGCCAGAAGGCGACACGCTCTACCGGGCCGCCCAACGGGTGGGATCTGCTCTGGTCGGCCATGAGCTCGAACGGGTGGCGGGCTCGGCGGCGCCGGTGCGGGCCGCGTCGCGTCAGCTCACCGGCAGCACCGTGACATCGGTCGCATCCGTCGGAAAACATCTCGTGATCGACACCGATGCCGGGCTGACGATCCGCACGCACCTCGGCATGCCGGGCGTCTGGCATGTCTACGGGACCGATGGGAGGTGGCGGCGTCCGGCCGGCGCCGCCCGCGTCGTGCTGACCGTGTCCGATGCCGTGGCGGTGTGCTTTTCGGCGCCCGACATCGAGGTCGACAAGCCCGAGGCGGTGCGACGCTCGATGGCCCACCTCGGCCCCGACCTCACCGCCGACGAGTTCGCGCCCGAAGAGGCGCTTCAGCGTCTGACAACCCTGAAACGTGCCACCATCGCCGAGACGTTGAGCGACCAGCGAGGCATGGCCGGAATCGGCAACGTCTACAAGTCGGAGGTGTTGTTCATGGAGCGGGTCCACCCCGAAACGCCTCCTGACGAGGTCGACCACGCAACGCTCCGCCGGCTCGTCGACCGGTCCCGCCAGCTGCTCATGCTCAACCGCTCTCGACCGGAACGGATCACGACCGGCGACCCGCGCCGCGGCCACACCCTGTGGGTCTACAACCGGCAGGGCAAGCCATGCCGCCGGTGTCGGACCGCCATCGAGGCCGCCTGGGTGGGCGACCTCGAACGCATCACCTATTGGTGTCCGAAGTGTCAGCCAGCTCCCGGAGCTGATCGAACGTGAAGATGCCCGTGTGGTGGCCGTCCGGGGCGAACGAGAACCGCAATCCATAGCCACCGACGATTTCGGCGTCGGTGATCGTCACCAGGATCGGCACGACGAGGCGCAACGTCCGGCGGGAGGTGTCATCGGCGCGACAGTCGGCACACGCACAGGCGTCACGAAGCTGCCGTGCCGACAGCTCGGCGGTGAGTCCGTCCGGCCAGGCGAGCGCAACCATCTCTCCGCCCACCACTTCGATCCGCTCGGGAGCATCCATGTCGCCAGGCTACCGGTAGGCTGCCCGGATGCCCGAGCTGACCATTCGTCCCGGCCATCCCGACTTTTTGGACCTGCCGTGGGACGAGCCGCTCGCCGAATGGGAAACCGAACGCATCGTGGACCTCCCCAAGGGAATCTCCCGACACGAGGTGCGGTTCGTGTCGTACCGGCAGGGCATCTACGCGGTGAAAGAGCTGTCCACCCGGCCCGCCCACCAGGACTACGCCGTGCTGCGAGCCCTCGAACCGATCGAGGTGCCGTCGGTGCTGGCCGTCGGGCTCGTGGAACGCCGGACCGACGACCCCACGGATGAGAGGTCGGCCGCCCTGATCACCCGCTACGTCGACCACTCGTTCTCATATCGTGAGCTGCTCGCCGGAGCCGGGTTCGGCGTCAACCGAGACCGGATGCTCGATGCCTTTGCCGGACTGCTCGTCCAACTGCACCTGGCTGGATGTTTTTGGGGAGATTGCAGCCTGTCGAACGTGCTCTACCGGTACGACGGTCCGAGCATCGAGACGATGCTGGTCGACGCCGAGACGGCCTCCCTGCACGAACACCTGAGCGATGGCAAACGAATCGAGGACCTCGAGATCATGGAGGTCAACGTGGCGGGAGGCATGGCCGACATCGCGGCGGCCACCGGTGTCGCCATCGACGTCGCCGACCTGGAGCTGGGCGTCGACATCTCGGCGCGCTACCACGGGCTCTGGGCGGAACTCGCCCGCGAGGACATCATCGGCCCAGAGGAGCGATACAAGATCCGAGAACGCATCCACCGCCTCAACGACCTCGGGTTCACCGTCGACGAGATCGACCTCATACCCAGTGGCGACGGCAGCAAACTGCGGATCCGCACCCGCGTCGCCGGCCGATCGTTTCACCGCGACCGGCTGTACGAGCTGACCGGCATCGAGGCGCTGGAGAGCCAGGCGCATCAGATCCTCTCCGACTTGTACTACTACCAAGCCAAGGAGCACCATCACTCGGACTCCGGCAAGGCCATCGGTGCCATCAAATGGCGGGTGGCGCAGTTCGAACCCTATCTCGCGAAGCTGCGAGCGACCGAAGGCGTCGGCGATCCGATCCAGGCCTATTGCGACCTGCTGCACCACCGCTACCTCCAGTCGTCGGCTGCCGGCTATGACATCGGCACCGAGAAGGCTTTCGCATCGTGGCTGGAGGCCGGGAGGCCCGGCATCGATCCGGTGACAGACGCATGACCGAGTCCGTGTGGGACTACCCCCGCCCACCGATCATTCGGCCCGAGTCACGGCGGATCACCGTGACCATCGCCGACACCACGATCGCCGACACCGAGTCGGCGCTGGCGGTACTCGAGACCAGCCACCCACCCACGTACTACCTCCCGGTCGACGACATCGACATGGACCGGCTGGTTCGAGCAGACCATGCCACCTGGTGCGAGTTCAAGGGGCGGTCGACGTATTGGTCGGTCGAGGTCGATCGACGCGCCGCGACCAACGCCGCCTGGGGCTACGAGTCTCCGACCGCAGGCTACGAGGCGTTGACCGACCACGTCGCCTTCTTCGCCCAGCTCATGGATCGGTGCACCGTCGGACCTCACACGGTGCTGCCGCAGGAGGGCACGTTCTACGGCGGCTGGATCACGCCCGATGTGAGCGGCCCGTTCAAAGGTGGCCCCGGCACCCGGGGTTGGTGAGGGTCAGGGCCAGAGGCGGATCGTGCCCCGCTCCGTGCCTGCGACGAGAACCAACCGACCCGTTGCCGGATCGACGGCGGCCGCCAGGTTGGACGTCAGCTCGCCGTCGAGCTCGAGCCGGTATGGCTCGGACGCGCCATCGGCGTTGCGCTGGATCGCCACCAGCGTGGATCGGGGACGGTCAGGCACGATCACCTCGACGATCCCGTCGCCATCCCCGTCGACTGCGACGGCCATGTCGAGATTGCGGCTTCCCAGCCGGTGGCTCGAATACGACTCGGCCGCCGCGGCCAGTTCCAGCTCGGTGTCCGTCCACCGCCAGAATTGGACGATGCCTCCGATGTGGGGCGTCCGCATGGCCACCACCTCGATCTCCCCGTTGGGCCCAACGGGTCCGGCCGCGATGAGATGTCGCCATCGATTGCCGTTGCCGATGGCGTCGGAAGAGCCCAACTCCGTACCGTCCTGGGAGACCACGGTCAGACGCGCGCCCGTTCGCGCGTCGCTGACCGTCACCACCAGCTCGTCTGCGCCATCCCCATCGACGTCGGCCCACAGCGGCGCGTTGGATTCGATGACCCCGCCGGTCGAGGGCCGCCACGTCGCCACCTCGGTGAGGTCGGCGAGCGAGATCAAGGTGACCGCATCCGCCTCCAGCCTGTCGCCGAGGACACCGTGCCCGTACCGGTCCGTTGGTCCCGTCAGTACCGCCAGCGTGCCCTGTGCCGACACCGCCAGGCGGCCGTCCAGCATGGCGTCGATCTCGAAACGTCGATTGCCCGCGGCGTCCGACACGATGACCGCGCCGTCCGACGCCACGAACGCCAAGCCACCGGTCGTCAGCGCCAGCGGATTGGTGAGCGTCGAACCGGCCGGGACGGGTGGCGCCAACACCAGCGTCCCCTGGCCGTGGGCGACGGCCGGCGGGGCGCCCTCCGGAAGCCGGTCGAGGTTGACCTCGACCGGGACGGGGGACGGACCGTCGAGTCGGTAGCTGAGCACCGTACCCGCATCGGTGACGACGACGAGCACGAGATGGTCTTCCTGAGGAGCCAACACCAACCAGGCGGGGATCTCGTCGATCACCAGATCGATTGGCTCAGCACCCGGAAGGTCTCCCGACCCGGCCACGAAGCGGTTGCCATCGACGCGACCGGAGGTCGTCGCGGTGGCGAAACCCGTTGCGACATCGGCAGCGCCGGGTCCCTCTGGCAGGGGGTCGGCGCCCGAGCATCCCACCAGCACCGCCACGAGCAACGCGGCGAGTCGGCGATCAGCCAACGGAGCTGGAGGCGTTGACCACACCGCCGTCGACGGGAAGCGTGATGCCCGTGATCCACGACGCTTTGTCAGATGCCAGGAACACGATGGCGTTGGCGATGTCTTCGGGTAGTCCGAGTCGCCGGAGCGGGTGTTGGTCGGCGGCGCCCTGTTCATCGGCCGACCACAAGAGCTCCGACAAGCGCGTCTTCACCACGGCCGGCGCCACCGCATTGACGCGGACGGTCGGGGCCATCTCGAAGGCCATCTGCCGGGTCGTGTAGATGAGCGCGGCCTTCGACACGTTGTAGGCGCCGAGCAGCGGGCTGGGACCGAGACCGCCCACCGAGGCCACGTTGACGATGGCACCCCCGTGTTCGGCCATCCACTGCTGCCACACCTGCGCCGACCAGACGATCGGTGCACGCTGGTTCACATCCCAGGTCTTGTCGAGAGCCCCGAGATCCACGTCGGCGAGATTGCCGACGGCCGGATTGGTGCCCGCGTTGTTGACGAGGATGTCGACCGCGCCAAAGTGGGCGATCGTCTCGGCGACCGCTTCTGTGGCTCGCGCGTCGTCGTCGGCGGCCGCGACGATCCCGTGGACGGCCTCGGGGCGGTCGACGGCTTCCCGGATCTCGGCGACGGCAGCCTCGAGGTTGTCAGGCTTCCGGCTGGTGACGACCACACCGCGCGCTCCGCTGTTGATCAGCTCGACGGCCGTTGCGAGACCGATGCCGCGACTCCCGCCGGTGACGATTGCTACCCGGTCATCTACTCGTGCGTCCATGTCCTCGTTCCTTCAGTGTCCGCCCCGCCGAACACCACCGTACTTCATGCGCGTGTCCGACATGGCGGCCGGGCGGGCGTCATCGTCGGTGATGTCGCAGTCGACGAGTTCGCCGATGAAAAGCGTGTGCGTGCCGCAGTCGACGGCCTGCCAGACCGTGCAGTCCATCCAGGCGATCGCCTCGGAGAAGATCGGCGCGCCGGTCGTGCCCTCTCGGATGGGCCGGCCATTGAGCGCCATGCCATCCTTTTGGGCCGGCTTCGAAAACTTGACGAACGGTCGCGTGTCTTCTGCGTCCCACAGGTTGACCGTGAACGAGCCGCCATCGGCGATGAGGCGATGCGTCACCGCCTTCTTGTCGACTCCGATCGCGATGAGGACCGGCTCCATCGCCACCTGGGTGATCCAGCTCGTCGTCATCCCGTTCCATTCGTCGCCGGCCCGCGATCCGACGAGCGCAAGAGCATTCGGGATCTTCCACGTGACCCGGTTGATGAGTTCGTCGGCCGGCACAGGTCCTCCTAGATCGCCCGGGGGATCCTACTCAGCTGCCCGCTTCGTCCTCATCGTCGTCCTCAGCCCGACGCACCCCTGGGACCATGAGCAGCGGGACGGGGCTAGAGACCATCAACTGCTGCGCGACGCTCTGCCAGGCCGACTCCGCAAACAACGGTTTGGTCGCACCGACGACGATGAGATCCGTCCCGAGTTCAGCAGCCGCTTCGAGGATGGCGGTGGCCGGTTCCGAATGCTCGACGAGCAGCGCCTGCGCAGTGACACCGATCGCATCCAACGCTCCGACGATGGGCTGAACGAGCCGGAGACCCCGCTCCTCGACATACCCGGCCACGGCACGCTCGGTTTCGGCGGTGCGTTCGTCCTCCAGCGGATCCCATCCTTCGGCTTCCAGTTCCTGCAGGAACGTCCGAGGTACCTCGATGGCCGTCATGACGACGACATCGACGTCAGGTCCATGCGAGGAGACGTACGACGCCACGGCCGCGGGAGGGAGCGCACCGGCCGTGGCAACCAAGATCTGCACCTGGTCAGGTTAGAGCGGTGCCGTCACCTGCGCGTGGTCACGGGAGTTCCATCGTCACGGTATCCCCGCAGAAGCCGAGCACCGAGTCGCGGGCCGCCACGATCACTTCGTCGACTGAAACGGTCACCCCCGACAGCGACCGAGTGAACGGCTGCTCGTTGTCGTGCGGGTGGGTCAGGACCCGCTCCCCCAGTACGATGCCGTCGACGGTCGCGACCGTCCAGAGATCGGCATACTTGTCCCAGCCGCGATCGTCGGATCGAACGGTGACGTCGAACCGGTACTCGTCGGGACCCGTCTCGGTGATCTCGACAGCCGTCACGTGCGCGCAGCCGCCGGCCGCGTTCGACGTCACCTCGATCTCGGATGGGACGCTCGTCGGAACCGCCGTAGACGATCCGGCGTCGGGTGGCGCCGAGCACGCCGCCAGCACGACCAGCGTCGCCAGGAGAGGGCGCATCATCGCCCGCAGCCTACCGACGGCGAGTGACTAGTCACCGTGATCGCGCCGAGGTTGATACGCAGGAAAATCGCGACTTCGCCGATATCAAGCCATCGGACAGAAAGGACCGAACATGGCCTCCTTCGGATTGGCTTGGGACAACGGAAAGCGACGCATCGTCGCGGCAGCACTCCTGCTGGTTCTCGCCGTGGGAGCGGTGACGGCCAGCTTCTCGACCGCCTATCACGTGGCTGCGGCAGATCAGACGGAGCACACGGTGGAAGCCGGGTCGTCGTGGTCGCAGCGTGCCTTCCAGCGTTTCAGCACCTTTGGTTCTTCCTGGTCCTGACCCCCAAACGCAACTCCTGACCCATGAGGCCCCTTCGGGGGCCTCATGCGCGTTGGCACACAACTACGCATCGCCGGCCAGGTCGGCGAGCTTCGTGACGGTCCGCCAATTGCGAGCCGTCGCCGAGCATCCGGTCGCCGACTCGAACCGTGCCATGAACTTCGACCGGCCGACGCCGTCGGGCGCGTGGAGGTACACGACCGAGCCGGCCATGTGATAGTCCTCCGTATCGGCGAGGAGGTCGTCGAGCACGTCGCCGGCCGGCGCTTCGCCGGTGAGGAAAAACAGATGGACGGCCTTCGGGTCGTCGACCGGAAAGGGATTGGTCTCCAGCGCCTGTGTGAGGCGCTGGAGCGGAAACAGCTGGAGCTGCGGACGGAAACCGTGGGAACGTTCGATGCCATCGAGGATCGTGTCGGCGACCACGCCGGCCGACGGCGGTCGGAACACGACGTTCCCGCTCTGGATGTAGGTCCGCACATCGGTACACCCGGCGGCCTCGAAGGCGGCGATGAGCCCTGCCATCGGCAGCTGGTTCCGTCCGCCCACATTGATGCCCCGCACCAGTCCAATCCACGGCTTCATGGCCACCAGCCTACGGCGCGCAGAATCTGTCACAGCCAGATGCCATCCTGATGCTCATGAGAGAAGCACTCACCAGTTGCCGGCATCAGCCCCGAACCATCGGGCGAGTCGCCGTCGTGGCCTGTACCGACTGCGGAGCCGTCGAATGGTGGAATCAGGCCGGCCGGCCGATCGACGCCGCCGAGGGCATGGCGGCCGTATTCGGCCAGTTCGATCTCATCGGCCGGTACGCCGCCATCGGCACGCCAGCGCCGAAGGTCCTCGTATACGAGGCGCCAGGGCGCCGCCATCGCGCCGGTCTCGATCTGCTGACAGAGGGGCTGTGGTTGGAAGTCCATCCCGATCTGTGGGCGACAAAGGACGCCGACGGACACCTCCTGCTGGCTCCGACCGACCCGGTGTTGGCAGCCAATCTCGCCTAGGTCGACGAGCGACGACGGCCGGCCGCGGCTCGGATCCGGCGAGTCGCACGTCTAGACGATTGTTGCCGGGTCGGCGTTGGAGCCACAAACGATCACCGCGACCCGTTCGCCCTCCGCCGGTAGGTACGCGCCGCTCAGCACCGCAGCCAGGGCCGTGGCGCCACCGGGTTCGACGATCAACCGCAACTCGCTCCAGGCGTGACGCTGCGCGGCCAGCACCGCGGCATCGTCGACCACGATCGAACCCGCCCTCCAGGCGCACAACTGTTCGAACGGACCGTCACCCAACTGTGAGGCGCCGAGTGCATCAGCCGCAGGTCCCGATACATCGACGTGTACCGGTCGACCTGCCTGCAACGCCGCGGCCCACGTGCGCGTACCGGGTGTTTCGACGCCCACGATCCGCGACCGGTCCGTGAACCACGCGGAGATCCCGGCTGCCAGACCTCCGCCGCCCACCGACACCAGCACCGTGTCGAACGTTCCGGCGTCGTGCTCCAACTCGCGTCCCACGGTCCCCTGGCCGGCCATGACGAAGTCGTCGTCGTAGGCGTGGACCGACCGCGCCCCCGTTTCGGCCGCCCGCCGCTCGGCCGCCCGCAGCGCATCCGCATAGACGCCCGGGACGACGGTCACCGATGCGCCCACCGCGCGGAGGCGCTCCAGCTTCGTCACCGAGATCAGCTCCGGCACGAAGATCTCGGCCGGCAGGTCCAACCGACCGGCGGCGAACGCGACCGCCAGCCCGTGATTGCCGCCTGAGGCGGCTACCACCCGGTCCGGAGGGTCGGCGAGCAGCGACGAGAACGCGCCTCGCGGCTTGAACGAGCCGGTGTGCTGCAACAGCTCCAGCTTCAGCCACACTTCGGCGCCCGCCGGGGTCCGCAGCGCCATCGTCGGGGTGTGCCGGACCCATTCGGCGATGCGATTCCCGGCGGCCTCGACCTCGGGAGGACCGATCACGTCGCGGCGGCCTCGAATCGGAACTGGGTTTCGTACAGTGTTGCGTACAGTCCACCGGTCCCGACGAGTTCGGCGTGGGATCCGGACTCGACCAGACGACCGCCGTCCAACACCAGAATCCGATCCGCAGCGAGCACGGTCGACAGTCGGTGGGCGATGACCAGCGAGGTCCTGCCCTCCATCACGTGCTCGAGCGCATCCTGGATGAGCGCCTCGGACTGCGAGTCGAGATGCGACGTCGCTTCGTCGAGGATCAGGATGCTCGGGTCCTTCAGAATGACGCGAGCGATGGCCAACCGTTGCTTTTCGCCGCCCGACAACCGGTAGCCGCGCTCGCCGACCACGGTGTCGTATCCGCTCGGCAACGAGGCGATGAATTCGTGGATGTTGGCGGCCCGTGCCGCCGCCTCGAGGTCGGCGTCCGTGGCGTCGGGCCTGGCGTATCGCAGGTTGGCGGCGATCGTGTCGTGGAACAGGTAGCTCTCCTGTGTGACGACACCGATGCCTTCGCCGAGCGTGCCCAGCGTCAGCTGGCGAACATCGTGCCCGTCGATCCGGACCGCACCGAGGTCGACGTCGTAGAGACGAGGGACGAGATACGAGATCGTCGTCTTGCCGGCTCCCGATGGGCCGACGAGCGCCACCATCTCGCCAGGCGCGATGGTGAACGAGACGTCCTCGATGGCCCATTCGCGACCCGACGCCATCGGCTCGGCTTGGGGGCCGCCCGCCTCGCCGTGACCCCAGGCTCGGAACCGCTTGACCTGTTCGAGCCCGGCCGGTCCCTCGCCCTCGTATCGGAACGACACGGCGTCGAACTCGATCGACCCGGCAATGTCTGACAGGTGCGTTGGATCGGCCGCTTCGGTGATGTCCACGGGGAGGTCGAGCACCTCGAATACCCGCTCGAAGCTCACGAGCGACGTGGCGAACTCGACGCGCGCATTCGACAGCGCAGACAGCGGGCCGTACAACTGTCCGGTCAGCGCCGAGAACATGACCACGTCCCCGAGGGTGATCACATTCCTGATCACCAACCAACCCCCGACCCAGAAGACGGCGGCGGTACCGACGGCGCTGACGAGACCCAAGGCGGCGAAGAACCATCGTCCGATGAGCGCCCGACGCACCCCGAGGTCGCGCACGTGGGCGGCTTCGGAGGCGAATTTGGTCTGCTCGGCCTCCGAACGATTGAACAGCTTCACGAGGAGGGCGCCGCTCACGTTGAACGTCTCCTGCAGAATGGCCGACATCGCCGCATTGTGTTCCATCTGCTGTTGCGTGACGCGTCGCAACACGCGGGCCACCCGTCGCGCCGGGAACACGAAGAGGGGCAGGGCTGCCACCGCCAACAGCGTCAGCCGCCATTCGGTCTGCACCATCACCGCCAGGATCACGGCGACCGACACGACATTCGACACGATGGTCACGAATGTGCCGGTGATCGCCTGCTGGGCTCCCACCACATCGGTGTTGAGCCGAGAGATGAGTTCACCGGTGCGGGTGGCGGTGAAGAACCGCAGCGACATCGCTTGCAGGTGAGCGTAGGCCTGGCGCCGCAAGTCGTAGATGATGCCCTCACCGGCCCGTGCCGACAGCCAGCGCTGCACGCCGCCGACGAGGGCACTGATGAAAGGCACCGCGATCATGCCGAGACCGAGCAGCGTGAGCAGACGGATGTCGGCCTCGGGGATCGCCACGTCGATGAGTTCACGGGTGAGGATCGGCGGCAGCACCGCCAGGCCGGACACGATGAAGATCGTCACCAACACGCCGGCCATCAGCGCCACGTACGGTCGCCCGTACGCAAAGACACGCCTGAGGAGAGAGCGGTCGACCGCGGGACGGTCCTGCTCTTCGTCGTATTGGATGCGGGCGTACCAGCCGCCACCGTGGAACATGGGGCTTCAGCCTATCGCCGAAGGCCGCCTAACTCAGCCCATCGCGGCGAGCGCCACCTGTGATCGCACGATGTCTTCGACGACCTCCCGTCCCACCCTGGCCCGATCGAAGTACTCGTATCGATAGCCATCCGCGTACCAGATCAGTGTGGAACCATCGAGCGTGTCGACCCACCACGCGTTGGTGTCGGCTACGACGACACGTTCACACGACGTGAGATCCGACCGGTTCCCGAATCGCCCGCACCCCTCGGTGGCGTCACCCAACTCGACGTCGGGAAAGGTGCTGTCGCGTGCGACGCGCAGCACGGCGAGCTGACTCACCGAATAGCTCGTCGTGTACGGCTCACGCGACCACAGTCCGAATGCGGCGACGAGCGTGGAGGCGAGCGTTCCGGTCCTGGTCGAGAAGACGAGCTGGCTGGTGATGTGCTGCGTCTCGGCGGGCACCTGACCCGGGAACAAGAGCCCCGGCAGCGCCGCGGCGATCTCGTTCGGTGCGGCCTGCACGAACGCATCGGTCCCGTTGGAGCGGCTCCAGACCGCCTCGACCACGGCATCCGGGTCGGACGGCAACACCGCAGCCGGTTCGTTGAACCACGCGGCCTCGGTGACCGATCGGAGCGGCGAAACCTCGATCGGAGCCGTCACCTGCACCGCCACCGTGGTGTTCGGCTCGCCGATCCATTCCGAGGCGTTTCCGAGGCCGGACAAGGGCGCGTCGCCACACGCCGACACCACGAGCACCAGCCCGAGGAGCGAACCGACGAAGCGACGAGGCACCACAAACCTCCGTAAACGAACGGACCACGTTAGCCCGCCTCTACCCGACACCTATTGAGACGAAACGCGGAGCCCGAGAGTTCCCGCTAGACCACGAGATGTGCAACTCGACCTGATCCTCGATGGATTCACGCAGCCGCCCGAACTCGACACGGCCATCTCGCGCGCGATCCTGGAAGACGTGGCGGCGGGGCGCCGGGCCGCCACGTTCCGCCTGTATCGGCCTGCCGACGTCGTCGCCTTCGGCCGCCAGGACACGCGTCACCCTGGATATGTCGACGCGCGGATCGCCGCCCGCCGAGCGGGGTTCGCAGCCGTCGAACGGTTGGCGGGCGGCAGAGCCGCCATCTTCCATGACGGCACCCTCGCCTTTTCGTGGGCGTCACCGATCGACGACCCGCGCCGCGGTGTCACCGACCGTTTCGAGTGGCTGACCGAGACCCTCGTCGCCTCGCTGCGCTCGCTCGGGCTCGACGCTCGCGTCGGTGAGGTCCCCGGCGAATACTGCCCGGGCCGACACTCCATCAACCTCGGAGGAGCCCGAAAGGTGATCGGGGTCGGCCAGCGGATCATCCGCGGCGCAGCGCACGTCGGCGGCGTCATCGTCGTGGCAGGCGCCGAACGGATCAACGCAGTTCTCGACCCCGTCTACGCCGCGCTCGGTCTCTCCTTCTTGCCGTCTGCGACCGGAGACATCTCGATGGCCGCCGCCCTGGAAGTCGACGAGGTGCTCCAGGCCACCGTCGCCGAACTCGACCGGCGCACGAAACTACGCACCACGTCCCTGGATCGGGACTTCGTGACGGACGTCGCCAGGACGCTCGGTCAGCCGCCGGCGTAGGACACGAATTCGAACTGCTTGGTCTGGCCG
>JBFKPQ010000059.1:0-13436 GCA_041628225.1 Acidimicrobiia bacterium | reverse complement strand
GAAGTGCATCGCGTCGCCCGCCGGCGTGGTGGCGATGATCGTGAGGCCCCGTGCGCGGCACCAGGCGATGGTGGCATCGGTCGAGGCGACGGCCACCGGCACGGTGAAGAGGCAGCCGAGGGACGCTCGCACCACGTTGGGTCCGTAGAGGTCGGTGGCCTCATCACAGACGATCACTCCGTCGACCCCGACGGCGTCGGCCGTCCGCAGCATCGTGCCGAGATTGCCCGGCTTCTCGACCTGCTCGACCACCAGATACAGCGAACCGAACGGCAAGTCCGCAAGGGTTGGCTGGGGTGTGTTCGCCACCCCGAGAACCCCATCGGGTGATTGGCGGAACGCCAGCTTGGCGAACACGTCGTCGGACACCAACGTGACCGGCGCAGCGGCGGCGAGTTCGTCCCGGATGGCCTTTCCTGCCGACACGGACACGTAGATCTCGTAGAAATCGACGCCGGCGGCGATGCCGCGGCGCACCTCGACCATCCCCTCCACCAGGAACAAGCCCGTCTGGCGGCGTCGGCGGAGGTTGCGCAGCGCCACCGTCGCCTTGACGCGTGAGTTGGTGGGGGACGTGATGTCAGGTGTCATGATCGCCCGGTGCCAGATCTTCGGCCTGATAAGCCGCCTCCAATCGGAGGCGGGCACGATGGCAGGCCACCCGTACGGTGCCGGTGGCCGCCCCGAGCCGAGTCCCGATCTCCTGGTACGAGAGTACTTCAACTTCTCGTAGCCACAGCAACTGCCGTTCCCGGTCGCCGAGTCGGGCGAGGGCGGCGCGGATCGTGGCGTAGTCTTCGGAGTCGGCGAAGGCCTCGTCGGGTTGGCGCGGTGCCACCGGTTCGGGTGGGAGTCGCACCGCCCGGCGGTTCTTGCGGATCCAGCCGCGCAGGGTGAGGCGGGCGATCTGCCAGAACCAGCCCTCGAACGCATCGACGTTGCGCAGCTTGTGGATCGACTTCACCACCGCCTCGCAGGTATGGGCGGCGAGGTCGTCGGCGTCGGCGCGGGGAGGTCCCGCCCCGCGAAAGAATGCCACGAGGCGCGGGTGTCCGGCCGTGAGCATGGTGCTCAACGCATCCCGATCGCCATCGCGCGCCGCAGCCACCGTCGCGCGGTCAGGCGGCCAAGAAGGGGTCGACGTGGCGGACACAGCGGGAATGGTGACACACCCGCATCGGTGACGCCAGGATCGGCGTCAGTTGTCGGAGCCCTGTCCCTGGCCCTGCCCGGGGTTGGTCGGGCGATTTTCAGCTCCGGGAGCGTTCTCCGAGTTGCCACGGCTCTGACGGGCCTGCTCGGCGAGCGCCCGGGCTTGCTCACGCATGGCATGGGCGGCCTCGCGTACGGCTCCGGGGTCGTCGCCGTGGGCGGCCTCGACGACCCCCTTGGCGAGTTCGACGAGGGCAGACGCGTGGGCGTGGATGAACTCGACGAAATCGGGACGGTGCTCCTCGGCGACGGTCGACGCTTCGTCGAGCGCTTGGACCGCGTCGAGGATGCCGGGATCCTCCAGGGGACCATCGAGCGATTCGAGTCCGGACCGGGCGGTATCGAGTGCGAGTTCGATCTCGCCGCGCCGACTGAGTTCGATGGCCTCCTGGAGGCGTTCCTCGGCTTGATCCCCGCCGATTCCCACAAATGCGGCGAGCCGTTCGTAGGCCCGATCGATCGGATACAGCGCATCGCCCGGCACCGCCGGCTGTGCGGCGGCCGCCAAACCGACATTGCCGGAAAGCAACGACCCGATGACGAAACCGATGGTGGCGACTCGACGTCGCCACCCGAGTACGGCACTCGGCTCTCTCAGGGCGCTGCCCACCACTCGGCGGGTCGCTTCGGCGTCGACGGAGTCCACCAGTGACCTGGCGTACTCTCGGAGTTGGTCGAACGGCGAATGCTGCATGATCTTGCGAAGCCTCCAACCAGATAGTTGCGGCAGCTACGCAAACGTTACGCTACGTCGCGGCGGCGGACGGTCACGCGGTCGAGCTGGACGCTGTCGATCGAGACCCCGATGCCCGAACGGTCCGAAGGCAGCAGCGACCCGCCGACGATCTCCCACGGTTCGGTGAGGTCTGTCTCGTAGTAGCGATCCGAGCCCGACAGATCGGCCGCGGCCGGGTCGAGTGTCGTGGCGATGGCGACGGCGTGGGCGCGACCGATGCCGGTCTCGAGGAGGCCACCCGCCACGGTGCGTACCCCTGCCCGATGGGCGAGGTCACGGACGGCGATCGCCGGACCGTGGCCACCGAGGCGTCCCGACTTCACGTTGATGACGTCGGCAGCCCGCTGCTCGACAGCCGCGGACGCATCGTCGACCGACCGCACGTCCTCGTCGAGGCATACCGGCGTCCGCAAAACCGTGCGGAGTTGGGCCGTCGCCGCGAGGTGGCCGGCCGGCAAGGGTTGCTCGACGTAAGAGATCGCGTAGTCGTCGAGCCAGGTCAGGTCGTCGCCAGGTGCATACGACCCGTTGGCGTCCACGGCCAGGTCGACGTCCGGTGCTTCGGATCGCACGGCCTCGACGAGGTCCCGATCTCGCCGGGCGGCGATCTTGATCTTGACGGCCTGGTACCCGTCTTCGAGCGCCCGCCGAACGGCGGCGCGCAGTCCCGAGGGATCCGCCAGACCCAGCACGGCACGCGCCGGTACGGCTCGAAGCGAACCGCCGAGCGCCACGGCGAGTGGTACGCCGTCGGCGCGTGCCCGGGCGTCCCACAACGCCGCTTCGGCCGCCGCCCGAGCCATGGGTCCGCCGCCTCGAACCTGGTCGGGCGAAACCACGTCGCGGCCGAGCACCGACGGCAACAGGATGGTGGTGAGATCTTCCCAGGCGGACTCGACCGTCTCGGGCGCCGCGTACGGCTGGAGGTCGGCGGCACATTCGCCCCAACCTTCATGCTCGCCCGCCCAGACGCGCACCAGGAGGATGCGGCGGGGCCGGTACGCCGCCGTGGCCGTGCCGAACGGCTGCCGGAGCGACAGCGCCACCTCGCGCACCTCGGCGCGTTGCACTCTCACGACAGAAACAGGCTCTGCAGTGCCCGGCCGATCGATCCGTGACGGTCGGACAGATGGGCGTCGGCAAGCCCGGTGCCGGTCGAACCCCAGCTCGAATGGGCGTCGAGCCGGATCCAGCGATCCGCCGGCAAGCGGTGCAAGGCGACCGTGAGATCCGAGTTGGGGAACGCCACACCACCGAGGTCCCACCACGACACGCCGTTCGTGCAGTCGGTCAAGGGGACGGTCCACTGCCAGGGCGAGGTGGCCTCTCCGGCCACGAGGTCGATGGCGAGCTTCAGCCAGATCACGTGTGGTCCCGGTCCCGGTCCGTCACCGGGTGCTTCGTAGCGGGCCCGCACCGCGTGTCCGAACCAGGTCACGTCGTCGTCGGCCAGGTTGGGGATGGGCAAGAGGCCGTCTGGCTGATCGGGCAGCGAGTGCACGGCCGAAGGTTGCTCGGGCACTTCGAGGCGTGTCACGCGGTGGTGCACGCCGGTGGCCCGTGCGATCGGGGTTCCTTCGGCCTCGAGTCGAGCTTCGGTGACGCACAGTCGTTTGCCGCCCCGGAGGACGTCGCCCTCGATGTAGAGAAGGCTCATCGGTACGGGTCGCAGGATTTCGACGCTCATGCGCACGAGCTGGAAGTGGTCGGCCGCCGCCGCCTCCAAAGCACCGGCCAGGAGTGCGGCCGGGGGTCCGGCGTGCTGGGCGTCGGCGCTCCACGGGCCACGGGCGAACTCGCTGGGCTCGAACCCGCCGGGAACCCGCTCATAGAGCGCAGTCACGTCTGCCACCGGTCCCAGTGCACCGTACCCGGTCGGCGGCCCCGCGCCAGCGAACCGGACCGGCGATCGGGGGCGGGCACGCCGATGGTGATGATCCCGATCGGGTGGACGTCGTCCGGGATACCGAGCAGCCGGCGGAGGCCCGCGATGCTGTGCACTCCCAAGAAACCGGCTCCCAACCCCTCGTTGACCGCCGCCAACAGGATGTTCATCATCGACGCGCCGGCGTCGACCCACCAGTACGGAACGGGCCATTCGATCTCGCCGTCGGGACCCAGCTTGTCAGGTTCCTGATAGCGGGCGTGGTAGACCGTTTCGCTCACGGCGACGACGACATGCACGGGCGCCTTCGACACCCACGGATCGAAACCCTGCGCGACGTAGTGCTCTTCTCCGGCCAGGCCGGCGATGGCCCGTCGCGTGTCGACATCGGTGACGACTACGAAGGACTGGCCTTGCGAGAACCCTGCCGACGGGGCACGGCGGCCGGCGTCGACGATGCGTTCGACGGCATCACGGTCGACGGGTTCGTCGGCGTAGTTGCGCACCATCCGGCGCTTTGCGAGCACCTCGTTGAAGTCCATGCGATGGAGTCTACGGGCCCGACGTAGGCTGACCCGATGGATGGGCGATGGTCGGAGCCGGCGGTCGGGGTAGCGCTCGTGATCGCCCTGGGTGCCCTCGTGCTGGCGCCTGGATGGGTGCTCGATCTCGGCATGGTGGCGATGGCGGCGTGGGTGACGTGGTGGATCAGCGTCTGTGATCTACGCCGCCTTCGGTCACCGCGCGGCTTGCCGCGCCTGTCCGTCTTCGGGTTCCTGGGCATGGGTATCGCCGCCAACCTGGCGACGGTCCGGTTCTTCGACGTGCGGGGGATCGGGCGCCTGGGGCTGACCGTGAGCCTGATGCTGTTGGCGTTCGCGTTCGCGCTCGGTCTGGCCCGGCTGGCGACGTCAGGCAGTGTCAGGCGTCCTTGACGGCATTCACGAGGCCGGTCAGCGCGCTCCGGGCGTCGTCGAAGAGCATCAGGGTCGAGTCGAGGTAGAACAGCGGGTTGTCGATACCGGCGAATCCGGGGGACAGGGAACGCTTGATGACGACACACGTCGTGGACTGGTCGACGTCGAGGATCGGCATACCGTAGATCGGACTCGAGCTGTCCTCGCGGGCGGCCGGGTTGACGACGTCGTTGGCGCCGACGACGAGGGCGACATCGGCGCGTGGGAAATCTCGGTTGATGTCCTCGAGGTCGAACAGCTTGTCGTACGACACGTCCGCCTCGGCGAGCAGGACGTTCATGTGGCCCGGCATGCGGCCGGCCACCGGGTGGATGGCGTACCGCACGTTTACCCCGCGCTGCTCGAGCACCGTGGCCAGATCGCGCAGGGCGTGTTGGGCTTGAGCGACCGCAAGTCCGTACCCGGGGACCACGATGACCTCGCGTGCGTAGGCCAGCGTGATCGCCACGTCGTCGATCCCGGCCCGCCGAACGGGCTGCGCGCCGATTTCTCCAGCTGGTCCGGCCGCTTCGCCGCCGAAGCCACCGACGAGGACGCCGACGAGCGTGCGGTTCATCGCCTTCACCATGATGTTGGTCAGGATGAGACCGGAGGCGCCGACGAGGGCTCCGGCGATGATGAGGATGTTCGAGTCGATGACGAACCCGGCTGCGGACGCGGCCAGACCCGACGCGGAGTTCAAGAAGGCGATGACGACGGGCATGTCGGCGCCGCCGATCGGCAGGACACGGGTGACGCCGATGATGAGCGCCAGGGCGGCCAGCACCCAGAACGCCCCCGACGACTCGGACACGACGACGAGCACGCCCAGCACGACGATCGCGATCGCCTGGACGGCGTCCACGAACTGCTGACCGGCGAACCCGATCGGCCTGCCCGGCAAGATGCCCTGCAGCTTGCCGAAGGCGATGAACGAGCCGGTCATGGTCAGGGCGCCGATGACGACCGACAGCACGATGGTCACGGCGGTTCGCACGTCGAGATCGCCGCGCACGAACTCTGCGGCGGCCACGAAAGCGGACGCGCCGCCGCCGAAGCCGTTGAAGGCCGCGACGAGCTGAGGCATGTCGGTCATTTCGACCCGGCGGGCCAGCACGGCGCCGACGACGGTTCCGACGACGATGCCGCCGGCAATCGTGCCGTACGAGATGACCTGCTGGTCGGCGAGGGTCACGACCACCGCGATGAGCATGCCGATCGCGGCCAGCCGGTTGCCCGAACGCGCCGTAGCCGGCGAGGCCAGGCGCTTCAGACCCAAGATGAAGGCGATGGCGGCCAGGAGGTAGAGGCCGGCCGCGAGGACGTCGTTCATGGTCGGTCTCGCTTGAACATCTCGAGCATCCGATCGGTGACGAGGAATCCGCCGACGACGTTGATCGTGGCCAGGGTCACGGCGATGGCGCCGAGCACCGTGGCCGCCGTACCGGCGCCACGACCGGCGACGATGATGGCCGCGACCACGGTGATCCCCGAGATGGCGTTCGAGCCGGACATCAACGGGGTGTGCAGGGTCGGCGGGACCTTGGTGATCACCTCGAAGCCGACGAACGCGGCGAGGACGAACACGGTGATGGACAGCATGAGACCCATCAGACACCTTCCAGGAGGCCGCGAACTCGTTCGTTGGTGATCTTCCCGGCGTGCGTGACGGCACAGCCCTCGAGCACTTCGTCCGAGAGATCGATCGGATCGGAGATCAAGCCGATGAGCGACAGCACGTTGCGGGCGTACATGCGCGATGCGTCGGCTGCCACACGGCTCGGCAGGTCCGTCCACCCCACGATCGTCACGCCCTGATGGTCGACGACCTCACCTTTGGCGGTGAGCGTGCAGTTGCCACCGGTCGGGGCGGCGACATCGACGATCACCGAACCGGGTCGCATCGCTTCGACCATCGTTTCGGTGATGAGGGTCGGGGCGGGTCGACCCGGAATCTGGGCTGTGGAGATCACGGCGTCGGCCGCGGTGATGTGCGGGGTCAGGCTTTCGAGGAGGGCGGCTTGGTCGTCTCTGGCGAGTTCGCGGGCGTAGCCACCCGCCGCCTTCTCGTCCTGGCGTTCGACCGTGAGGTCGATGAAGGTGGCGCCGAGGCTCTGCACCTGCTCGGCCGCCGCCGACCGGACATCGAACGAAGACACGACGGCTCCGAGCCGGCGCGCGGTGGCGATTGCCTGGAGGCCGGCCACGCCGGCGCCGAGCACGATCACCCGGGCCGGGGCGATCGTGCCTGCCGCGGTGGTCAGCATCGGAAAGAACTTCGGCAGATGGTCGGCGGCCACGATGACGGCCTCGTAGCCGGCGACCGTTGCCTGAGAGGACAGCGCATCCATCGATTGCGCCCGGGTGATCCGGGGGAGCAGTTCGAAGGCCAGCGCGGTGACGCCGGCGTCGGCGAGGCGCCGCATGGCACCGGGCTGCTCGAGCGGCGCGAGCAGGCCGATGAGCACACTGCCGCGAGCCAGGTAACCTGTCACCGCTCGATCGGGTGGTTCGACGACGGCCACGAGATCGCCGCCCCACGCCTCTTGAGCAGAAACGATCTGGGCGCCGGCTTCGAGGTATTGGTCGTCTCGAAAGCCGGCTGCGGTGCCGGCGTCGGACTCGACGAGCACGGTGTGGCCGGAGGTGATCAGCTTGGTCGTCACGTCAGGTGTCAACGCCACGCGGCGTTCCCCGGCATGGGTCTGATTGGGAGTGGAGACGATCATCAGCCCGCAACGCTAACTGACGGACCACAAGCGCACGAACCACCGGGAGGAGTGATCGGATGACCGCCGGAATCGGCCCGCGACCCGACCGCGCGATGCGCGTGGTGTGGACGCGCGGCGATGGCTGCGCCGAGCTCGCCGAGGCTCTCGACCCCTCCGCGGTCCGGGTGACGGGCGACCTCTCCGAGACGGTGCTGGAGCAGCGAGCCGACCTGCTGGTCCGCAAGAAGGTCGCCAGCGGCTTCGACCTCGTTTCCACCGCCGTCCCGTCCGACCTCGAGCTCGACACGGTAGCCGAGGTGGCGGCCCTCGTCAGCGGCGGTCCCCACTCGGTGCTCGGCGCCGTCGTCGCAGCACAACTGGGCCAATCGTTGGCAGTGCCCGCCCGTATGGCCTGTGCGTACGCCGAGGATCCCGACGATGCGCTCACGACGGTCGAGCAGTTGTACCGCCAGGTCCCGACCATCGAGTATTCGATCATTCACGCCGAAAAGGCGAGCGACCTGCTCGAGCACCTCGCCGACCACACGCTCGTGGTGGTCGGCGCTCCTGGTGGTGGCTGGATGCAACGTCAGTTCTTCGGTCCGGGTGCCCGCCTCGTGGCAAAGGCGCGCGCCGGCGCCGTCGTCGTCCAAGCGGCCCCGCGTCGGGTGTTCTCGGCAATGGGCGAACCCGAATGGGTCTCGCGCCATCTCGGCGCCGGCGACGCCACCCGCCTGCACATGTTGCCCCTCATCCCGGTGGTCGAGGACGGCATCCTCATCGGATCGGTCGAGCGTTCGTCGTTGCTGATCGCCGGCGACGGAGCCCGCGTCGAGCACTGCATGGGTGAACCGGTCTCCGTCAAGGTGACGGACCCGGCGGAGGCCGCTGAGGCGATCTCGGTGCGGTACGGAGGCGCCGCGGTGCCAGTCGTCGATCACGACGGTCGACTCGTCGGGCTCTTCGAGCCAGAGGGCTGACGTGGCGGTCGTCCTCTTCGACGGTGACGGGACGCTCTGGGACTTCGAGACGGCGATGCGCTTCGCCCTGGCTGCCACACTCGACGAACTCTGGGCGCGGGCCCCCGGCCACTACGACGGCCTCACGATCGACCGGCTCGTGACCATCCGCGACCGGGTCGCCCGTGAACTGGACGGCCGCGTGAACGATCTCACCATGGTGCGGCTCGCCGCGTTCGAACGGGCGCTGGAGGAGGATGGGTTACCGGACAGCGCCCTCGCCGCCGAGCTGACCGCCTCGTTCTTCGGCCACCTGTACCGGCACCTGGCGTTGTTCGACGAGACCGCGCCCGCACTCGACGCCTTGGCCGGACACCGGCTCGGCCTCGTGACGAACGGCACGACTCATCCCGACCAGGTCGGCCTCGGCGGCGTCTTCGAGGTCGTCGTGCACGCCGCCGACGTCAGAGACGCCAAGCCGCACCCCGAGATGGTGGATCTGGCGCTCCGGCGTCTCGGCGCGCGCCCAGCCGAGGCGATACTCGTCGGCGACTCCGAAATTCACGACGTCGCCGCCGGGCGGGCGGCCGGGGTGGCCACGGTGTTGATCGATCGTTCCGGGACCGCGACCGCCTCGAACGCCGACGCGGTAGTCGGGTCGTTGTTGGAGGTTCCGTCGTTGATCGGTGAGCTGACGGCAGGAAACCACTAGGGTCGCGCCTCGACCACCGGAGGGACGCGTGACGGCGCAACATGGGTACTACCGCCATCCGACCATCGCAGGAGATCAGATCGTATTCGTCTCCGAAGATGACCTGTGGTCGGTGCCGTCGACCGGAGGGGTGGCACATCGCCTCACCGCCAATCCAGGAGCGGCGTCGTTTCCTCGACTTTCGCCCGACGGGCGGCGTATCGCCTACACGAGCCGCGACGAAGGCCAGGCCGACGTCTATGTGATGGACGCGGTCGGGGGACCCGCCGAGCGCCTGACGTATTGGGGTGCGGTGACGCACGCCGTCGGATGGCACCACGACGCCGTGGTGGTGTCGTCCGATTGGGCGCAACCGTTCGCGGGATGGATGCACCTCCACCGGGTCCCCGCCGACGGGACGCCGCCGACCGCCTTCGGATGGGGGCCGGCGCGGGCGGTGTCGTTCGCTCCAGGTGGTGACGGCGCAGTGATCGGGCGGTTCTCGCTCGATCCGGCTCGCTGGAAACGGTATCGAGGAGGTCGCGCCGGCACGCTGTGGATCGATCGAGACGGGTCCGGCGAGTTCCGGCCGCTCGTGTCGGTCGAAGGCAACCTCGCCGATCCGATGTGGGTCGGCCGACGGATCTATTTCCTGTCCGACCACGAAGGACACGGCAATCTCTACTCGGTGACGCCGACCGGCCGAAGCCTGACGCGCCACACCGACCACGAGGACTTCTTCGCCCGGTTCGCGGCGACCGACGGACGTCGCATCGTTTACCACTGCGGCGCCGATCTCTGGTTGTTCGATCCCGTCGCAGGTGAGACGCAACGCCTGGATGTGTCGGTCCCTTCGGCGCGCCCCCAACGCAGCCGCAAGTTCCGGCCGCCCGGCAAACACCTGGAGTCCGTGTCGCTGCACCCGGAGGGGCACAGTCTCGCCGTCGTGGCACGTGGCGCAGCGGTGACCCTTCCCGCCTGGGAGGGAGCGCCCGTCCGGCACGGCGAAGTCTCGGAGGAGCGCACCCGGCTGGCGACCTGGCTGCCGGACGGCAAACGCATCGTGGCGGTCTCCGACGCCGGCGGGGAAGAGCATCTCGTGGTCCATTCGGCCGATGGGTCGGGCGAGTCGCGCGCGGTCGACGGCGATCTCGGTCGGGCTCGCAGCCTGGCCGTTGCCCCGGCCGGCACCGATCGGGTCGTTCTGACCAACCACCGCCACGAGGTGATCCTCGTCAATCTCGAGCGGGAGACGGTTCGCACCCTCCACCGCAGCGGCTATTCGTGGATCCACGGAACCAACTGGTCTCCCGACGGACGCTGGATCGCGTTTTCGGCTTCGACGAGTCGACTGACGGCGGCCCTGTTCGTTGCCGACGCGCGGACGGGCCGGGTGCGACAGATCACGTCCGGCGCCTATGCGGACGTCGCTCCGGTGTTCGACCCGACCGGTGCCTATCTCTTGTTCCTCTCGGGTCGGACCTTCGATCCGGTACCGGACTCACTGCAACACGATTACGGATTCCCCAAGGCCTACCGGCCGCATCTCATCCCATTGAGCGCGTCCGCGGTGTCGCCCTTCGATCAGGCCCTCCGCGAGCCCCGCGCTCCAGGAGCGCCGCCACAGCCCGACGGCAACGAAAAGAAGGGCAGCGACGGCAAGAAGGAGGCGGACCGGCCGGAAACGGTCATCGACTTCGACGGCCTCGCCGATCGCGTCGTCACCTTCCCGGTGCCGGCGGGGCGATACGTGGGCATCGGCGCGGGCAACGGGCGGGCGTTGTTCCTCTCGAAACCCGTACAGGGGGCCCTGACGCCGGCCAAGGGCCCGCAGGGCAAGCTCGAGGGGTACGACTTTGCGTCGGAAAAGACCGAGACGGTGATGGACGGCGTCAACGGGTTTGCCGTCTCGGCCGACGGAAAGGTCCTCGCCATCCGGTCAGGACCGAAGGTCCGGGTGGTGCCCATCGGTTTCAAGGGCGACAAGAACGGCAACGATCAGCCCGGCCGCGAATCGGGCTGGGTGGATCTCGAACGCATCCGTCTCGAGGTCAGGCCGGGTGCCGAATGGCGCCAGATGTTCACCGAGGCGTGGCGCCTGCAGCGTGATTATTTCTGGCGGGAGGACATGGCCGAGGTCGACTGGACCGCCGTCCACGACCGCTATCTGCCGCTCGTCGACCGGGTCGGCAGCCGATCGGAGTTCTCCGATCTCATGTGGGAGATGCAGGGCGAGTTGGGCACGTCGCACGCCTACGAGATGGGCGGCGACTACCGGCCGGAACCGACCTATCGGCAGGGGTCCCTCGGTGTCGACGTCGAGCGCTTGCCGCGGGGCGGATGGAAGATCGACCGGCTCCTGCGCGGTGACCCCTGGGATCCCGACGTGACCTCGCCGCTGGCCTCGCCTGGGGCCGGCGTACAGGAAGGTGATCGGATCGTCGCGGTCGACGGCGTCGATGTCACCCGCGCGTCGAGCCTCAACGAGCCGCTGGTGGATCGTGCGGGCCGACCGACGACCGTCACGGTACGCCGCGGGCGCCAACGGCCCAAGACCGTGGCTGCCAAGGCCATGTCATCGGAGACGAAACTCCGGTATCGCGAGTGGGTCGAGGGCAACCGGGCATATGTGGCCGAGCAGACGGACGGCCGCGCCGGCTACATCCACATTCCCGACATGCAGGCGCCCGGTTTCGCCGAGTTCCACCGATCGTGGCTGCAGGACCTCGACCGCGACGGGCTGGTCGTCGACGTCCGGTTCAACCGAGGCGGGAACGTGTCGCAACTTCTGCTGCAGAAGCTGCTGCGCCGCCGGCTCGGCTATCGGGTGACGCGCTGGCGTGAACCGGCCGGCTTCCCGTACGAGTCGCCGACCGGTCCCATGGTGTGCCTGACGAACGAGAGCTCGGGCTCGGACGGAGACATCTTCTCCCACAGTTTCAAGCTGCGCGGCCTCGGTCCTCTGATCGGAACGCGCACGTGGGGTGGTGTGACGGGCATCTGGCCGCAACAAACGCTGGTCGACGGCACGGTCACGACCCAGCCGGAGTTCGGCACGTGGTTCGTGGATGTCGGGTTCAACGTCGAGAACTACGGCACCGATCCCGACATCGAGGTCGTGATCCGTCCCCAGGACTACGCGGCGGGCATCGATCCGCAGCTCGACCGAGGGATCGCCGAGCTGATCGAGATCATCGAGGCGTCCGAACCCCTGCGGCCAGACTTCGGTCCGCATCCGTCGATGAAGGCACCACGACTTCCGAAGACCTAGCCGCTCGAGCCGCCGATACGGGCGGCGACGCGGTCTCCGATCTCGGCGGTGCTCGTGCCCATGTGTTCGCCCCCCATCGCGTTGAGTTCGGGGAGCACGGAGGCGGCCGCCTCTTCGATGAGGGCCGCGGCGTCGTCCTCCTCGAGGTCGGCCAGCGCCATCGCCCCCGACAGGATGGCCGCCACCGGGTTCGCCCAGCCACGCCCGGCGATGTCGGGTGCCGAACCGTGCACCGGTTCGAACATCGACGGTGTGCCGGGTGCCGGGTTGATGTTTCCGGAGGCCGCCAACCCCATCCCGCCCTGCACCGCCGCGCCGAGGTCCGTGATGATGTCGCCGAACAGGTTGTCGGTGATTACCACGTCGAATCGTTCCGGATTCGTGACGAGGTACAGGCACATGGCGTCGACGTGGACGTAGTCGAGAGCGACGTCGGGAAACTCGGAAGCCAGCTCCTGCGCGGTCCGCCACCACAGGTCGCCGGCGTAGGTGAGCACGTTGGTCTTGTGGCATACCGTCAGGCGCTGCGAGCGGCGGTTGGCTCGGGTGAAAGCATCGAAGAGCACTCGGCTCACGCCGTGACGCGTGTTGACCGACTCCTGCAGAGCGATCTCGTGGGGGGTGCCGCGCCGCACGGTGCCCCCGGCGCCGACGTAGGCGCCTTCGGTGTTCTCGCGCACCACGACCAGGTCGCAGCGCTCGGGCGTGAGTCCGGCGATGGGGGAGGGGACGCCCGGATACAGCCGAACCGGTCGCAGGTTGATGTACTGGTCGAAGTGGAATCGCAGCTTCAACAGCAGGCCCCGCTCCAGGACACCCGGCGGGACCTCAGGCGTGCCGACGGCGCCGAGGAGGATGGCGGCGTGGTCGGCGAGTTCTTCGAGCACCGACTCGGGCAGCACCTCGCCGGTTCGCAGGTACCGGTCGCCGCCGAGGTCGTAATCCTCGAAGCTCACCCCGAAGTCGAACCGGGCCGCGGCAGCCTCCATCGCCTTGCGGGTTTCGGCCATCACCT
>JBFKPQ010000058.1:0-13465 GCA_041628225.1 Acidimicrobiia bacterium | reverse complement strand
TTTCGTCGACATCCGGTACCACCACGACGACCTGGTCGGCCACCAGGTGCTCGAGTGCCTCCCGTGCCTCGCGGCCGAAACACTCGTCGCGCTCGGGCGAGTTGATGCCGATGAGCCGCACGCGCTCGTCCGAGCCGTCGACGGACACGACGAGCGAATCACCGTCGGCGACGTGTACGACGGTGGCCGACCTACCGGGGTTGGGCGGTGCCGGATCTCCGGCCGGGATCGTGGCGTCGAGTTCGCCGTCGACGGTCAATGGGGCGGCGCACGAGATCAGCACGAGGCACAACGACAGCGTGCGGATCACGTCGACGTCCCGTCGGTCGCCCGACGGGCCGCGGCCCGCGCCGCCACCAGTACCGGATCCCACACGCCGGAAAACGGCGGCGCATACGACAGATCCATCATCGAGAATTCGTGGCCATTCATTTCGTTCCAGATGCCCGTCGCCAGTACGTCGATCCGTTTGCCCGATCCAGGTCCACCGACGATCTGGGCGCCGAGGAGCCGCGCGGAACCGCGCTCGGCGGTGACCTTGAGCGTCATCGGAGCGGCGCTCGGCCAGTAGCCGGCGGTGGTGGTCGACCGTGTCACGGCATCCACTGCGTCGATGCCGGCCGCGGTGGCTTCGGCGGTCGTCAGGCCCGTCCTCGCCATCTCGATGTCGTGGTATTTCGTGATCGCCGTACCGAGCACTCCGGGAAACACCGCGGTGCCGCCGCCGAGGTTGATGCCGGCCACCCGGCCTTGCTTGTTGGCCACCGTTCCGAGGTGCAGGTTGGCCGCCATGCCCGACACGCGATGTCGGGCCTCGGCACAGTCTCCCGCCGCCCACACGCCGTCGATCGAGGTGCGTTGCCGGTCGTCGACGGCCACGGCGCCGGTCACGCCGAGCGGAATGCCCGCTCCGGCCGCGAGTTCCGACCGCGGCGTGAATCCGACGGCGACGATCACGAGTTCGGCGGAGATCCGGTCGTCGTCGCACGACACGCCGGCGACCCGCCCATCGGCACCCGGCAGGCAGGAGACCCGGTGGCCCGTCACGATCGACAGGCCGCGATCTGCCACGGTCGCCGTCGCCAGGTCTCCCATCTCGTCGTCGAGTGTGCGATTGAGGATCGTACGACCGGACGTCACGAGCGTCGTGGCGATGCCGAGTGTGTCGAACGCCTCGGCGACTTCCAACCCGATGTAGCCACCGCCGACGATCACGGCGCTCGAGACGGCGGACGCGGCCGTCTTGATGGCCTCGGCATCGTCGAGTGTCGAGAGCGTGAACACCCCGGGCAGGTCGAGGTTCGCGATGGGGGGGCGGCTCGGACGGGCGCCGGTCGCGTAGAGGAGTTGGTCGTATCCCTCGGTCCGGGTGCCTGATCGGGACCGCACCGTCACCGTGTGCGCCGCCGTGTCGATCGCGGTGACCTCGTGCTCGAGGTGTACCTCGATGTCGCGGTCGCGGAATTGCTCGGGCGTCCGCGCGACGAGTTGTTCGAGTGTCGGCACCTGGCCGCCGATGTAGTAGGGCTCGCCGCACGCCGAGTACGAAACCCACCGGGTCATCTCGAAGACGTCGATGCGGAGTTGGTCGACGGTCCGCCGGCGTCGTGCCTGGCTGGCGGCCGACATGCCCGCCGCGTCACCGCCGATGACGACGAGCCGTTCAGTCATGAGGTGGTCAGCGACCGAATCGGGACTTCTTGGGAGGAGCAGCCTGGCGTTTGAGTTCCTTGAGTTCGGCCTTGGCCTGGAGGAGCCGCCGGCGACGGGCTCGCCACACCACCCCGACGATCTCGTCGATGACGACGGCGATCACGACGCTGCCGAGGATGATCACGGCCAGCGGCGCCTCGATGCTCCAGGTCAGGAACTGGAAGGTCGTGCTCTCGAAGTTCTGGAACACCAGGATGATCACGATGAGCGACAGGAGGATGCCGAACGGGAACGACCATCGGAAGCCGGATCCCTTGTAGACCCGCTCGGCCGTGGGAGGAACCTCGGCACGCGTCTCGACATCGGCGGGCACGACCTCGACGTCGTGGTCCTCGATCACCTCGATCTCTGTGATGTCGGTGGCGTCCTCGGTGGGCTCGGGTGTGGGTGTGTCGGTCATCGTGCTGCCATCTTAGGAAACTTCGGCACCTTCGAAGTGCCACTCCGACCGCGAGCGGCGTGCCTCGTCGACGTCGACCCGGGACAGCAGGACCGCCCCGATGACGAAGAACGCCAGGATGGACAGGATGGCCGGCCGCCCCGATCCGGTGGCGTTTGCGACGAGGCCGAACAGGAGCGGGCCCCAGATCGCCGAGAACTTGGCGAACACCGAAAAGAACCCGTAGAACTCGGCCGACGCCTCTTCCGGGATCATCGTGCCGTAGAGGCTGCGGCTCAGCGCCTGCACCCCACCGAGGACGAACCCGACGACGGCCGCGAGTCCATAGAAGGGCAGCGCCTCGCCCTCCGGCAGATAGAAGGCCCCGATGGCCAGACCCATCCACACGACGAGGTTGACGAGGATGGCGCGCTTCGGTGAGATCCGTTTGGCGAGCGCCCCGAACCCGAACGCGCCGCCAAACGCGATGAACTGCACGATGAGGAAGGCGATGATCACCTCTTGGATGGTGAGGCCGAGGGTGTCCTCGGCGTAGGCGCCCGAGATGTTGATGACCGTCTGGGTGCCGTCGTTGTAGAACATGAAGGCGATCACGAACAGCAAGATCTGCTTGAAGCCCAGGAGTTTCCGGCCGGTGGCGATGGTTCGGCGAAGGCCGATCAGCGTGTAGGCGACGGGCTTCGGCTGATGGGCGTAGGCGGCGGGGAGTGCACTGGCGGAACCGTGCTCGGGGAGGCGTGCCAGGGCGTAGATGGTGAACAGCACCCACCAGACGCCGGCTCCGAAGATGCCGATCCGCGTCGCGGTCTCCGTGTCGATCGGCACCGTGCCCGCGTCGGCCAGGAGAATGAGTGCGAATGCCAGGAGGACGTACAGTCCGCCGCCGATGTAGCCCAGGGCGTAGCCGCGTGAGGACACCTGGTCGATGGTGTCCTCGGAGGCGATGATCGGCAGGAAGCCGTCGTAGAACACGTTGGCTGCGACGAACCCGACCTGGCTGATCAGGAACACCAGGAGGAAGAGCGGGACGGCTCCCGACGGCACGAAGAAGATGCCCATGGTGAAGAGAGCACCCAAGACGGCGAAGGCTCGGAGGAACGCACGCTTCGAGGCGGCGAAGTCGGCGACGGCGCCGAGCACGGGCATGAGGAGGAACAGCACGAACGCCCCGCCGGATACCAGAAACGACCAGATGGCACCTGCGCTCATGCCCCAATAGCCCTCTTCCGGCACGATCAAAGACGTGAAGAACGGCGCGACGATGGCCCCCGATGTGGTGGCGTACGCCGAGTTGGCCCAGTCGTACATGGCCCACCCGAACACGGTGCGCTTGTCGTTCCTCACGATGTCTGCCAACGAACTCTCCTCTCGGCCGTCCCAGCGTAGAGCGGACTGGGGAACCGTGGCGGTCAAGTGTGGGTTGTGCGCCGACGGGGGTAACGTCGCGACCATGTCCAGGGTCCCCGCGTTCGTGCTCGTGGCGACGCTCGCCGTCGCGTGCGGACAGGCGGCAGGAGACCCGGTCGCGACTACGCCGCCCCGCGCGACTCCTGCGACCACGCCATCGCTGGAGTCTCCTGCTCCCACGTCATCGGTGGCGTCGACCACTCAGACGCCGCCGTCCCCGGTGACCGCGCCTCCGCCGTCGACGACGTCCGCATCGACGCTCCCGCTGGCCGACATCCGGCTGGAACTCACAACGGTTGCCGATGGCCTTGGGTTTCCGGTCCAGGTGATCGCAGCAGGTGGTGACGAGCGGCTCTTCGTGGTCCTGAAGGAGGGCCGCGTGGTGGTCGGCGAGCCCGGCGGGGAGTTCTCGACGTACCTCGACATCACCGACCGGGTGCGTGATCGTGGGGAGCAAGGTCTGCTGGCGGCTGCGTTCCATCCTGCGTATCCGGATGAGGGGCGGCTGTTCGTGCACTATTCCGCAAGCGATGGCGATACCGTGCTGGCGTCGTATGCGGCGACCACGGGCGGCGCCGACGCTTCGGAGGAAATGGTGCTCTACACCACCGAACAGCCGGCCGGCAACCACAACGGCGGCATGATCCAATTCGGTCCCGACGGATATCTCTACCTGGGGCTCGGCGACGGTGGGGCGGCCAACGACCGGTTCGGCAACGGGCAGAACGTGGCCTCGCCACTCGGCGGGATCGTGCGATTCGACGTCGACGGTCCGGTACTCGTGCCGTTCGAGAGCGTCGGCGGGTGGCTCGCCGAGTTGTGGGCGGTCGGACTCAGGAACCCGTGGCGGTTCTGGATCGACGGCGACCTCATCTATGTCGCCGACGTCGGGCAGAACTCGTACGAGGAGATTTCGGTGGCGCCCTTCGAGGAAGGTCACAACTTCGGCTGGCCGATCACCGAGGGTCTCCATTGCTTCTCACCCCGGACCGGATGCGACGTCACCGGCTTGAGCCTCCCGGTCCTCGAGGTCGCACATGGCGACGCCGGCACTTGTTCCATCACCGGGGGAGTGGTGTATCGGGGCTCGGACATCGACGGTTTGGCCGGGACCTATCTGTATTCAGACTTCTGTGGCGGCTATCTGCGCGGACTGCGAGTGACGGGTGACGGCGTGGAGTTGGGCGACTTCACGGCAGCCATCGGTGGCTCGCTCGGACCGGTGACCGGTTTCGGTGTGGACGGCGCACATGAGGTCTACGTGACCATGGCCGATGGCCGGGTCGTGCGGATCGAGGGCTGAGCCGGGCGTTTCTGTCGGTGACGGTCGGTACGATCCCGCTCCATGGGCATCTTCGTCGAATCCTGGGCCCCCGAATACGGGACGCCGCTCGAACACGATCCGTCGTTGTCGTCGGCCGCCGCCTCGATCGACACCACGGTCGAGACCGACGACTGGATGCCCTGTTCGCCGCCCGCCGGAGCTGCCGACGCCATCGACACGGTGTGGTTCGTCGACGGTGTCCGCCGCGTCGATGCCCGGTTGACCCTGGACGAACCGACAGGACCCGTGCCGGGACTCTGTGGCACCGTGGCGGTCGGTGCGACCCACTGGGACAGGACAGTACCGAAAGCGCGCATCGACCACGTGCGCGTCGAGCGCCTCGCCATCGTCGGGTCGGGCCGTTCCGTCACCCTGCCGGCCGTCGGACGGATGCACTACGAGTCGGCATCGGTGGCGGGCGATGATCCCGCCGAGCCGATTCGTCATCTTCACGACCGCATGCGCCGATCGGAGGCTGAGCTGGCTCGGCGGCTCGCATCGGACGGTGATCTCGTGATCGCCGACGGCCCGATCAACGAGTTGCGGCCCCAACCGGTCATCGGCTACATCAAGTCGCACCGGGTGAACTATCTCGCCGAACCGGAAACCGCCGTCGTGGCGGCCCTGGCCGCCGGCCAACGGACCCCGATGTTCGCCATGGACGCCGGTCCCTACGTCCGGTACTCCTGGTATCTGCGCCTGGCCGACATCCCGGGCGGTCACACCTGGAGCGGCGTGGTCCGCTGCGAGGTGCCGGCGGCCTTGGGTACCGGTGAGGCGATTCGCCTCGCCGACGCAGCCGCCGAGCTCCTTCCGCAGGTGGCACCGCCGCTGCACGTCGACCCCCGCGCCCCACAGAATCTCGTACCCATCGGCGCCCTCGAACGGCGACTGCGGCGAGCCTGTGGCGATGCGGGTCTCGTCTATCGTGCGATCAGGCAAGCGGTGATGGACGGTGCGGCATGAGCGTCGGGCGCGTGCTGGGTACCCAGCACTCCAATACGCAGGGATTCCGGGTGGTGCTCGACGAGGCCGAGTACCTGCAGCTCGACGATCTCGTCGTTGTCCGGACGCAGGTTCCGAAAGCCGGTGAGATCTCGACCTATGGGATCGTCACCGAGGTCGAGGCGGTCTACGAAGGTGCCGCCTACGAATCCGACACGTTTCGGATCGCCGAACACGGCATCCTTCCCGCCGAGAAGGTCCGGTCGGCGCAGGTCGCCGTGACGCGCGTCGATCCCGAGCTGTGGGTGTCGCCCGACCCCGGTGAGTCGGTCGAACGCGCCACGGGCGAGGCGCGGCGCAAAGCCCTCTACGCCGACGAGATGACCAGGCCGTTGCCCGTCGGTCTCGGACGCGACGGAGCCCCGCTGTATGTGGATCTCGACTTCTTCGACGGCCGGAAGGGCGGCCATATGTCGATCTCGGGAATCTCGGGCGTTGCCACCAAGACCTCCTTCGCGCTGTTCTTCTTGCGCATGCTGACCGGACGACCCGACATCGTCGGCGAGGGTGCCGCCAATCTGCGCGTGCTCGTCTTCAACGTGAAGGGCGAAGACCTGCTGTGGCTGGATCACCCCAATCGGTTCTTCGACGACGAGGCGCGCGCCCAGTGGGAGACGCTCGGAGTCGAACCCGGCCCCTTCCCGTCGGTCGGCTTCTGGGCTCCGCCCCGCCGCCGGTCGGGTGACGTCATGATTCCCGACACCTCGGGACGGCAGGAAGGCGTCCTCCCGTTCGCCTGGACGCCGAGGGAATTCGTCGACGAGGGCCTGCTCCGGTTCTTGTTCACCGACGCTTCGGACGCCCGCAACCAGCTGTCGTTCGTCGAGGAGCGCGTCCGGGCGCAGTTGCGCAGGTGGGCGGTCGACGTCGCGGGTCTGCCCGGTGCGATCGTTCTCCGGCAACCGCCACCCGGCGGATGGCCTGCAGACACCGAAGTGCGAGCCGATCCGGGGGAACGGGTCATCACCGATCTCCGCACGCTCGTCGACGCCCTCGAAGAGTTCCTCGATCCGAGTGACGGCGAGGACCCCGACCGGGCGTGGTCCGGTCGGGTGCAAGGTGGAACCATCTCCGCCTTCATGCGCCGGCTCTACGCCGCGCAAAGCCGGGTGGGCCAGCTCATCCGAGCGGGTGACTCGAGACGCATCGACCGCACGGCGGCGCAGGTGACCGTCGTCGCCATCCAGAGCCTGCACGATCTCGCCCAGCGTTTCGTGGTCGGTGCGCTACTCCAGGAGACGTTCGAGGAGAAAGAACAGACGGGCCAGCGCCTGCCGCTGTCGGTCGTGGTGCTCGACGAACTGAACAAGTACGCGCCGCGGGAGGGCGCCAGCCCGCTCAAGGACATGCTGATCGACATCGCCCAGCGAGGACGATCGCTCGGCGTGCTGCTCGTAGGGGCTCAACAGACCGCTTCGCGGATCGCGCAGGAAGTCATGGAGAACGCCGCCATCCGCGTAGCCGGGCGTCTCGATGCCGCCGAGGCGGAGCGCAGCGAGTACGGCTGGATGCTGCCGTCGACCCGGGCCCGAGCCCGACTCCTGAAACCCGGCACCATGGTCGTGAGCCAGCCCGCCATACCCGTTCCGCTCGTCGTCGGATTCCCCTTTCCGCCGTGGGCGACTCGCCGTGAAGAAGTGGGCGGCACGAGCGATCCGTTCGCCGGCCTCTAGATGCGGATCCTCCACACGTCCGACTGGCACGTGGGCAAGAAACTCGGTCGGTACGACCGAATGGCCGAATACGCGGCCGTCCTGGACGAGGTCGTGGCCATCGCCGAAGCCGAGGCCGTGGACCTGGTACTGGTGTCGGGCGACCTGTTCGATCGCCCGAGCCCACCCACCGAGGCGCTGCGCCTCGTGATCGACACCCTCATCCGGCTGGCCGATGGGGGGAACCGCCCCGTGGTCGGCGTCGCCGGCAACCATGACTCGGGAGCTCTCTTCGAGATCTTGGATCCGCTCCTGTCTCCGCACCGCGTTCGGCTCGTCGGAGAGGTCAAGCGGCCCGATGCGGGTGGGGTCATCGACATCTCCAGCCCGGGAGGCCGGGCCGTCGTGGCGTGTTTCCCGTTCCTGCGAGAAGGCCGTGTCGTCGACTTCATGGCAGACGCCGGCTCCTGGTACGGCGCTTACGCCGACCGGGTCCGCGCCATCACCCACGCCTACAACGAGGCGTTGGTCGAAGCCGCCGGACTCGATGCCGTGCCGCTCCTCGTGGCGCATTTCATGGTCACCGGAGTGTCGATCGGCGGACACGGCCGCCCGCGCGGCGAACGCGCACTGCACATCGGACAGTCCTACGCCGCCACGTCACAGGCCGTGCCCGCCGGTCCGCAATACGTCGCCATGGGCCACATCCACGCGCCGCAGCCGGTGCCGGGGTCACCCGTTCCGGCCGAATATGCGGGCTCTTTGCTCGAACTCGACTTCGGTGAGGCCGGGGAACAGAAGCGGGTGGTTATCGTCGATGTCGAGCCAGGGCAACCGGCCACCCGTCGCGCGGTGCCGCTGACCGCCGGACGGCGTCTCATCAGAGCCGAAGGCACGTGGGACGACATCCAGGCCCGCCCCGAACTCGTCGACGCCTACGTCGATCTCGTCGTGCACACGGACGGGCCGGACCCCACGCTGGCGGACCGGGCCCGGCAGGAGTTCCCGTACCTCGTCAAGGTCGCCGCGTCGTACCCACGGGCATCGACCGATCGCCCGCTCAGGGCAGGACTCGGCTGGGACGAGCTCTATGAGGCCTACGTGCTGGCCGCGCGCGACGTCGAGGCGTCGCCCGCCCTGCTCGGTGCCTTCCGGTCGGTATGGGACGAGGCCGGACGTGGCGACGAATGAGACCGCTCAGCCTCACACTGGACGGGTTTCGCTCGTACGCTGCCGCCACCGAAATCGACTGGCGGGATCGGCGGCTGGTCGGGATCGTCGGTCCGATCGGTAGTGGCAAGTCGTCGATCCTCGACGGCATCTGCTTCGCGTTGTACGGAAAGACCCCGGGCGAACGATCCAATATCCGGTCGCTGATCCATCAGCGGTCCGACGTCGCCAAGGTCGAGCTCGTGTTCGCCGTCGACGGCCGGACCTGGAAAGCGGTGCGGGCCATTCGGCGGAAAGGCCAGAGCCAGCATGCGTTGTATCGGCTCGATGAAGACGGCGAGCACATCCACGAGACCTTGGGCAAAGCGGATGTCGACGCCGAAGTGGTTGAACTACTCGGCCTCGATTTCGACGCCTTCAACCGATCGGTCCTCCTCGCCCAGGGGAGATTCGCCGAGTTCCTCGCCGCCACTCCGACCGAACGCGACAAGGTGCTCAAGGGCGTGTTCGGATTTGATCGGCTCGACAAGATGGAGGCGCTGGCCAAGGAGCGCCGCGCCAAATCGGTCCGCGACCTCGAGGAACTCGGGAGGCGGAAAGCCGATCTCGAAATCCACGAGCAGGCGATCGCCGAGGTCGAGCAGAACCTGGTGAAGGCGCGCACGCGGCGTGACGCGCTCGACGGTATCGGCGACGAGCTGGCAGCGACGGTCGAACAGCAAGGCAAGGCGACAGCTCAGCTCGCAGCTTCCGATCGACGGACCGAGCAGCTCGCCGCGTTGGCCGAGCGCATGCCGCCGGCCGAGTCGAGTCGTGATCTGCTCTCGACGTTGGCGTCGGCGGCCGCAGAGGTGGAGCGTCTTCGCTCTGCCCACCGGGAGCTCGCAGCTCGTGCCGACCAACTAGCGCAGGAGCGTAGGGAACTCGTTGCGACCGTCGGAGGCGAGGAGGGCCTTGCCGAAGCTCGGGCGCTGGCCGGCCGACGGGCCGACGCCGCCGAGCTCGTGGAGCGAGAGTCGGCCCGCCTCGCCGAAGCCGAGGAACGTGCGCGCCGTGCATCCGAGCACGAAGCAGAAGCCGTCACGGCGCGGACGGAAGCAGCCGATCGATCAGCCGCCGCGGAGGCCGCCGCCGAAGCGGCCGCGACGCTCTTGTTGGACGCTCGGCGCCGTCTCGAGGAGGCAACGCACGCCGACATGGCCAGCGCGCTGCGAGCCGGTGTGTCCCGCGACGAGCCGTGTCCGGTGTGTCTGCGTCCCATCGAGGAGCTGCCGGCCAAAGCCCCCGAGGTAGCCGAACACCTGGCGGCCGCCGAGCAAGCACACACCGAACAGGAGGCGGCTGCGGCCGAGGCCGATGCCGCCGTCGCGGCGTCTTCTGCGGCGGTGGCAGCCGCAGGAGCGCGACTCGATGCCGCCGGGGAGCGCACGAAGGCCGCCGAGCAGCAGCGGAAGGAGACCGAGACGGCCGTACGCCAGGCGCGCGAGGCGCTCGACCGTCTGGACGCCCGACTCGCCGAACTGCTCGGTCAGGAGGAGTCGTTGGCGTCGCTCGATGAGCGTCTCACCGACGCGGACCAGCGCCTGCGGGAGGCTCGCGATTCGCTCGCGGACGCCCAACAGGCGCTTGCCGCCGCGGAGCAGACACGGGAGGCCGCCCGTGTCGACGCGGTAGCGCTGAGCCGCCAGGTCGCCTCGATCGCCGGCCGGCTCGATGTCGATGTCGAATCGATGCTCGAAGCCGACGACGTTGCCGGCGCGCTGCAGGCCGTGCGAGCGGCCTGGATCGAAGCCCAGCAGGCCGCCGCCGAGGAACGAGAGACCGCGGTTCGGCAGGCCGCCGAGAGCGCTGAACGCAGAGCCTTCCTGCTCGAATCGGTCGGCCTGACCCCTGATGACGATCACACCCGGGCCCTGTCGGATGCCACCGCCGCGTGCGCCAGCCTCGAGAAGGAGCTCGAAGTGCGGCGCGAAGCGATTGCCGCATCGGCCGATCTCGAAGAACGAGCCGCGTCGCTCGAGACGGACCGGGATCTCTACGACCAACTGGCCAAGGACCTCCGGCCGTCGGCGTTCCTCGGATATCTCCTCGACGAGGAACGAGCCGAGCTCGCCTCGGTCGGGTCGGCCCGGTTCGAGGAGTTGTCCGGTGGTCGGTACCGGTTCACGGACGACGGTTCCTTCGGCATTGTCGATCTGGCGGCAGCCGAACAGGTAAGGCGGGCCGACACGCTGTCGGGAGGCGAGACTTTCCTGGCGTCACTGGCGCTGGCGCTGGCACTGGCGGAGATGATCGCGCGCGGGCGCGGCCGCCTGGACGCCTTCTTCCTCGATGAGGGGTTTGGGTCGCTCGATGCCGAACATCTCGACCTCGCCATGGCCGGGATCGAACGACTCGTGGCCGATCACGACGATCGCCTGGTCGTCATCGTCAGCCACGTTGCGGAGATGCGACAGCGGATCGAAGATCTGATCGCGCTCGACAAGGATCCGGTCACCGGCGTCACGCTCGTCCGCTGATCAGACGATGCCATGCCCCTCGGATGTGGCGCGGCGGGTCATGAGGGCGGTCATCGACTCGCGCGGATCGACCCCGTGGTAGAGCACTCGGCCCACCTCGGCCGCGATCGGCATTTCGACCTGGTAGCGGTGACTGAGCGCCAAGACGCCTTCGGTCGACTTCACTCCCTCGGCCACCATGTTCATCTCGGCGATGATCTCGTCGAGTGCCCGGCCCTCGCCGAGTCCCTTGCCCACGGTGTGGTTCCGGCTCTGGGTCGAGTAGCAGGTCGCAACGAGATCGCCGATGCCGGCCATCCCGCCGAACGTGAGGGGATTGCCCCCCAGGGCCAGTCCGAGGCGAGTCAACTCGGCGAGCGCGCGGGTGATGAGGGTGGCACGTGTGTTGTCGCCGAATCCGAGTCCGCTGACCATCCCCGAGGCGATCGCCATGACGTTCTTGCAGGCGCCCGCGATCTCGCAACCGACCACATCCGGGTTGGTGTACACCCGAAACTTCGGCGTCATGAACAGGTCCTGGAGCCGGGTCGCCGTTTCGTGGTCCCGCACCGACACGACGGTGGCGGCGGGCTGGCCGGCCATGATCTCCTTGGCCAGGTTCGGGCCGCTGAGCACACCGACCACGTCGGGTCGATGGTCCGGCAGCACATCGAGAACGACCTCGGTCATGCGGAGCAGGGTGCCCTGCTCGATGCCTTTCGACAGCGAGATCACCGGTACGTCACGTCCGACGCCGTCCCCGGTCGCTTCGAGGATGGTTCGGAATCCGTGCGACGGGACGCCGACGACGACGACGTCCGCGCCGTCGACAGCCGACGCGAGGTCGGCGGTGGAGCGCAGCGATTCGGGCAACGAGAACCCGGCCAGATAGTCGGGGTTCTCATGCCGTACGTCGATCGCCTCGGCCAGTTCGGCTCTCCTGGACCACAGCACGGTGTCGTGGCGGTCGGCGATCAGGGCGGCGACGGTCGTACCCCACGATCCGGCTCCGAGCACGGCCACCCGCATGTGTACCTCCTGGCCGACACGCTACCGCGTGAACGAGGGCCAACGGTTCGTCTAGTGTTTTCGGACCACCTCCCAAGGAGACGCGGTGCTGCTCGCCGCCGCTGAACAGGCTGAACAAGCTGGGCAAACCGCCCCGCTCGACGAACACCAGGTGCTGGTGCTGCTCGTGCAGCTTCTGCTGCTGGTCGGCGTGGCTCGGCTGCTCGGCGGTCTGATGAAACGCATCGGCCAGCCTTCGGTAGTCGGCGAACTCCTGGCCGGGGTCCTTCTCGGACCGTCGTTGTTCGGGGCCGTCCTGCCCGGTGGCTACGCGTGGGTGTTCACCGATGAACCGGTGGTGACCAGCACCGTGTTCGGGTTCGCCTGGTTGGGCGTGATCATGCTGCTCGTCGTGATCGGCTTCGAAACGGATCTGTCGATCATCCGTCGCTTTGCGAAAGCTGCGTTGTTCGTGTCGGCCGGCAGCCTGCTCATCCCCCTGGCAACCGGCGCGACGATGGGACTGCTCGCTCCCGACTCGTTCGTGGGCGAGGGAGCCCAGCCGGCGATCTTCGCGGGGTTCTTCGCCCTGGCGCTGGCGGTTTCGGCGCTGCCGGTCGTGGCCAAGATCTTGCTCGACCTCGGGTTCCTGCGACGCAATTTTGGACAGATCACCCTCGCCGCCGGCATGACGATGGATTCGGTGGGCTGGCTGATCCTCGCCGCGCTCGCCGGAATCGCCCGTGAGAACGCGCTCGACCTGCCCCATCTCGGGAGATCGATCGGTGGCCTCGTGCTCTTCCTTCTCATCGCGGTCACGGTGGGGCGGTGGTTCATCGATCAGGCTCTCCGTCGCATCATGGCGGCCGGATCGTCGACCGCGGCCGCGCTCACGGTCACGCTCATGGCCGCCGTGGCTGGTGCCGCAGTCACCCAGGCCCTCGAGTTGGAGGCGATCCTCGGGGCCTTCATCGTGGGCATCCTGCTGGCGACCACACGGCATCAGGTCGTATCGGTCCGTCACACGATCGAAGATCTGACCGCGGCGTTCTTCGCGCCCATCTTCTTCGCCTTCTCCGGACTCCGGGTCGACCTCGGGGCGCTGGCGTCCACCGAAGCCGCTCTGTGGGCGTTCGGCGTGGTCGTGGTCGCCATCTTGGCCAAAGTGGGTGGCACCTATCTCGGCGCGCGGCTCGGCGGATTGGATCGTCGCGAGGGCTTGGCGCTCGGATCAGGACTCAGCGCACTCGGTGCGATGGGCATCGTCGTCGCGCTCGTCGGCCTGAAC
>JBFKPQ010000057.1:0-13557 GCA_041628225.1 Acidimicrobiia bacterium | reverse complement strand
TGACGCTGACCGGTGGTGATGCCGGCACGATCGGCGTGCTGGACGTCGGCGAGACGTGGACCTACACGTGTTCGCTCGTCGCCGGCACGACCGACGTCGTGAACCTCGCCGACGTAACCGCCGACGACTCACTCGGCCGGGCCACGGTCGCCTCCGACTCGGTGACGGTCATCGTCAACGAACCGCCAGTCATCGCCGACGACACGGCCGATGTCAACCAGGACACCCCGACACCCATCGACGTGCTCGCCAACGACTCGGACCCCGATGGCGTCATCGATCCGGCATCGGTCACGGTGCTGTCGGGGCCGACCAACGGCACGGTGACGGTCGATCCGGCCACGGGCATCATCACCTACACACCCGACCCCGGCTATGTCGGGCCGGACAGCTTCACGTATGAGGCCTGCGACGACGACGGCGTCTGTGGCACCGCCACGGTCACCATCGACGTCAACGGCGCCCCCGTGACAACACCGGACACGGGCATCACGAACGAGGCAACCCCGCTGAACCTCGACGTGCTCGCCAACGACACCGACCCGGAGGGCGATCCGCTGACGGTCACCGGGTTCCCCACTCCCCCGACGAACGGCACCGTCGTGATCGAACCCGACGGGACCATCACCTACACGCCCGACCCCGGGTTCACCGGCACCGAGGCGTTCACCTACGAGGTGTGCGACCCGTCGGGAGCCTGCTCCACCGAGACCGTCACGGTCGAGATCAACACGCCGCCCGACGCGGTCGACGACGCCACCGGCACGCTGCAGGGCACGCCGGTGGTCATCGACGTGCTCGCCAACGACACCGACGCCAACGGCAACCTCGACCCCACCACGGTCACCGTGCTGAGTGGACCCACCAACGGCACGACCATCGTCGACCCGGTGACCGGTGAGGTCACGTACACGCCAGATGCGAGCTTCGTCGGAGCGGACACATTCGTGTACGAGGTGTGCGACACGATGGGTGAATGCGACACGGCGGTCGTCTCGGTGGACGTCGCCGCAGGCAACACCCCGCCGGTCGCCGTCGACGATTTCGACATCACGGACGTCGACACGCCGATCAGCGTCGACGTGCTCGCCAACGACACGGACGCCGAGTCCAATCTCGATCCGACCACCGTCTCGATCGTCGCCGGCCCCTCGAATGGCACGACGTCCATCGACCCCGTCACCGGCGAGATCACCTATACCCCGAATGCCGGCTATGCCGGACCGGACCAACTCACGTACGAGGTGTGCGACACCGAAGGCGCCTGCGATACCGCAGTGCTCGACCTGATCGTCAACGAGCCACCCGTGGTCGTCGACGACACGGCCACCACCAACGAGGGCACGCCGGTGGTCATCGATCTCCTCGCCAACGACAGCGATGCCGATGGCACGCTCGATGCGTTCACGACGGTCGTGACGAGCGGACCCACCAACGGAACCGTCGCCATCGATCCCGACACCGGCGAAGCGACCTACACCCCGGACCCGGGCTTCTTCGGTATCGACACCTTCACCTATCAGGTGTGCGACGACAACGGATCGTGCGGCACGGCCACCGTGACGGTCACGGTCAACGGCGCACCCGACACGACGCCCGACACGGCCGTCACCAACGAAGGGACACTCGTGTCGATCGACGTGCTCGCCAACGACACCGATCCCGAGACCGATCCGCTGACCCTGACGTCGATTCCGACCGCTCCGACCTTCGGCACCGCCGTGATCTCGGGCGGGCTCGTCGACTACACCCCGGCCCCTGGATTCTCGGGCACCGACACCTTCACCTACGAGGTCTGTGACGCCTCGGGGGCGTGCTCGATCGAGACGGTGACGGTCACCGTCGACGGAGCCCCGACCGCCGTCGACGACGGTGCGGTCACCCCTCCGGCCACGCCGGTCGCGATCGACGTGCTCGCCAACGACTCCGACCCCGAAGGTCTGCTGGACCCGACGTCTGTCTCCGTTCTGTCCGGCCCGGCCAACGGTGCGACGGCCGTCGATCCGGTGACCGGTGCCATCACCTACACCCCCGATCCCGGTTTCGTCGGCGTCGACACCTTCACCTACGAGGTGTGCGACTCGGCCACACCCGCCCAGTGCGACACCGCGACCGTGACCGTCGTGATCGACGACCCCGTCCTCAACGATCCGCCCGCCGCCGTCGATGATGTGGCCGCCACCGACCAAGACACGCCGGTCACGACCGATGTGCTCGCCAACGACATCGACCCCGAGGGCGGCGTCATGAGCGTGACTCAGGTGACCGGGCTGACCGCCGGCGCCACCGCGGTCATCAATCCCGACAACACGATCACGTACACGCCGCCGCCGGGCTTTGTGGGCATCGACACGTACACCTACGAAGTCTGTGACGACGGGGTTCCTGTCGAGTGCTCGACGGCCACCGTCACCGTCACGGTGAATGCACCGCCGGTGATCGTCGACGACACCGCCGCCACCGACGAGGGCTCGGCCGTCGTGATCGACGTGCTCGCCAACGACTCCGACCCGGACGGGTTCATCGATCCGACGTCTGTCAGCGTCGTGTCCGGACCCACGAGCGGCACGGTCGTCGTCGATCCGGTCACCGGCGAAGTCACGTACACGCCGGGCCCCGGATTCTTCGGGACGGACACGTTCACCTACGAGGCCTGTGACGACGCCGGTGCCTGCAATACCGCAACGGTGACCGTCGGCGTGAACGCCCTGCCCGTGGTGGGCGACGATACCGCCGACGCCGAGTCGGGCGTTCCCGTCGTGATCGACGTCCTGGCCAACGACTCCGACCCGGACGGCACGCTCGACCCGGCCACGGTGTCGGTCGTCGCCGGTCCCTCCAACGGCACCATCGGTGTGGACCCGGTCACTGGCGAAGTCACGTACACGTCCAACCCCGGCTTCGTGGGAACCGACACGTTCACCTACGAGGTGTGCGATGACGACGGAGCGTGCAGCACCGCCACCGTGACGATGAGTGTCAACGGCCCGCCGGCCGTCGTCGACGACGCCGCATCCACCAACGAGGGCACCGCGACGGTGGTCGACGTGCTGGCCAACGACTCCGATCCCGACGGGCTCGACCCGGCGTCGGTGTCGATCGTGTCGAGCCCCGCCAACGGAACGGTGACCGTCAACCCGGATGGGACCATCGAGTACACACCCGACCCGGGTTTCTGGGGCACCGACGCCTTCAGCTACGAAGTGTGTGACAGCCTCGGCGCCTGCAGCATCGGGACCGTGGTGATGTCCGTGAATGGCGCTCCAGATGCCATGCCCGATGTCCTCACGGTCGATGAAGGAACGTCTGTCAACGTCGACCTGCTCGCCAACGACACCGATCCAGAGGGTGACCCGCTGACGATCACCGGCTTCCCGACGCCACCGCTCGGCACCGTGGTGATCGAGCCGGACGGAACGGTCACCTACACGCCGCCACCGGGATTCGTCGGCATCGACACCTTCACGTACGAGGTATGCGACGACTCGGGCGCCTGCTCGGTGGTGTCCGTGTCGATCCGGGTCAATGGGCTTCCCACGGCGGTCGACGACGCCGCCGTCACGTCGGTGGCGACCCCCGTCGACATCGACGTGCTCGCCAACGATGTCGACCCCGAGAACGCACTCGACCCGGCCACCGTGTCGGTCGTGTCGGGTCCGGCGAATGGTTCGGTGAGCGTCGACCCGGTCACGGGCGTCGTGACCTACACCCCGAACGCCGGCTTCACCGGCATGGACACCTTCACGTACGAGGTGTGCGACGACGCCGGCGCCTGCTCACAGGCGACCGTGACGATCGACGTCGGCAACCCGCCTCCGCTCGGCGCACCCGACTTCGCGGTCACCGACGAGGACACCCCGGTGACGATCGCGGTCCTCGCCAATGACGCCGACCCCGCCGGCGAACAGCTCTACCTCGGCACCGTCACGCAGCCCGCCAACGGCACCGTGGTGGTGAATCCGGGCGGCACCATCACGTACACACCGGACCCCGACTTCTCCGGTGTCGACACCTTCACCTACGAGGTGTGCGACTTCCCGCCCGAGATCGGTGGTCTCGGCACGAGTTGTGAGACGGTCACGGTCACCGTCACCGTCGTGCCGATCAACGATCCGCCGACCATCACCAGCCCGACCATGATCGTGGTGGGTCCGGGCGACACGATTCCGCCGCTCCTGGCCACCGACGTCGAAGGCGGAGTGATCACGTTCACACTGGTCTCCGGCTCGCTGCCGCCCGGGGTGACGCTCAATCCTGACGGCACCTTCTCAGGCACGAGCAACGTGCTCGGCAACTACGTGTTCACCGTCGAGATCTGCGACGACGCCGGAGCGTGCACGACCGTCGTGCTCGCCATCGTCATCCAGGCGTTGGCGGTCACCGGACTCGGCACCGAGTTGTGGCTGATGTTGGCCTTGCTGCTGTTGGGCGCCGGCGCCCTGCTCGTGCGGTTCGCCGACGAGCCGGCGGTCGGCCGCTAGTGGTCGAGCCCCGGTAGCGGCCGCTCGACGAAACCTTCGTCGCGCAGCCACTCGAGGAGACGACGGTACGTGTCGTCCGCCGATCGATACGAGATCCTCAGGGTCTGCGCGGCCGCCGTCCCGTCGTACAGGTGGGGTCGCGTGAGTGTCCGTACCATGGCGGGACACAGTTCCTGACCGGTCAGGCGGCCGGCGATTCCCGCCAGTGGCGCGGCCAGACCGGCCAGTCGAGCAGGAACGAATCGCACGGCGAGGTCGAGTCCGGCGATGTCCGCCAACCGCGCCACCGCTTCTCGGGCCGTGGTCGAAAAGCCCGACACCAGATGGGGTCCGCCCACCGCGTCGGTCGTGGCAGCCGCGAGATGGGCGACCGCGCAGTCGTCGATGTCGACGATGCTGAAGGTCGAGTCGACGAGGACGCGCAGCCGTCCCGCCACCGTGTCGGCGATCAGTTTGCCGGTACCGGTCGCACGACCGGGACCCTGCACCGACGACGGCGCGATGAGCACGTACGGGAGGCCCAGGCCGGTCGCTTCGATCTTCACGACTTCGTCGGCGAGGAACTTGCTCTCGGCGTAGGCGTTCCACGACGAGCCTCCCCGGGAGCCGAACACGGTCGCCGACGACGTGTGCACCAAGCGTCCGGCGCCGGCCGCGGCAGCCGCCCGCACGACGTTGCGAGTGCCATCGACGTTGACGCGATGTAGGTCGGCGGCGCGGTCGGAGCACACCGTGTTGAGTCCGGCGACGTGCACGACGACGTCGGCACCCTCCATCGCGGCTGTGAGGACCCGAGAAGAGAACAGGTCGCCAGCCACCACGTCGGCTCCCAATTGGCGCAGCGTGTGGCCGGCCGCCTCGGATCGGGCCAGCGCGGCGACCTCCCAACCGGCCGCGCGGTACGTGGCGACGACGGCCCGGCCGACGACGCCCGACCCGCCGGTGATGAAGGCGCGGGTCACGCCGCCGAGTCGACGCGCCGGGCGGTCTCCCAGAACCGGGCGACGTAATGCCAGCCGGACAGGACCGTGATGGCCGCGGCGCCCCACATGAGGTATTCGTCGAAGAAGAGGGGTCCGACGGGGTCGGAGAAGCGGATGATGGCGAACCCGATCGCCACGAACTGGACGACGGCCTTCAGCTTGCCCCACACCGAGGGCCGCACCAGTTCGCCCTCGATGGCCGCCAGGCCTCGCAGCGCCATGACGACGAACTCGCGGAGAACGATGATGAGCGCCACCCAGATCGAGGCGCGGTCGACGCTGATGAGCGCCATGAGCACCCCGGTGACCAGCAGCTTGTCGGCGGTCGAGTCCAAGAAGGCGCCCAGCACGGTCGTGAGGCCCCATCTGCGGGCGAGATATCCGTCGAGGAAGTCCGTGAAGGCGGCAACAGCGAACAGCACGAAGGCCAACCACGGTGACACGTCCCTGACGATGAGCACCATGACGACGGGGGTGAGGAGGATCCTCGCCGTGGCCAGCTGGTCGGGTAGCGAGATGAGCGGTTCTCCTCGGTCGGGGAGCCGATGTTACCGCCGGCTCCCCGACCGGGACGCTCAGTACGGCGACGGCAGGGTCTGGCCCGTCTCGAGCAGTGTCTTCATCCCCGACACGATGTACGGGAAGCCGTTGACGAAGTCGTCGTAGGTCTTCGATCCGACCGGCGCGTCATACAGCTCGATGGTCAGCTTGGCGGCACCGTTGAAGTCCTCGACCCGCCAGATCTCCCGAGCCGGACCTTCGGCCACGAGATCGGGATCCCAGCGAGCCTGGAACGTCATGTCGACCCATTCGCCCTCGACGATGTCGAGGATCTCCCCGTCCGACGCCACCGACCCGTCCGGCATGTAGTAGGCGATCGACGAACCTTTCTCCCAATCCGACTCCACGCGAGTCCCGTAGAAATACTGCTGCGTGATGTCGCCGTCGGTGATGGCGTTCCACACCTTCGTGGGCGCCACGTTGATGATCACTTGGTAGATGTGGGTTGGCTCGGACATGTCCTCTCCTTCCAGGTGGGCCTTCAGGCGGCTCAGGGCGTCCACCTGCGGCTCGGTGTACTTGCTGATCCACCGGTCGTGGATCAGCCGGATGGGGACGGCGTTCAAGTAGTGGAGCTTCGACCTCCCCGCCTTGCGTGTGGTAATGAGCCCGGCGTCTTCGAGCACCCGAAGGTGGTTCATGACGCCATAGCGGGTCATCTCCGGCAGCAACTCGGTGAGCTCGCCGAGCGTGCGGCCATCACGCGTGAACAGGGCGTCGAGCAGCAGCCGCCGGCTCCGATCGTTGAGCGCCTTGAACACGTCGTCCATGCCGACACAATATGTGAGTATTTACTCACATGTCAAGTGGTTCTGTGATCAGACCCAGTCGAAGGTGCGCTCGACCGCCTTGCGCCATCCGGCCCGCAGATCGGCGCGCCGGTCGCCGTCCATGGCGGGTGTCCAGCGCTGCGACTCCGACCAGTTGGCCCGAAGGCTGTCGAGATCCGGCCAATACCCCACCGCCAGGCCGGCCGCGTAGGCGGCGCCGAGTGCCGTCGTCTCCGCCACCGCCGGGCGCACCACCGGCACGTCGAGGAGGTCGGCCTGGAACTGCATGAGCAACTCGTTGCCGACCATGCCGCCGTCCACCTTCAGCGAGGCGAGATCGACACCCGAGTCGGCGTGCATCGCCTCGATGACCTCGTCGGTCTGGAAAGCCACAGCTTCGAGCGAGGCCCGGGCGAGGTGGCCCCGGTTGGCGTATCGGGTGAGCCCGGCCACGACGCCGCGGGCGTCGCTCCGCCAGTACGGAGCGAAGAGGCCAGAAAAGGCGGGCACGATGTACACGCCGCCGTTGTCGTCGACGGTGCGCGCGACCTCCTCGACCTCGGGAGCCGACGAGATGATCTGCAAGTTGTCACGCAACCATTGCACGAGTGCACCGGCGATGGCTACCGAGCCTTCCAACGCATAGACGGGCGCCTCGTCGCCCAGGCGATACCCGACCGTCGTCAGCAGCCCGGCCGTCGACGGCACGAGCTGGGAGCCGGTGTTCATGAGCAGGAAGCAGCCGGTGCCATACGTGTTCTTGGCTTCGCCCGGCTCGAAGCACACCTGGCCGAACAGGGCCGCCTGCTGGTCGCCGAGAATGCCGGCGATCGGCACTCCGGCCACCGGACCGGTCGCCTCTCCGTAGATCTCCGACGAAGAACGGATCTCCGGCAAGAGGGCGGCCGGCACGCCGAGCGCGTCGAGCAGGTCCTCGTCCCACCCGAGCGTCTCCAGGTCCATGAGCAGTGTCCGGCTGGCGTTCGTCACGTCGGTCAGGTGGAGCTCGCCACCGGTCAGGTTCCAGACCACCCACGAGTCCATCGTGCCAAAGGCCAGCTCACCGGCTTCGGCGCGGCGTCGAACGTCGGGGTCCTGGTCGAGCATCCACCGGATCTTGGGGCCGGCGAAGTACGTGGCGAGCGGCAAACCGGTCTTGTCCCGGAAGCGGTCCTGTCCCCCGTCGGCGGCGAGCTCATCGCAGAGTTCGGCGGTTCGGGTGTCCTGCCACACGATGGCGTTGCCGACCGGGTCCCCGGTGGCCCGGTCCCACAGCATCGTCGTCTCACGCTGATTGGTGATGCCGATCGCGGCCAGGTCGACCGCCGTGAGCCCCGCCTCAGACAGAGCGTCGGCGATGACCGCGTCGGTCGTGGCGCGGATCTCGGACGGGTCGTGCTCCACCCAGCCGGCCCGCGGGAAGATCTGCTCGTGTTCTTGCTGGGCCACCGACACGATCGTTCCGGCGTGGTCGAACACGATGCATCTGGTGGACGTGGTTCCTTGATCGAGCGCTGCGACGTACTGCATGGCGCGTACCCTACCGGCCCATGGGCATCCGGCCCTGCCGCCGATCGCTCAGAATCCTTAGGGTGGAAGCGTGGCTTGGTTGCGCGACGTGGGGCTCTGGGCATTGGCCCGCCTCATCGTCGCGGGCATGTTTCACAACCTCGAGATCGTCCGGCCCGACGGGTTTCCCCACCGCCTTCGCGAGGACCGCCCCCGACTGGTGGTCGCCAACCATCTCAACGGCTTCGTCGACGTCGTCGTGCTCGTCGTGGCGCTCGGCAAGTACCCACGCTATCTCGCCAGGGCCGACCTCTACCGCCGCTGGCCATTGCGGTGGCTCATGCGGGCCGTCGGTGCGATCCCGGTGTACCAGCGCGGCGACGTCCGCGCCGACAATGGCTCGACGTTTGCCGAGGTGCACCGGGCGCTGGCGCACGATCGGGTTGTGGCGATTTTCCCGGAGGGCCACGTCTCGGACACCGAACAGCTCATGCCGCTTCGCACCGGCGCGGCTCGCATGGTGTTCGGCGCGCTCGAAGCAGGCGTCGAAGACGTGGAGATCATCCCCGTCGGCATCACGTACGTAGACAAGGTCACGACCCGCTCCCGGGCGCTCGTCCAGATCGGCGAACCGATCTCGGCGGGCGAGTGGTTGGCCGACACCGGCCACACCGCCAGCGAGGAGAACCGGTCGGCAGTTCGAGCGCTGACCGATCACCTCCAGGACGCCCTGACCGGCATCAGCCCTGACTACGGGAGCCTCGCCGCCGAAGCACGCTGCTTCCGGGTGGCCGACCTGGTGCTGCGCACCGACATCCCCGACCCGTACGCCGACCCGCCGCTTTCGGCCACGTTTGCGCTCGCCCGCACGATCTGCCATCTGCCGAGCGAGCTACAGGACGGGGTCTTCGACCGGGTCGGGCGCTACCACCTCGACCTGGCGGCTCTCGAACTGCGGGACGATCAGGTGGCCCCGCCGGCTCGGCTGCGCGATCTCGTGCGGAACTTCGTCGTGACCGCGGCCCGCCTCGCCATCGTCCTTCCGCTCGCTTTCGTCGGCCTGGCCACCAACCTGCTGCCGATCCTCATCGTCATCGCGGTCGGCACGTCGATTCGCGAGCCCGTCACCAAGGGCACCGCCCGGATCCTGACCGCTCTCGTCGTGTTCCCGGCCGCCTGGGGTTTCGCCTTGTGGACGTCGGGCCGCACCGGGTGGCAGCTCACGCTGTGGGCACTCGTGCTGGCGGCCGGGAGCGTGCTGTTGGTGATTGCGGTCGGGTCGATGATCGAAGCGGTCGATGCGGGGCTCGGCTGGCGTCGGGTGCGGAGTCGTCGCGCCCAGGTCGCCCAGCTGGTCGAGCAGCGGGCTGAGACGGTCGACTACGTGCGCGCCGTGCTCGGCTGACCGAGCGACAAGCCTTTGGCGGTGGCGACGGTGGCCGCGCCGATGAGCAGGTGCCACACGCCGTGCCCCTGAAGGCGGCTGTGCGGGTCACACCACGGCCCGTTCGTGCGGCTCAGCCAGAAGGCCACGGCGCCGACGCCCGCCAGCGCTCCCCCGGCCGCCAGCCACTCGGGCCGGTGGTCGGCTTCGGACCGAATGCGGCGAACGATGGCGGCACCGAGTGCGGTCGCCACGAACGCCGACAGGAGATCTTGCGTGTGGGGTCCGCGGGCTCGACCTGCGATCAGGACGGCGAGCGATGCTCCGAGCAAGAGTTGCGAGCGGTCTTCTTCGTGCCCGCGGATCTCGCCTTCCGACGCGATCGCCAACGCAGCCGCCGGGGCCAGCAGCGTGACGTCGTGCACGAAGTGCCCGGCTGCGGTAGGCCCGTGGTAGGCGGCCGAGCCGAACCCGGCGGCGGCCAGGGCGGCGCCCACCCATCGGCCGGCCCGGCTGTGCGGGCCGCCCTTGCGGGACCGCTGTTCGAGGGCGAGCCCCATGCCGGCCATGGCGACGCTCGACAGCATGTTGACGGGTTGACCGAACCGGTGAGTGACGGCCTCACAGTCCGACGTGGCGGGATGACGCATCGGCGCTCATGCTACGGGCCTTCGGGCCACTACCCAATGGAACACGACCTCGTCTTCGCCGCTTTCATACTGGATTCGCAGTTCCGACGACTCGATCGTGAATCCGGCGTCCTCCAGCATGCGCAGGTTCTCGTCGGAGGCGAACCCGCTCCAGAACATCGGACCGGCGCCCAACCAGTCGTGCTCCCACCCGCCAGGCCTGTCGCCGGCCGTCAGCGAGACGATCAACATGCCACCGGGTTCGAGCCACTCGAAGATGCGGCTGACCAGCGCCGGTTGATCGTCACGGGGCACGTGGATGATCGTGTAGAACGCCACGACCGCTGCGAACGGGCCCACCACGTCGACGGTGCGCATGTCGCCCAGGTGGAACGTGCCGCCGGGGACGTTGGCGCGCGCCCGGTCGAGCATCCCCGGCGATCCGTCGATACCCGTGTACCGATACCGGTCGGCCAGGCGCCGACCGACCGGCACGCCGGTCCCGCACCCGAGTTCCAACACGGCCCGTCCCTCCGGCAGCTCTCGTTCGAGGCGGTCGAGATAGTCGTCATAGAGCGGCGGGATCACCTCGGCGTTCCACTCGTCCCAACCCGAAGCCAGCCGGTCGTAGCCTTCGACCACCAGCCGGTGGGGATCGTCGACGAACTCGCCCCGGCCGGCCACGCGCCAGTCCTGGCGCCACGCACGGTTGGTCCGCCACCACAACCAGGAGACCAGACCGAGCGCGATCGGCGGGAAGAACGTGAGCCCTCGGAACAGCAACACGCCTGCCACCACGCTGGCGTGGACGGCTTCAGGAGTTCCCAGCGTCAGGAGCGCCACGTAACCGGCCTCGACGACCCCGATGCCACCGGGGGTGATCGGGACGCCGCTCAGCAGGCGCGCCACGGAGAACGCGGCGAGGATCTCGACGAAGCCGAGGTCGGCGGCTCCCACCCCCGTGGCGCGCAGCGCCGCGTAGAGCACCGCGAACATGGCCGCGTGGTTGGCCACCGTGGCCGCCGCCAGTTGTCGCCAGCGGCGCCGCAGCATCGCCACGAGGTTCCGCCGCAGGGTGACGGCGCGGTCGGCGAGCCGGACCGGTGGCCGGCGGACCAGCCGCAGAACCGCCGACGCGACCCGTTCGGCGATGCGCCCGAGCCGGGCCGCCAACTCGTCGGAACGCAAGAGGGCGTAGTTGATGGCCACGGACATGACGACCACCGCCAAACCGGCAGCCGGCACCGTCCACGCAACCGCAGCCGACGACGATCCCAACGCCAGCACGCCGAGCGCCACGGCCGGGATGGCCACCTTCATGAGGTTGTCGGCGGCGCCGGCCGTCAGGATCCCGGAGGTGATGGCGTGAGGCGTGAAACCCCACGACGCATACATGGCGTAGTTGAGGGCGAGCGCCACCGCTCCCCCGGCCGGGACCGTGTTGGTGACGGCGGTGCCGGCCGAGTGGTTGACGGCCGCCTCCCGAAGCCTGAGGGTGGGCAGCACCGCCATGAGGACCAGCCAGTAGGCGCCGAGGAACCAGAGGGCCAGGACAGCCAGGCCGAGGGTTCGTCCGGCGGAGATTCGTCCGAGCACACCCCAGACGGCGTCGTATTCGGCGAAGCGAGGCAGGAGGCCGACGAACACGAGCAGTACGACGGCGACCGTGACGACCCCTCCCACGATGCGCCGCCTGACGTCGACCTGCGGAGGCACGTCATCCATGACCATCCAATCTACGACGCGACGGGTCTTCCGACCCTGACCGCGGCGTCGAGATCGGCAGACGCTGGCGAATGGGAGTGGTCCGAGATGAAAGCCGTGGCGGGGGACTCGTTCCCCTTGGGGAGGTTTGGTCATGAAACGGGGAGGGATTCTCTTGGTAGCCGTGGCGACGATGTTGTCGCTCGCCATTCCGGCGGCTGCCGATCGTCCTTCGTCCTACGTGGATGAGGGCATGTACATGGGATGCGGGTTCGAGTTCGACGGCCTGTTCGCCGACGCGTGGCTGGACATGTGGGGCGCCGGGATGACGGTGTGGGCTCCGGACGAAGAGGAGCCCAGGTACGAAGGGTGGACCGAGTCGGCTACCTTCGGTGACGGAACCTTCGTTGCCACGTTGCCGCTGATGGAGTGGGCGACCGGCGAGTACGTCGCCGATGTGACCGTGACGGGAACGTATCAGCCCACCGGGGAGGTGGACGAGTACGCCGATCGGTTCAGGGACGGCAACCGGTGGGTCGAGATCCACGAGACGCACCAGTTTCTCGTCGGTGCGGCCACCGCCGAGTTCGCCTTCTTCGGCGAGGAGCCGTTCACGGTCGAGGCATTCGACTGCTGGGGCGACATGTACCGGTATGAGGAGTGGAGCACCAATCCGCGCTCGTACGTCAATCGGTATGAAGGCACCGACCTGTTCTGCGAATGGGAGGCAGACGGCTGGTTCGTGTCGCTGCAGGGGTACGACTTCGACGACTACGCAGAATTGTTCGTGATCGGGTGGGGCCCCGGCGAGTTCCCGTGGGAGGGAGAGCCGGCCTTCGTCGGCTGGCAGGAAGGGGCCGATCTGAGCCAGGGCGCCTGGCACGCCACGATTCCGGTGTCCGACACCTGGGACGGCGAGCCGCTCGGCGATGCCGTCATCGAGGGCACGCTCATGTACGGCGAGATCACCAGGACGAAGACGTTCTGGCAGGACTCGGTCGCCAAAACCACCAGTCAGGCGATCACCGCGAGCGGCACCCTGTCGTTGCCGTTCGACCTGTCGTTCGATCTGTCGGCGTGTGAGGGTTCGTCGTGGTCGGAGTGGTACCACGTGACCCAGCCGAACGGACCGAAGGCCGACGTGGGCAAGGCGCCCGTGCACGACGCGCCCGATGGCGCCCTCGAGCTGGTTCGCAAGGCCAACACGTCGACGCGCAACGCCGCGTTCGAGCCCGAGGTCGGGTGCGAAATGGTCGATCCGTGGGACGGCTGGATCTACCAGCTGCCCATCTACAAGACGGTCTGGTACACGGTCGACGGCACGGGACTGCCGATGACGGTTGACTCTGCCGGGTCGGACTTCGACACCGTGATGGGCGTCTATGTGATGGTCGACGGCGTCATGGCGAACATCGCCTGTGTCGACGACGTGTTCGAGACGGGCTTCAGCTTCCAGGCTGCCGCGACGTTCGACACGGAGCCGGGCACGACGTACTACATCCAGGTCGGCGGCTACGGCGGCCAGTACGGCCACCT
>JBFKPQ010000056.1:0-13712 GCA_041628225.1 Acidimicrobiia bacterium | reverse complement strand
GGCCGGGCCGCGCTCGCGGTCTCACCATATCCCTCGGCAGAGGCATGGGCAGAGGACTGTCTGGCGTGCGCGCTCGACGATCATCTGGCGCGCCACGGGGGTCCCCGATTCGATGAGGCGGGCTACGAAGCCCTGGCGGTGTCCGCCGAGCAAGAGATGGAAGAGGCTTTGGTGGACGTCGCCGAGACGTCCCTCGAGATCGTGTTGCTCAACGCCGACCTGAAGCCCCGAATCGATGGTCTGCCCGAACTCCTCAACGCAGCGGCCGAGGACATGCGCGTCCAACTCGACCGCTTGATCTATCCCGGTTTCGTCGGACTGATGGGCGCAGCTCGCCTCCCCGACGTGCTCCGCTACCTGCGGGCCATCGAGCGCCGCCTCGACTCCGTGGCCGAGTCGTCGGGTCGCGACGCGCAGCACATGACCGTGGTGCAAACACTCGAAGCCGAACACGACCGGCTCGCCGATCGCTACGGCGGCACTCCGGAGCACGTCGACGTCGGCTGGATGCTCCAGGAGTTGCGGGTGGGCTTGTTCGCCCAGATGCTCGGCACGCGGGTGAAGGTGAGCGAGTCACGGGTACGCCGGGCCTTGACCGTCATCGACAACCTCTGATCGGTATCGTCGCCGCCACAGGAGGTGCTCGTGCGAGTTGGGTTCATCGGTCTTGGCAATGTGGGAGCAAAGCTGGCGGGGAGCCTCGTTCGCAACGCGTTCGACGTTGTGGTCCTGGACCAACGGCCCGAAGCCATGGCCGCATTGGTCGACGCCGGAGCGACGGCGGGCACCAGCCCCAGACACCTGGCCGAGATCTGCGACGTGGTGATCACGTGCCTGCCGAGTCCGGCGATTTCGGCCCACGTCATGGAAGCTGATGACGGGATTCTCGCCGGACTCGGCCCCGGGAAGATCTGGGCCGAGATGAGCACCACCGACACCGCCGAGGTCGTTCGCCTGGGAGCCCGCGTCGCCGAGATCGGGTCGTCGGCAATCGACTGCCCGGTGTCCGGCGGTTGCCACCGAGCCGCCACCGGCAACATCTCGATCTTCGGGGGGGCCGATCGGGCGACCTTTGAACGCATGCTGCCCCTGCTGACCGCCATGGGTCGCGAGGTCCTACACACTGGTCCGCTGGGCTCGGCATCGGTGCTGAAGGTGGTGACCAACTATCTGGCGACCGCCAACCTCGTGTCGCTGACCGAGGCGTTGGTCACGGCGCAGGCCGCCGGAATGGATCTGGCGACCACCTACGAGGCGATCCGGATCTCGTCAGGCAACTCGTTCGTGCACGAGACCGAGAGCCAGGTGATCCTCAACGGTTCTCGCGACATCAACTTCACGATGGGTCTCGTCGCCAAAGACGTCGGCATCTTCCAGCAGATCGCGGAGCGGCACGGGGTTCCCCTCGAGCTGTCGCCGTTGCTCGTGAGCATCTTCGACGACGGCATCGACCGGTACGGGTTCGATGAATGGTCGCCGAACATCATTCGGCGACTCGAGGAGGCGGTCGGCGCCACCGTTCACGCCCCGGGGTTTCCCGCCCAGATCGAAGACCACGAGCCAGAGGTCCAGGGTCGCGAGGTGACGGTGGAACCGGCCCACGGCTCAATGGGTTGACCCTTCGAGCCGATATAGGCACAGACGAACGTCAGGGGAGAGAACATGGAGACGACCTGCGGCAACTGCGGACGTCAATGGAATCAGTCGACGGACGGCGATACGTGCCCGTCCTGTGGCCTCGCACCGGCGATGGCGCCTGCCTCGGCGACGGCCAGTCCGTTTGACGGCGATCCCTTCGGTTCCGGTCCGCCGCCACCACCTCCACCCCCCGGAGCGGCCGCTGGCCCGGCGTGGCAACCGTCAACGACGCCTTTCGAGCCTCCCAAGAAGGAGGGGATGTCGACGACGGCCAAAGTGCTGATCGGCGTCGGCGTCGGGGTCCTCGTCTTGGTGCTGATCGGGATCTTTGCGGTCTCGCGGCTGCTCGATCAGGTCGACGAGTTGGTCGACTCGGGGGCGATCGACGACTTCGTCGCTGCCGAGGAAACCGATCTGCAGGTCGGCGACTGCTTCTTGGCCGACTCTCCGAGCGTTGCCGTTCCGTGCGGAGATGCGCACAGCCACGAGGTGTTCGCGGTGGACCGCTGGACGGAGAGCGACGAGCGGCCCAGCGTGTTCGACGCTTTCCTGTTCGACTGCGATGGGCAGTTCGAGTCTTACGTGGGCATCGACTACTACCAGTCGGATTTCTTCTACGACGTCTTGCCGCCGACCCAGGCCGCCTGGGATGCGGGCGACCGCAACGTGCGGTGTGCCCTGTACGAACCCGGTGAGACCCTGATCGGATCCGCGCGGGGCTTGGCCCGCTAGACGACCTGGAGGCGCACGCGGACCTGGTCGCTGGGTCCGGCGAGTTCGTGGAAAGCGATGTCGACGAGATCGACGATTTCGTCGATCTCCGCGTCGTGGGGGATGAGGAGGTGCCGCACGGGAGCTCGTTTGCCGTCGGAGGTGGTGCGGTAGACGGAGACCGACTCCTCGGATCGTTCGATCACGAGGTCAAACCGTCCATACACATCGAGCCGGATGCGGTCCACGTTGCCCCTTCGCGATCGCAGGGTAGTAGGACGACCGGGGTAACGTCATCTGGTTATTCGCCCAGCACTTCGAGGATGTGCCGGCAGCCGTCGTCGGTGGGCCCGCTGAGAAAGATCGCCGAGGAGTCGGTATCGGCGTGGTGGCTGAGACAGACCGGTTGCCCGGCGTCGCCGTTCCAGGCGCGGAAGAACACGATGTCGGACGCCTCGGAGGGCTCGTAGCTCGGCCACGAGAGTTCGTCGAGCCGGCTGCGCAGCACCGGCCAGTAGTCGTTGTGCTCGTAGAAGAAGAAGATGTTTCGGCTGCACTGGGTGGCGCCTTTCCAGTCGCTATGGCAGCCCTCGTCGTGCTCCGTACGCTGATAGCCGGCCGGGAGCGCAAGCTGATCCTCGACCGCGCGGATCGAGAGCATCTCCGCGGTCGGAGGATTGACCAACTCGAGGCGGTCGAGCGTCCACCATGCCCCGCCCGCCAGGACGATGGCGGCGGCACCCCAAATGATTCGCCACCGCATGAACCCGACCCTATCGGGGAGTAGGCTCGCCCGACTCATGTTCATACCCGTCTCCGGCCCATTGCTCGGCAGGCGCCTCGCTCGCCTCGTGTTCGGCCTCGCGTTGTTCGGCGGCGGAACCGGCCTGATCCTCCGGTCGGAGCTCGGGAACCCGCCGTGGGACGTACTCCACGAAGGGCTGTCCCTGCTTTCGGACGCGACCTGGTCGACCGTCGGGGTGTGGTCGATCATCATCGCCTTCGTTGTCTTGTTGGGCTGGATCCCGCTTCGACAGCCGCTCGGGATCGGCACCCTGCTCAACGCCGTCCTCATCGGAGCCACGATGGACGCCACGATGGCGGTCATCGACACCGGATCGACCGTGGGTGGTCGTTGGGGACTGTTGATCGGAGGAACGGTGCTCGTGGCAATCGGATCGGGCTTCTACATCGGCGTGCACCTCGGGCCTGGCCCCCGCGACGGGCTGATGACGGGCATTGCCCGACTGGGTCCACCGATCTGGTCGACGCGGTTGGTGATCGAGGCCTCGGCGCTGGTCATCGGCTGGCTGTTGGGCGGCACGTTCGGCCTCGGAACGATCTTCTTCGTCGTGACGATCGGCCCGATGGTGCAGGTGGCGCTGCGCCGGCTGAGCGTTCCAACCGCCGGCTAGCTGGCGGACCGGGCTTCGGAGAGGTCGGGGAGCGCGTCGGCCCAGGCGTGTGCGAGTCCGAGGGTGCCCGTTTCGGCGAGCCATTCGGCCGCGGCTCGCCCCGCAGCTGTCGCGTCGTCGCGCCCGGCGCAGACTTTGGCGAAGGCCGCCTGCACGCCGACGACCTCGAGCGGTACCTCGACGCCCGTCATCGATCCCAAGAGCGTCCGAAAGAGCTGCGCGGAGCGTTCGAGATCGCCCTCTAGACCCAACCGGGTCGCGCCGAGCATCTGCGCCGTGTGCTCCTCGACCAGGCTCCTTGGGTCAGCAACCATCGTGTCAAGAGGTTCGAGCAGTTTGCTGTCGCCGAGCCAGACGGACGCCCTGGCCCCCGCCCGGACGCCATCCGGATGAAGAAGACACGCCAGGCTATGTTGATGGCACGCCCTCCAGTCGCGCGCAACTTCCGCACCGCGAGCTGCCACATTGGCGAGTGCACTGGCTCCCTGTGGGTCACCGACACTGCCGATCTCCGCCAAGACGGCTTCGATGCGATCCGGTCCGGTCGGATCGCCCTTCAGCGTGTCGATGAGTGCAGCCTCGACGTTGATCCGCTGATGCCATGACTCGTCGAGGTCGAACTCTTGAAGCGTCGCGAGGGTCTCTGCGGCATAGGCCCAATCGCCCTCACTCGCCGCTACGTCCAACTGACCCCACACGGCTCGAACCAGCCATTCGGTCCCTCCCAGCTTCTTGACTCGCTCGAGGACTTCCCGAGCCAGCTCGGTGGCGCGCTGAGGGTTGACGAGCCACATCATGGCGCTGAGATTGTTCAGAGCGCGCACACCGGCGTGGAGGAGCCCATGGTCGTCAGCGACTGCGAGGACCCCTGTTGTCCCGGCGATGGCTTCGACGTGCCGGCCGGCGAACGCCACGGCCGTCGCCCTCGAGATGAGCACCTCGACGATGGTTTCGGTGTCGCCGAGGCGCGCCGCGGCGGGGAGGGCGCGATCTGCAGCACCGATCGCCTCGGAGAGGCGACCGGTCAAGGAGTAGCTCCGGGTGGCCTCGGCGGCCACTCGAAGGGTGATGGCGTCGTGCACGTCGTCCAGCTCGCGGTACACGGGGTCGATCACCGCCAACGCCTCGTCGCTTCGGAACGTGTTGTTGTACAGCTCGCTGAGAGCCGTTGCCGTTTGCAGGGTCCCCGACGGATCATGTGCCTCACCGAACAGGGCGCGCGCTCTATCGATGAATTCGATGGTGCGAGGCGTATCGCCGTCGGCGATTCCACATCGGCTCGCCTCGAGGCACCACGCGGCTCGCTCGCTCGGATCCGTGGACAGAGCGATCGCCTGGTCGAACAGGTCCATGGCCTGTTGATCCGAATGCAGTGCCGCACTACGACGCGCAGCTCCGACGAGCGCCTCCAGCGCTCGGTGAGCGAGCTCATCGCGCTGGGCGCCGGCAGGTGAGGCCTCGTAGGCGCCGAGGAAGTGGCTGGCGACGACGCCCGCCAACTCCGGGTCATCGGAGCGATTGAAGTACTCGGCGGCGGCCAGATGCCGAATCCGGCGGTCGGTCCGGTTCAATCGCCGGTAGGCGATCTCTTGGATGACCCCCTGGACGAAACGGTACTGGCCGCGCTCGGGCGAGCGCGGATCCTCCTCCACGTCGATGAGTTCGAGCTGGATCAGCCGCCGAAGCGCTGTGGTCACGTCCTCGTTGTCGCGTCCGCTCACCGACGTCAACCCACCGGCGGTGAAGGTGAGTCCCAACACCGAGGCTTCCTGGAGCAGGGAGCGCAGGTCGCTCTCGAGCCGGTCGAGACGAGCTCCGATGACCGCCTGGAGTGTCTCCGGCACGGCAACGTCGTCCCAGTCTCCCCGGTAATTCCACGTGCCGTTCTCCTCAACCAGCATGCCTGCGTTGGTGAGCATGCGAATGAACTCGGCAACGTACAGGGGGAACCCTGACGCCCTCTCCACGATGTTCCGCACGATGTCGCCGGCGAGGCCGGGAAGGTGCTCGGCCAGCATCTGGCGCATTTCATCTTCGGAGAGCGGGGCGAGGCTGAGCGACATCGAGGATCGTTGCTGGACGCCGAATGTCGGGTGCTTCTCCAGGAGTTCCGGTCGAGCCAAGGTGATCACGAGGATCGGCGAGCGTGTGGAACGGTCGACGAGTTCCGTGATGAACTCGATGACGGACGGATCCGCCCAGTGGAGGTCTTCGAACACGAGGACCGTGGTGCCGCGGCTGCTGATGTTTTGGAAGAAGGATCGCAGCGCCGAATGCAGTTCCGATCCGGAACCCGGTGGCATGTCCGCGATACCGAGCAGCCCGGCCAACCATCCCTCGATCCACTGCCGGTCGTCCTCGCTGCCGACGTGTTCAGCGAGGGCGGTGCGCAGCCGCGTCCGAGCGCGACTCGGCTCCTCGTCTTCGACGATGCCGGCGCGCTGGCGCACCATCTCTCCGACCGACCACATCGGCAGACCGTCGCCGTACGAAGGGGATCGCCCGTTGTGCCAATAGATGGTCTCGGCGAAACCGTCGACGTGATTCATGAACTCGCGGGCCAGGCGCGACTTTCCGATGCCCGCTTCACCGGTGATCGATACCAGGCGTGCCCGCTGTTCGGCTCCGGTCGCTTCGAGCATGTCCTTCAGCAGGCGCATCTCTCGGTCTCGTCCGGTGAACGGCAGCTCGCGTATGTCCTGTGCCGCGCCGACCCGGCCGGCAGGGCGCACAGCTCTCCAGGCGCTCACCTCGTCGGCCTTGCCTTTGACCGAGAAGGCTCCGATGTCCTCGTACACGATGGAGGAGCTCGTCACCTCGTGGGTTGTCTGGCCGACCAGGACGGTTCCCGCCTCGGCAGCCGATTGGAGGCGTGAAGCGGTGTTGACGAGATCGCCGACGACGAGGCCCTTCTCGTTGCCTCCGGGTCCGACGGACGTCGAACCCGAATTCACCCCGGCGCGGAGCTGCAGCCCGTGGTGGCCCTGCTCGGAGCCGAGGTCAGACACCATCGACACGAGTTCGAGCGCGGCGCGGACCGCACGTTCGGCATCATCCTCTCGGACGACCTCGGATCCCCACACGCCCATGACGGCGTCACCGATGAACTTGTCGACCACGCCGCCGAACTTCTCGATGATCGCCCGGGCCCGGTCGAAGTACACGGTGAGGAGGTCGCGGATCTCGTCGGGGTCGCGGCCCTCGGAGAACGTCGTGTACGCCACGATGTCGGCGAAGAGCACGGACACGAACCGCTTTTCGGCCGACTGGTCCACCGGGTCGGCGGCTGGCGCTGGTCGTTGCGTGCTTTGGAGAGCGGTCCCGCACTCGGCGCAGAACTTGTCGTTCGGATCGACCGGGTTGGCACAGGTCGGGCAAGCTGCTGCCAGCGGTGTTCCGCACTCGCGGCAGAACTTGCTTTCCGGCGCGTTGTCGGTCTGACAGTTCGAACAGGTCACAGGTCCTCCAGGTAGTGGAAGCCTACCGATTGCGGGATCAACCGGCCGGGTAGGGTCTCGGGCATGAAAGGCACGCTCGCCATCACGGGAGATCCCTCGGCCGACGCCCTGCTGAACACCGACGGCACGGCGCTGTTGGTGGGCATGCTGCTCGACCAGCAGGTCCCGATGGAGTGGGCGTTTCGTGGCCCTGCCACCCTGGCGGAGCGACTGGGAGGATTCGATGCGGCGAAGATCGCCGCGATGCCGGCAGAAGACTTCGTGGCGGTCTGCGTCGACAAGCCGGCGATCCATCGATTCCCCGCCAGCATGGGCCGGCGAGTTCACGCACTCTGTGAGGTTCTCGTCGAACGGTACGGAGGGGACGGCGCGAACCTCTGGGCCGAGCTGTCGACGGGCAAGGAGTTGGCTGCCCGGCTGATGGAGCTGCCCGGTTTCGGCAAGGAGAAGACGATGATCTTCGTGGCGCTCCTCGCGAAGCGTTTCGGAGTGCGCCCGGATGGCTGGGAACAGGCGGCCGGTCCCTTCGCCGACGACATACCGAGGTCGGCGGCGGACATCGACGGTCCGGAGACGCTGGCAGAAGTGCGCGAGTGGAAGCGAGCCCAGAAGGCGGCGGGCAAGTCCAAACAGCAGTGAAGAAACCCGAGAACGATTCCCCCTCGTCGTGCGTCCTCTGTGCGACGAGGAGGAGACGACGATCACGGTGACCAACCCGCAAAGCGCCCCGGCGATGCTCGGAGCCGGCTCGTTCGAGTCGTTCTACCGAGTCCATCGAGACGGAATCTATCGACCGCTGGCCATGAGCCTCCGGAATGCCTCGCTGGCCGCTGAGGCCACCGACGAGGCGTTCGCCCGGGCCTTTGAGCGCTGGGAGGCTGTCCGGACGTACGACAACCCTGCGGGGTGGGTGTATCGAGTGGCCCTGAACTGGGCCCGGTCTCGTCTGCGGAAGCGGAAGTTCGAGGTCGTGGGCGAGTGGACGGATCGAGCCGTTCCCTTCGACGGCTTCGACCCCGATCTCGACCGGGCTCTCGCCGCGTTGACGCTGGAGGAGCGAACGATGGTCGTCCTCAAGCATTCGGCCGGCTGGACCTACCAGGAGATCGCCGAATCGATGGGTCTACGCGTGGGCACGGTGAAGAGCAGGCTCCATCGAGCGGTCGTCCAACTGCGCGCAGCACTGGAGGTGCAGCCATGAACTTCGAAGAGCTCCTCGAGCGGCACCTGGAAGCTGCGGACCAGATGACTCCCGACCTGCCCGGCGCCGTCGACGTGGTCATGTCGCGGGGGCGCCGTCGGCGTTTGGCCCTCCGGACCGGGCAGGGCCTCGTGGTGGCGGCAGCCGTGGTGGCGGTGGTATTCGGCGCCAACGCTGTCCTGACCGGGCCGGCAATCGAGCCGACCATTCCAGTCGGCTCCACGCCTGACGGCTCCACGCCGACGGCCACCACACTCCGATCGACGGTCCCGGCCACGTCGGTGCCCACGCCGGTGGACGCAGGTCCGCTGGGCCTCGTCGATGTCGTGGCGCTCTTCGGGACCGACGGCGTGACCCTCCATGCCGGCGGGGCCGCATACGTGTTGGATGCCGACCGCTACTACGAGGGGGTGGGAAACCTCATCGGCGACGGCGCCGGGGGTCTCGTGTACGTGCACGAGGTGACGCCACTTCCATGGAATCAAGGCGCCATACTCCGACTGGCGGCGGGCGCCGAACGGCCAGACGTTCTCCTCGACGGTGAACCAGGAGCCCTGCCCGGCGATCGGCGGCTGGCAGGACCGGTCGGACCCGGAGGGATCGCGTTCGCCGACTTTTCCGTCACGGAAGATGCGCAACACGCGACCGTGAGGATCTACGACCTGGCGGCTGGAACCGTTGCGGATCTGGCCGAACTGTCCTGGCCATTCCAGGATGGTGTGTTCTTCAGCGGCATCACCGCTGGGGGCGATGCCGTCGCTGTCGCCGAATCCGGGGACGCCTGCCCGCGGGTGCTGACCTGGGTCGACGGAGAACCCGGGCCAACGATCGAGCTGCCATGTGCGTTCTCCATCGATGGTCTGTCGATGTCGCATGACGGTACCCAACTGTTGGTGTCGTACTTTGACGCAGACTCCGGCGATTGGGGGATCCGGGTCGTCGACATCGCCACCGGCGACGCCGTGGTCGATCATCCCGTGCAGGGTTGGTCGATCGCGTGGAAGGCGCCCTTCGAGGCCGTCTTCGTCGGGACGGGCGGCGTCAACGTGCTCGACCTGGCCACGGGAGTCACGACCCCTCAGGGCATCGATCCCGGCCGCGGCTTGGTCACCTGGCTCTCCACCGTCGACGTTGCGGCCGTCGCCACGACCGGCTCCGGCTCGGGGCTCCTTCCGTGTACTCCTGGCGAAGCCGGACCTGCGGACACGGGCTGGATGGCATCGGCGCCAGCCGAGGTGATCGATACCTGGACGCGCCTTCGGTCGTTGGCCGCCGCGTGCGACTACGAGGGACTCGAAGCGATCGCCGCCGCCGACGGCACCGTGCTGGCGTTCGACGAGATCGACAACGAAGATCTGGCGGGTCTCTGGATACGCGGTGCCGCCTACGGTTACGACGTCCGAGCAAGGCTGCTGGCGTACACATCACTGGCGCCCGCCGAAGGTCCCGACGGTTCGTGGATCTGGCCGGCGGTGACGGTCACCGGTTCCGATGCCGACTGGCAAGCGCTGGGCGACGGGGGAGTCCTGGAATCCGACGAGCTCGAGCAGATGCGGAGCTTCGGCCAGTACCTCGGATTCCGGATCTCGATCGAAGCCGACGGAACGTGGTCCTCAGCGCTCGCCGGCGACTGAGTGTCCGGGGGAGGCGTTGAGCCTCCCCCGGGCCAGCTTGTCCCCGCGGTTCAGTCCGCCTCTCGAATCGCCGCTTGCGCCGCAGCCAACCTGGCCACGGGGACGCGTGGCGGTGAGCAGCTGACGTAGTCGAGTCCGAGCGTGCGGCAGAAAGCAATCGACTCGGGATCGCCGCCATGCTCGCCGCAGATACCGGCGTCCAGGTCCGGACGCTCAGCCCGGCCCCTTTCGACCGCGATACGCATGAGTTCGCCGACGCCCTCGGCGTCGATCGTGGCGAACGGGTTTCGGTCCAGGATGCCCTGCTCCAGGTACTGCACCAGGAACGCCTTCTCGGCGTCGTCCCGGCTGATGCCGAACGTCATCTGGGTCAGGTCGTTGGTGCCGAAGGAGATGAACTCGGCGTAGGTGGCGATTTGATCGGCCGTGAGCGCCGCACGGGGGATCTCGATCATCGTGCCGAACTGGTAGTTCACCTCGATCTCCTGTTCGGCCATGACCTCGCGAGCCTCCGCTTCGAGCGTCTCGCGTTGGCGAGCCAGCTCGTTCACGTGCGCCGTGAGCGGAATCATGATCTTGGGGTGCACCTCCACGCCGTCCTTGGCCACTTCGCAGGCCGCCTCGAAGATGGCGCGGACCTGCATACGGGTCAGATCGGGCAGCATGATGCCGAGGCGGACACCGCGGAGACCCAACATCGGGTTGGCCTCGCGGAGCGACTCGACCCGTGCGAGGAGGTGCTCCTCTTCTTCGATCTTGGCCAGCAACTCGTTGATCGCGACCAACGACGACGCCGCCTGGATGCGAAGCTTCAAGTCGGTCAGATCGAACGTCAGGTCCTCGAAGCTCGGCAAGAACTCGTGCAACGGCGGGTCGATGAGTCGGATCGTGACCGGCAGCCCGTCCATCGCCCGGAAGAGGCCGGCGAAGTCACTGCGCTGGAACGGCAACAGCTGATCGAGGGCGTCCGTCCGCTCGGCGGGGATCGTCGTCATGATCATCTTCTGCACGATCGGGAGCCGCTCCGGGTCGAAGAACATGTGCTCCGTGCGGGTCAGGCCGATGCCTTCGGCCCCGTAGCTGCGGGCGAGCTTGGCGTCCTCCGGATAGTCGGCGTTGGTCCACACGCCGATGTCGCGGAACTCGTCCGCCCAGGCGAGCAGCTTCTGCAGCCACTCGTTCGACAGGTCGGGGGTCATGGTCGGCAGTTCGCCGACGATCACCTCGCCGGTGGTGCCGTCGATCGACAGCCACTCACCTTCCCTGACGACGTGATCGCCGACGCGCAGCAAGCGCTCCGGGAGATCGATCTCGAGCGTGTCGGCACCGACTACGGCCGGCTTGCCGAACTGGCGGGCGACGAGGGCGGCGTGGCTGGTGCGTCCTCCTCGGGTCGTGAGAATCCCGTTGGCGGCGAGCATGCCGTGGACGTCGTCCGGACGGGTTTCGGGCCGGACCATGATGACCTGGCGGCCCTCTTGCTTGGCCCAGCGTTCGGCCAGGTCGGCGTCGAATGCCGCCACGCCGACGGCCGCGCCGGGCGACACGTTGAGCCCTACGGCCAGCAGCCTTCCGTCGTCCTTCGCCGCCTGTTTGGTGGCCATGACGAACGAGGGATGCAAGAAGAAGTCGATCTGGGCAGGCGTGACCCGCAAGAGGGCCTCGCGCTTCGTGATCAAGCCCTCGTCCGCCATGTCGACAGCGATGCGGACGGCTGCCTGCGCGGTTCGCTTGCCGTTGCGAGTCTGGAGGATCCAGAGTTTCCCGCGTTCGATGGTGAACTCCATGTCCTGCATGTCGCGGTAGTGGCCTTCGAGCCGGGAGGCGATCGCCGCAAACTCGTCGTAGAGGTCGGGCATTTCGTCGGCCAGCGCGTCCATGCGCTTGGTGAGCCTGATGCCCGCCACGACGTCCTCGCCTTGCGCATTGGTCAGGTAGTCGCCCTCGAGATGTGGCTCGCCGGTGGTGGCGTTCCGCGACATGGCGACGCCGGTCGCGCAGTCGTCTCCCATGTTCCCGAAGACCATCGTCTGGATGTTGACGCCGGTCCCGAGGTCGTGGGGGATGTCGGCCGCCTTGCGATAATCGATGGCACGTTTCCCGTTCCACGAGCGGAACACGGCTTCGATGGCCAGTACCAGCTGGTCGCGCGGCTCCTCGGGGAACGGGCGCCCCGCGTACCGTTCGACGATCGCCTTGAACTCCTGGGTGATCGCCCTGAAATCGTCGGTGCTGAGGTCGGAATCGTTGACCACGCCACGCAGCGTGCGATACCGCTCGAGGACGTCTTCAAAGGGTTCGTCGCGAACGCCCAACACAACCGATCCGAACATCTGAACGAGCCGGCGGTAGGAGTCGAACACGAAGTGTTCGTCGTTGGTGAGTGATGTCAACCCCCCGACCACCTCGTCGTTCAGACCGATGTTGAGAACGGTGTCCATCATCCCTGGCATCGAGAACTTGGCACCCGAACGGCACGAGACGAGCAGTGGATTGGTCGGATCGCCGAACCGTTTGCCCGTCGCCGATTCGACGTCGGCGAGGGCGTCCCCTACTTCGTCGAGCAGGCCCGCGGGAAACTCCTCGCCGGCGGCGAGATAGGCGTTGCATGCCTCGGTGGAGATCGTGAACCCTGGCGGCACCGGAATCCCGATCCGGGTCATGTCGCCGAGGTTGGCGCCCTTTCCGCCGAGCAGCGCCCGGACGTCTTCCCAATCGCCCCCCGCGGCCTTCTCGGCCTGGTCGACCTCATCGAATCCGAAAACCCATTTGTTCACGGCGAAACCTCACTGGACGGATGCCACCACTCTGGTCGGCGCACCGGTGTCCCCCGAGGGGCCACGAGTCACAACTCTCAGTGACCTACGGCGGATTCCTGCGACGCCCCGGGATCTCGGATGACGACGCCCAGCATGAACACGAGAATCAGCAACGTCAAGACACGCGCCGAGTCGAACAGGTTGGTCCAGACTGCTTGTGACGCAGCGATCATCGGCGCGGCGGCGCCGGTGGCCGCGAACCAGAGCGGATGCCGGTATTGAACGGTGCGAATCGTGACCACGACCATGATGGCTGCCAGCAGCACGGCGACCACCGAATCGACACTTCCCTCGTTGACCGCCTGAAACCAACCTTCGATTGGTACCCCAAAGGCGCCAGGTGACACGTACGGGTCGCCGGATCGCCACATGACATAGGCGAACCAGGCCAGTCCGGCCGCGGCGGGCGCGACGACGGTCGACCACCAGATCTTCCTGCGCTCGACGAGCTGCCATGCCACCAACCCGGCCACACCCGTGGCGAGGCTCTCTTTGCTCAACACGGCGCCGCTCAGCGCGACGGCCGCCCAGGCGGGTTTCCGGTGCGCAAGCGCCAGCGCCCCGGCCGCCAGAAGCAGCGATCCCAGGGCGTCTCCTGCGTCGATGCGCAGCGTCGCCACCACCCCGAGATCGAGCGGAAACAGCAGTCCCAGCCACGGGCTACGACCCATCGTGGTTGCCCACCATCCGATCACCCAGGCTCCGGCGCCGGTGACGAGGAGGTTGGTGATGAAAAGTCCCCATACGATGCTGCGACCGTCGAGCAGGCCGAAGGCGGACGCCATCGCCGGGTAGAGGATCCGCATGGCGCGGTAGGGACCGTTGTCGAAGGCGGT
>JBFKPQ010000055.1:0-13779 GCA_041628225.1 Acidimicrobiia bacterium | reverse complement strand
TGGGTGATCGCGGCGGCGACGGCCGCCATGTCGCGGTGGTCGTCGCCTTGTTCGATGAGGGCAGCACGAATCGGGTGCACGAACGACGCAGCCCATTGCGTGTCGAATCCTGCTCCCCCGTCGTCGGTCGGACGGGTGATCGCCGGATCATCTCGTAGATCCTCAGCGATCGACACCTTCCACGCGAAGCGCGCGTCGATCTCGTCGTTGACCCACTGCATCAGGCTCCACCCGTCAGGAAGGTCGGCCGCCGGATCCGACCCACCCCAAACGTTGCGAATGTAGGCGGTCATGTCCCAGCGGAGGCCGTCCACGCGGTATTCGTCGAGCCACATGAGGGCGTTGTCGCGCAGGTACAGGCGAACCTCGGGCCGCCCATAGTCCGGCCGAGTGTCGCCCCACGGGGTGGTCCGCCGCCAGTCGTTGTAGAAGTAGATCCCGCCGCCGTCGCTTTCGCCCCAGCCGTCGAATCGCCACAGGTCGAGGTCCGAAGGTCCGAGGTGGTTGTCGACGACGTCGATGATGACGGCGATGCCCGCGGAGTGTGCCGCCTCGATGAACGCCTTCAGCCCGTCTGGTCCTCCGTAGTCGCTCTCGATCGCAAACGGGTGGGCCGGGTTGTAACCCCACGACCGACCGCCTGCGAACTCCATCGGGGGCATCAGTTCGATGACGTTGACACCGAGCGACAGCAAGTGATCGAGGCGCTTGATCGCTGACTCGAAGGTGCCGGGGCGTCCATCGGCCGATGTAGAGAACGTGCCAAGGTGCAGTTCGTAGATGACCATTTCGTGCCAGGGCGGCATCCGGTAGTCGTCGGGAACCAGCCACTCGTACCCGCCGACCGGGTGGATGACGCCGTTTCCGACGCTGTTGGTCACCTGGCGAGCGTACGGATCGATCCTCGTGAACCTCTCGCCGTTGCTGATGGCGAACCGGTATTCGTCGCCGACGCCCGCCGTTTCCACTCGACCGGCCCAGTACCCACCGTCCTCAGGCTCGAGGCGGTCGGTCGTGTCGTCCCAGCCGTTGAATGTCCCGACGACGGCCATCCATTCGGCGTTCGGCGCCCACACTCGAAACGTGGTGCCATCGGGGTCGGGGATCGAACCCATCCCGCTGCTGAGGCCGCGCCCCGGTTCCGCCATGGCGCCATTCTTGCCCGATTTCTCAGCGGCCCAAACCTCCTTGACGAAGCATGGCTCGTTTGTTATATAATCTGAGTGTCTACGACTCATATTCGGAAAGGAGTGGAAGCGTGATGCGTTTCGCAGATCCGTTCTTCGAACTCGACCGGGCGCTGAAGACCATGGACCGGCAATGGTCCGGTGGCGTCATGCCCATGGATGCCTATACCAAGGACGACCAGTTCTTCTTGAGGTTCGACCTGCCAGGCGTCGATCTCTCGGCCATCGACATGACCGTCGAAAAGAACGTGTTGACGGTCACCGTCGAGCGTCCCAGGGAAGACACCGATGAGGTGACGTGGGCGCTCCGCGAGCGGCCCACCGGGCGCCACAGCCGTCAGGTACGCCTCGGCGACATGGTCGACGTCTCCGACATCGACGCTTCGTACGAGGACGGTGTGCTCACCGTGACCATGCCGCTGCGCGAGGAGATCAAGCCACGCAAGATCGAGGTGAACCGATCGGGCAGGGTGCTCGAAGCCTCAGCGGTCTGAGCGCTCCAAGCAGGTGGACGGAGGGCGCCTTCACACGGGCGCCCTCTGTCGTGTTGACTGGTTCGTATGAGTCCTCGGCGACCCACCCACCCCATGCCGCCAGACGTCGGCGAACGACTTGCGGCGACGGGACTACGCGAGGCCTACGAAGCGCGGCCGCACTACCAGCGAAACGACTACCTGGGCTGGATCGAACAGGCCAAACGGCCGGAGACCCGCGACAAGCGGATCGCCCAGATGCTCAACGAACTCGAGCGCGGCGGTGTGTACATGCGGATGGATCATCCTCCCAGCCGCAAGGTCTAGCGATGCCTCCGGCGTAACAGTGACCGGACGACGAGGAGGGCCACCACGGCCACCACCTCAGCCATGAGCGCGAGTCGCGTCGTGTCGGCAGCCGGGATCCACGACACGTCGTCGCCGACGATGCGGTACGCACCCACCGGTCGAGCAGTGACCCCAAAGCCACCTCCGCTTCCCGCCGGTGCGGTGTCGATGGTGTCCCCCGCTCCCCCGCCCATGCCCCCGCGTAACGCCGCGGCAGGGATGAAGGTCACGCCGTTTCGCTCGTAAGGCTCACCGAACACCCTCCGCACCGTCATCGTGTCGACCGCTCCTTGGAGCATCGCGTCGATCTGCATCGCACCAGCCTCCTTCACCTTCCCTCCAGCGTGACCTCATCCACGAGGCTCTTCCACCGGCCAAGGTCCCAAGAAGACCTCAGCCGATCCGGCCCGCCCAGGCGAGCACGCGGAGCGCCCGCAACGTGTTCCACCGACTCGGCCCGCCGACCTCCTCCATCTCGAACCAGGTCCTGCCTGCGTGGCGCTGCTGTAAGGGCCAGCGCCCGTCCGGCCGCCGACGCTTCACGAGTTCCGTCAACGCCGCTTCGTGCCGAGGGTCGACCGGTGCCCCGACCAAGCAGAAAAGGTCCATCGCACGCAGTACGTCGTACCTCCACCGAGGGGGAAAGGACAATCGGAGATACCGTGGGTCGACCACCTCTCCACTGCGATGCGACTTGTAGAGCTCGTGCCGAGCCAGGAACTCTCTGCCCCGCTCTTCGGCTGCTGTATCCCCGACGCCGGCCAACGCCTCGAGCGCCGTGATCGTCGTATGAAAGGAGCCGTGTTGCGAACCGGTGCGCACCGTCTGACAGTTCCAGCCGCCGTCGGCGAGCTGGGTGGATGCGAGCCACTCGATCGCCGGTCCCAGCCGGTCCGAGTCGTACCCGAAGTAACGGGCGAGCAACACGTACATGCCCGTGATACAGGCTTCGGGCTCGTCGATGGTGACGGCGGCCGTGAGGCCGCCATCGAAGACGCGGGCTCCCTCCCAGAGACGTGCCACCCCGAGCCGTGCGCCGGGATGCTGCCGATCGAGTCCCATGCGGTGAAGCAGGAGCAGGGTGTAGGTCGTTGACGTCCATTTGGGCCCATAGAGACCTCCGGCCCAGGTTCCCGATGGATCCTGAAGGTCGAGGAGTCGCCTACCCCATCCCTCCTCGCTCACCCGCCGGCGGGTCCGTTGCCAGGCTTCTTCGGGTACGGCCAGCAGGTCTCGCTCGACCTGCCACGAGATCGCCGGATCTCCGTCGAGGAGCCAGGCGAGGATGCCTTCGTCCACGACCTCAGGCTATTGGAGCCTCATGCGGCACGAGGTCGTCCCGCACCTGCCCTCCATCGGATCCAGGCGGCGAGCGTCGACTACGTTCCGTCGTGGGAGGCCACAGCATCGGCCAGAACGGCGACGCTCCAAAGCCACGACGGCACGATTGAGCTACGCGGCGGTCGTGGTGTCCCGACATCGGATGGTTCGATGCGTCATTCGCCGGGTTCCGACCTGTGCCCCGTCCGGAGAACAACACCATCCAACCCTGACGGGGCGCCGCCGGTCCCCTACCGTTGATGCCAACACCCCTGACTGAGGATTCCATCATGTTGGACATCGACCTGTACATCGCCGGTACCCCTACGCCGGCTACGTCTGGCGAGGCGTTTGAGAGCATCAACCCAGGAACGGGCCAAGCCCTTGCCCGGGTAGGACAGGCGTCCGCGGCAGACGTCGACCGCGCCGTTGCGGCAGCTCGTGAGGCCTACCCGGCTTGGTCCGCCACTCCCGCCACCGAGCGCGCACGGATCCTCATGCGTGCGGCAGCTCTCCTGCGCGAACGCAACGAGGAGCTCGCCCGCTGGGAGGTCCTGGACACCGGCAAACCCATCGGCGAGGCGGCTGAAGTCGACGTCTTGTCGGCCGCAGAGTGTTACGAGTTCTTCGCCGGCATCGCGCCATCGATTCGAGGCGACCACTACGACCTCGGTTCGTCGTTCGCCTACACGCGCCGAGAGCCGCTCGGGGTGTGCGCAGGGATCGGAGCCTGGAACTACCCGATCCAGATCGCTTCGTGGAAGTCGGCTCCCGCCCTGGCGAGCGGCAACACCATGGTGTTCAAACCAGCCGAGCTCACGCCGGTCACCGCGTCGATGCTGGCGGGGATCTTCACGGAGGCCGGGCTTCCCGACGGCGTCTTCAACGTGGTCCAAGGCGACCATCGGGTCGGTCAGATGCTGACAGCTCATCCGGACATCGCCAAGGTCTCACTCACGGGCGAGGTCGGGACCGGCAAGAAGGTGATGGCAGCCGCGGCCACAACGCTCAAGTACGTGACGCTGGAACTCGGCGGCAAGTCACCTCTCATCGTGTTTGACGACGCGGACTTCGACCAGGCCGTCACGGCCGCGCTCATGGCCAACTTCTACACCCAGGGTGAGGTCTGCTCCAACGGGACTCGCGTCTTCGTCCCCCGCACCATGCACGATGCATTCGTCGCCGAGCTGAAGAGCCGCGCCGAGAAGCTCGTCGTGGGCGATCCCCTGGATCCGGCGACCCACGTCGGAGCCCTCATCTCCGAGGACCACCTCCAAAAGGTCCTGACGTACATCCAGATGGGCGTCGACGCGGGGGCGCAACTGCTGACGGGTGGGCGGCGCGTCGACCGGCCAGGTTTCTTCGTTGAGCCCGCGATCTTCCATGGCTGCACCGACGACATGGCCATCGTCCAGGAAGAGATCTTCGGTCCGGTCATGACCGTCCTGCCGTTCGAGACGGAGGACGAGGTCGTCGAGCGAGCCAACGATACCCACTATGGCCTCGCCGCCGGTGTGTTCACCCGTGACCTGCAGCGAGCCCATCGCGTGGCGGCGCGACTCGAGGCAGGCAACGTGTGGATCAACACCTACAACCTGACGCCATCGAACATCCCCTTCGGTGGCTACAAGCAGTCCGGCATCGGCCGCGAGAACAGCACGGCGGCCATCGACCATTACACACAACTCAAGACGGTGTACGTCGAAATGGACGGTTTGGACAACCCCTACTGAGCGTAGGTCGGCTCTCCGAGGACGCGACGTACTATCGCCTCGAAGAAGGACAGCGGCTCGCTGTCGTAGTCGGGATCGAAAGACACCTGGTCGTAGTCGGCGCAGAATCGAGCCGTGTCTTCGAACCACTCGTGGCCGGCGTACCGTTGCCGTGCCTCCGGGTCGTCGCCGAAATGATGGTTGTAGTAGAGCCCCTGAAACACGCCGTGGTGTTTGACGATCCAATACACCCGGTCGGAGACGTAGGGCCGCAACATGGCCGCCGCCACCTCGGAGTGGTTGGCGGGGCTGAGCACATCACCGATGTCGTGGAGCAGGCAGGCCACCACCATCTCTTCGTCTTCGCCCGCCCGGAAAGCTCGGGTCGCGGCCTGCAGCGAATGTTCGAGGCGGGTCACCCGGTACGGACTCTGCTCGTCCATGGCCCGTAGCCACTCGAGTACTCGATCGGGAAACCGGGCGATCTCGGCCGCCTCGTCGGCAGCCAGCAGTTCATAGTCGGCCTTGGTGCCTTCATCCATCCGCGTGAACGAGACCTGCTCCATCACGACACGCGGAAAGGCCGGCCTTGGCGCTCCAGAACCCGGAGGCGGCTCATGAAGTCGTCACGTTCGACGTAGGTCCCCTGCAGGTGCCGCGGCCCCGAGTTCGGGTCGAAGGCGGCGCGGGCGTGGAGAACGCGACGGTTGTCGAACACCTGGCAGTCGCCCGGTTCCATCTTGAAGACGTACTCGAGTTCGCGGTCCCGAAGCAGGCGCCCGAACGTCTGCCACGCCCGGTAGAACGGTTCGATCAGCTCCGGATCGAGATCGATGGCACCGAGCAACGCGGTGTGGAAGCGCACCTCGGTGTGATGGCCGTCCCCGTCGACCGTGATGACACGTTGATGGTTGCGGATGTCGTGGTGCTCGTCCTCGAACACATAGGGGATGTCGACCGACGCCAGGAGCTCGTGCTTCTCGGGATGTTGCTCGCGGAGCCGACGCGCCGCCTCGAAACCGTCCACGAGGATGCTCTCACCACCGGTGGCCTCGAACTCGATGCAGTGCAGGAACTGCAACCCGGGGAGGTTCCGGCGATTCACCACGTCGGTGTGCGCTGTCAGCTTGACCGCGGTGTAGGCGAGGTTCTCGGGATCCGGCTTGGAGATCACCTGGAACTCGCGCCCGAAGTGTGTCTCCTGGATGAAGGTGATTCGCTGGGCCAACTCGACGACGGCTCCGACCCGAGCCGGCACGCCCTTCACGATGGTGAAGCCATAGTCGCGGATGAGGCTGAGCCACCGGCGCAAGCCCACATCGCCGGCGTCGATCTCCGCCAGTTCAACGACGGGTGGAGCGTCGGCGATCGACGCCGTCCACAGGATGGGCCGCTCCGCGCGATCGAGTCGGGCCGGTTTGCCGTACCGGTGGTCCCGCAACCATTGCCAACCGTATGAGCTCTCGTGGCCGTCGCTCCAGGTGATGTTGAGCCGGTCGCCGGCATCGGCCACGGTGGGCCGTTGATCCAGCGACAATGTCACGTTGTCGATGAGCCGTTCCCAGGCGTCCGGGTGCCGGCACTCGGGGCAGGCGCAGTTGTCGCGCAACCAGACGAAATGGAAGTCGGCGGATTCGGCGTCGTCCCAAGCGACCGACAGCGTGTGATCGCCGACTGATCCGAGCGTTGCCATGCCGATCCTCCTCGCCGCGACACCGTACCAGGAGGCTTTCTGTCGTAGAGCCCCGACAAGGAACTTCGTTGCGTTGCAATGAATGGAACGAATTTCTGAAAGTGCGGAATCGTGCCGCTATGGTCCATGAGCGAGGCGTCGCCCATGGTCGGCGGTGCCGGATCCCCCGCGGAGGTGGCAACAACGATGAACTGGAAACTCTACGACCTCATCAGGAAGAACGCGTCCCCTGTCGAAGTGGACTTGATCGAGCACTACGCGGCAGGCGCGATCTCTCGACGTGACTTCATGAAGCGCGGTGCGATCCTGGGTCTCGGCATGTCCACGATGGCCGCCGTGTTGGCGGCGTGTGGTGATGGCACGGCCGACACGACGGCCGGCGGCGCAACCGCGACGACCGCGGCAGGCGGAGGTGGAACCCCGACGGCGGGCGGCAGCCTTCGCATCGGCATTCAGCAAGGTGACGCCACGTCTGGCCTCGACCCCCTCAACATGCTCGACCTCGGCACGTACAGCGTGCTGTCCCAGAGCTTCGAGTACCTGGTCGGCCTTGCCCCCGACGGCAACATCGGCGCGACCGGCCTCGCCACCGAGTGGTCACCCAACGACGACGGTACGCGGTGGACGTTCAAGCTCCGCAACGGCATCCTGTGGCACGACGGGACGCCCTTCACGTCCGCAGACGTAGCCGCCACGTTGGACCGGATGATCATTGCGGGTGCGGGCGTATCCGGCGTCTACAGCGAGGGAGCGACAGAAACCCCGGATGACACCACCGTCGTGGTCAACCTCGACAAGCCGAACGGGAACTTCCCGGTGCTCGTCTCGCTGTTCAACCCACAGTCACTGATCACGCCCGTCGGCTACTCGGACGGCACGACGCTCGATGCCAACCCCGCTGGAACCGGCGCCTGGATCTTCGAGAGCCACGATCCGACAACGTTCACGACCGTGTTCAAAGCCAATGAGAACTACTGGGGTGGCCGCCCGTTCCTCGACGAGATCACCCTGGCCGGGTTCGGGTCGGAGGGCGCAAAGGTTTCGGCCATGCAGGCACGTGAACTCGACATGATCCAGTCGTTCCCGGTGATCGAAGGCACGAGCCTGTTGAACGACCCGAACTTCACGCTGCTGAAGCCACCCGCCGCCAACCACCGCCAACTGTGGTTCAACACCCAGCTTCCGGAGGGTGGCCCATTCACAGATGCGCGAGTCAGGCGTGCGTTCGGGTTCATGGTGGATCGGCAGCAGATGGTCGACGTCTTGTTCGAAGGTGAGGGCATCATCGCAAACGACCACCCCGTGCACCCGGCGCTGCCTTTCTTCGATCCCGACGCGACGCCGCAGCGTCCCCGCGACATCGAGATGGCCAAGCAGTTGCTGGCGGACGCCGGGTACGAAGGGCTGCAGGCGACAATCGAGGCAGGCGACATCCAGTACAGCGCAGACATGGCGGCCATCGTAGAGCAGAACGCCCGTGAAGCCGGTGTGACCCTGTCGGTCAACGTGACCGCGAACTCGGACTTCTACGGCGAGTACTGGTGTGCAGGCGCCACTTGGGGCGCCCAACCCGACACCGGAGGCCCGGGAAGGCCGTGCGGCGCATCTGCCGAAATCGGGATCGTCGACTACGGCCATCGCCCGACGCCGGATGTGTACTTCGGTCGCGCGTTGGAGACCGACGGTGACTGGAACTCGTCGAACTACGCGTCGCCCGAATTCGACCGGCTGTTCGCCGAGTACCAGGCAGCGGTGGACGTCGACGGGCAGAAGCGGGCCGTGGGACAGATCCAGCAACTCCTGCACGAGGACGCGCCGGCTATCTACCCCTTCTTCTTCAACTACCTGTCGGGACACGACGCATCCGTTTCGGGTGTGCAGGTCACCGCACTGGGTCACATGAAGCTCGAGAAGGCTTCGAAGAGCGCCTGACGACCAACGCGGGTGGCAGGGCCCGGAGGGGGCCCTGCCACCCCAGCGGCGGCGCAGGTAGAAGGGCTAGGGTCAACGACGTGGATCGAGAGGAGGCAGACGAGTGACGAGATTCATCGTTCGTCGCCTGCTGTTGTCCCTACTCACCCTGGGCATCATCCTCGTCCTCATCACCCTCATCCCGAACGTTGCCCCCGGCGACCCGGCACGGAAGATCGCCGGTGGCACCGCCTCACCCGAGCGGTTGGCGGCCGTCACGGCGTCGCTCGGCCTCGACAAGTCGGTGCTCGAACAGCTCCGGGACGCGGCCGTCGACACCATCACGTTCGATTTCGGCGACTCGTTCACTCGGCCCGGCACCTCGGTCTCGAGTCTCGTGCTGACCTCCCTGTGGAACTCGACCAAACTGGTCGTGTTTGCTCTGGCGCTCGTGCTCCCGCTTTCGATCCTCGGCGGCATCCTCGCCGCCTACAAGCGAGACTCGTGGCTCGACCGCGCCATCGTGAACCTCGGCGTGGCCTTCTCTTCGCTTCCCGAGTTCGTCGTCGGAGCGCTGTTTCTCGTGCTCTTGGCGGTTCCGATCGGCTTCTTCCGCGTGGTCGCCAATCCGCCCGACGGCGCCAGCGTGCTGACCCAGATGCAATACCTGCTGCTGCCCGTCTTCACGGTCCTGACCGTGTACTTCGGTTACATCGCCCGCATCACACGCGCCAGCACGATTTCGGCAATGGAGGCCGACTACACCCGGACCGCCTTCATGCGCGGGCTCAGCACCTCTGAGGTGTTCCGGAAGCACGTTTTGAGGAACTCGCTCCTCCCGACGGTTGCGGTCGTCGGCACCCAGCTCGGCTACCTCTTCGGAGGCATGGTCGGCCTCGAGCTGATCTACAACTATCCCGGCCTGGGACGCCTCATCTTCGACGCCGTGGACGCCGCCGACTACCCCGTACTGCGTGGTGGCGTGCTGACGGTGGCCATCATCTACATGGTGGCCACGCTGGCCGCCGACCTCGTCATCGCCTGGATGAACCCACGCGCTCGTATGACCTTCAGTGAGGCCGCATGACGACGACTCCCGACAACTCGGACCCGATGGTCGACACGACCGACGAGGACACGGTGGCGCGCAAGGCCGCGGCTGCGACCCGTGTCCAGGTGCGCAAGGAGCAGAGACGGCTCCTCTTCAAGAGCCCCAGCTTCATCATCGGTGCCATCATCATCGCCTTCTGGGTCATCTCGGGCCTCTTCCCGGAACTGCTCGATCGCTTCGATCCCAAAGGCAACGTGGTCAATGCCGCAGGAGAATCGCTCCGGCGAACGCCGCCGGACAGCACTGCGTGGTTCGGCACGGACCGGCTCGGTCGGGATGTGTACTCGCGGGTCGTCCACGGAGCCCGACCCATCCTCATCGCCGCTCCCGCCGCCACCTTGATCTCGGCCTTCTTCGGCACCTTGCTCGGCTTGTTCACCGGCTACTTCAAGGGCTGGATCGATGAGGTGATCAGCCGGATCCTCGAGGCGATCCTGTCGATCCCGGCGATTCTGTTGGCCATCGTTATCGTGTTCACGTTCGGCGCCACGACGCCGGTGATCATCGGCACCATCGGATTCCTGTTCATCCCGCCCATCGCTCGTACCGTGCGCGCCGCAACGCTCGCCGAGTCGCAACTCGACTACGTGACCGCCGCCCGCATGCGCGGCGAACGCAGCCTGTTCATCATCTCTCGTGAGATCTTCCCCAACATCATCGGCGTCGTGATCGTCGAGGTCACCGTCCGTCTGGGTTACGCCATCTTCACGCTGGCGACCCTGGCCTTCCTGGGCCTCTCGGGCGGGAACGCGACCGACCCGAACTGGGGTATCGACGTAGCCCAGAACTATCAGCAGATCACGGCAGAGGTCTGGTGGCCGACCGTCTTCCCGGCGCTCGCCATCGGAACCCTCGTGATCGGAGTGAACTTGATGGCCGACTCGATCGATCAGGTGATGAAGTCATGACAGCACCGACCGCAACCGCCACGGCAGCCCTGTCGATCCGTGACCTGGAGATGGCGTACATCGTGCGCGGGACGCCGCGGGCCGTGCTCCGCGGCGTCAGTTTCGACGTGAAGCCAGGCGAGGCATACGGCCTCGTCGGTGAGAGTGGTTGCGGCAAGTCGACCACGGCGTACACGGCGTTGCGGTATCTGCCCCGCAATGGCCGACTCCTGAACGGGACGATCGAGGTGGGTGGCCGTGAGGTCACGGCGATGACGCAGAAGGAACTCAGGGAGTTCCGCGCCAACCACGCCTCGATGGTGTTCCAGGACCCGGTCCAGGCCGTGAATCCGGTCCTCAAGATCGGCCGCCAGGTGGCCGAGTCGTTCGAGGTGCTCGGACAGTCCAAGAGCGAGGCGATGGCCAACGCGCGGAACGCGCTGCGCCGAGTCCACATCGCCGACCCGGATAGCGTGATGGATCGGTACCCGCACCAGCTGTCGGGCGGCATGCTGCAGCGAGTCGTCATCGCCATGGCCCTGGCTTCCGATCCCCTGCTGCTCGTCCTCGACGAGCCGACGACCGGTCTGGATGCGACCGTGGAGGCAGAAGTCCTCGATCTCGTTCGCGAGCTGCGCGACGAGATCGGCGCCGCCATCTTGCTCATCGCGCACAATCTGGGCGTCATCCGCACGATGTGCGACCGCGTCGGCATCATGTACGCCGGCCGCATCGTCGAAGAAGGCACCGTCGACGACGTCTTCGACAATCCCAGCCACCCCTACACGGTGGGCTTGCTCAACTCGATCCCCCGCCACGGCATGCGGAAGACCGACCGTGCGCTGTACTCCATCCCGGGCAGCCTTCCCCAGATCGGCGACGTGCTGCCGACCTGCGTGTATGTGGATCGGTGCCCGATCGCCACCGACCTCTGCCGTGAAGAGGTCCCGCCCAAGGTGCCGCGCGGAGACGGTCACTGGACGAGGTGCCACCATCCGGATCGCATCGACGAGATGCCACAGCCCGAGGACATCGCCACCGAGCACACGCCGGGCGACGAGGAGATCATCGGCGTGCGCGGGGTATCGAAGACGTTCCGACAGCGGTCTGGCGACGTCCCGGCGCTCGTCGCGGTCGATATGGGGTTCGCCGAAGGCGAAACGCTCGGCCTCGTCGGCGAGTCGGGCTCGGGCAAGTCGACGCTGGCCAAGACGATGCTCGGTGTACACGCTCCCGACGAAGGCGGCGAGATCACGTTGCGGGGCAGGCCGATGGCCGATCGAGCGACGGAACGCCGGACCGAATCCATCAAGGCCATCCAGATGGTGTTCCAGAACCCGGACTCTGCCCTCAATCGCTCGTGGACGGTGCGCCGCATCCTCAGTCGCGCCGTCACCAAGCTCACGGGCAAGACAGGGGAAGAGGCGGACAAGGCCGCCGTCGAGGTAGCGCACGCCATGCAGCTGTCGGATCGTCATCTCGACATGCGACCCCGTCAGCTCTCGGGAGGACTCAAGCAACGGGTCGCCATCGCGAGGGCTTTCGCCGGCGATCCCGACGTCGTGGTGTGCGACGAGCCGACCTCGGCTCTGGATGTGTCCGTACAGGCGGCGATCCTGAACCTGCTCGACGACCTCCAGCGCGACATCCGAACCAGCTACCTGTTCATCAGCCACGACATCGGCGTGGTTCGCTACCTGTCCGATCGGATCGCCGTCATGTACATCGGCCGGATCATGGAACTCGGCCCCACCGACGCCATGTTCGAAGGTCCGAACCATCCGTACACCGAGGCGCTCTTGTCGGCCGTTCCGAGCGTAGACGGCGAGGCCGAAGACCGCATTCCCCTGAAGGGCGAGATCCCATCGCCGAAAGACCCTCCGCCCGGATGTGTCTTCCACACGAGGTGCCATCGCTTCATCGAAGGCACCTGCGATGTCATCGAGCCTCCCGAGGTCGAGGTGTCGCCGGGTCACACGATCGTGTGTCACATTCCGCCCTACGAGCTGCGCGAACTCCAGAGTCGACCCTGGGTCGACCATTCGGTCCCCGACCTCTGATCGGCCCCTCGCCGGTCAGTCGTCGCGGGGATGCACGTCCAAGTGCAGTCGCGTCGGCGATGACCGGGCGCCCTCCACGACGGCACGGTCCAGCGTGATCCCCAGCCCCGGGGCCGTCGGTATCTCGGCGTAACCGTCCTCGACCACGAGCGCCCCTCCTACGAGGTCACCGTGGAAGTCGGCTCCGTAACCGATCACCTCCTGAACCAGGAAGTTCGGTGTGCAGGCGTCGAGTTGCAACGAGGCCGCCAAGCCGACCGGACCGTTGTAGAGGTGCGGTGCCACGTGGGCGTAGTGTGCCTCGGCCAGCGCGGCCACCTTCTTAGCCTCCAGGATGCCACCGACCCGGCCGAGGTTGGGCTGGATGATCGAGGCGGCCTGACGGGTCAGGACCTCACGGAACTCGTACTTCGTGGAGAGGCGCTCGCCCGTCGCGATCGGAATCGACGTGCGTCGTGCCACCTGGGCCATGGCGTCGATGTTCTCCGGCGGAACCGGCTCTTCGAACCAGAGCGGATCGAACGGTTCGAGTCGGCGTGCCAACCTGGCCGCACCCGATGCCGAGAACTGACCGTGGGTGCCGACGAGCAGATCGACCTCGGGCCCAACGGCGTCTCGAATCGCACGAACGTACCGCTCGGCGTGGTCGAGGATCGCCGCGGTTGGCTGGGACGGATCGAGGGCCGTGTACTCGACGACCGGATCGAACTTGATCGCCGTGAATCCGTCTTCGGCATAGGCGACGGCCCGTTCGGCGGCCAGATCCGGATCGCGGTGCACGTCGCGGGAGTCGGCGTCGGTTGGGTAGAGGTACGTGTAGACGCGGAGCCGTTCGTGGACACGACCGCCGAGCAGGTCGTAGATCGGACGATCGACAGCCTTGCCGACGATGTCCCAACACGCCATCTCCAGCCCACTGAGAATCGCCATCACCGTCGGGTCCGATCGCAGCCGGTAGCCCATGGCGTATACGTCTCGCCAGAGACGTTCTGTGGCGTGTGGATCCCGTCCCAGGAGCTTGCGCTCGAACACATCGGCGATCATCGACTCGATCGTCGCTCCGGCGAACGGCAGCGA
>JBFKPQ010000054.1:0-14158 GCA_041628225.1 Acidimicrobiia bacterium | reverse complement strand
GCCAAGCCCGCCGTCGGGTTGGTCGTCTCGATACCCCTGTTTCTGCTCTTCCTGTCGCTCTTCATGTCGGCCGACGCCGTCTTCGCGGCGTACGTACGGCGCATCGTCAACATCGACATCGAGTTGGCTCGTCTATTGGGCCGGGTGATCACGTCCGTGCTCTTGGCCGTCGTCACCGCAGGGATCTGGCGCGCGGCGCGCGTGGGGTTCCCAGGCGGTCCCGTCCTCGACACCAGTCGCCTGCGGGCGCCCGGTGCGTCGGTCGCGACGGCGCTCGGTGCGCTCGTGGTGCTGTTCAGCTTGTTCGTGGCCGTGCAGATCACGTATCTGTTCGGGGGCCGGGAGGCGCTCGAACTGACCGGGTTGAGCCACGCCGAGTACGCCCGGCGCGGCTTTTTCGAGATGGTGGCCGTCGCCATCCTCGTGTTGGGTCTGGTCACCGCGGCGGACTGGCTGGTCGGTGCCAGACGGTCGAAGTGGGTCGACGGCTTTTCGGCGGTGCTCGTCGTTCTGACCCTGGTCATCGTCGCCTCGGCGGCGGTGCGGATGCGCGTCTACACCGACGAGTTCGGACTCACCGAACTGCGGTTCTACACGTCGGTGTTCATGGGTTGGACGGCCGTTGTGCTCATCGCGTTTCTCTTCACCGTGCTGCGCGGCCATCGGGCCCGGTTCGCTTTCTCCATGTTCGTGGCGGGCCTCGCCGCGGTCATCGGATTGGTCGCCGTGAATCCGAGTCGCATCATCGGGGAGGTCAACGTGGATCGACATCTGGCGGGTGCCGAATTGGATCGCGAGTACCCGCGCCAGCTCAGTGTGGACGCCATCCCCGCCTACGCGGCGGGTGCCGGCTCCGTCGAGTTTCCCTGTGTGCTGGCGCGGTCGCTCGAGGTCGCGTTCGAGCGAGATGACCGGTCCGAGTGGGGATGGCGCAGCTTCTCGATCGCACACCGACGAGCGGCCGACGCCCTCGCCACCCTGGATGGCTGCATCTGAGTCGGGGAGTACCATGGCTCGGTATCGCATGACGCTGTCGACCAAACTCACCGCACCGATCTACCGCCTGTACGAGCGGAACCTCGAAGGCCAACTCCCTGCCGGGGGGCTGCCGCGCCACATCGGCATCATCCTCGATGGCCACCGAAGGTATGCCCGACGTGAAGGGCTTCCGGACTACACGGCCAGCTATCGCGCCGGCATGGCGAAATTCGAGGAGTTCGTCGGCTGGGCCGAGGAACTGGGCATCCCCACGATCACGGCCTGGGTGCTCTCGACCCAGAACCTCACGCGCCCGGCAGAGGAGTTGTCGCCGTACTTCGAAGTGCTCGAGGAGCTGTTCGAGCGGCTTCCCACCCTGGCGGACCGGCACGACATGTCCCTCCGTGTCATCGGGTCGCTCGATCTGTTGCCCGACGGGCTGGTGCGGGCGGCCAAACTCATGGAGGAACGCCGGCCCACCGGCAGCCGACGGCTCAACATCGCCATGGGATACGGGGGGCGCGAGGAGATCGTTGACGCAGTCCGGGCCCTGGTCGCCGAATTGCTCGACCGCGGCGTCTCCGCCGCAGAGGTTGCCGAGGCCATCGACGCCGACGCTCTGGCGGCTCACATGTACCTGGCCGACCTGCCCGACGCCGACCTGATCATCCGCACATCGGGCGAATCACGGTTGTCCGGCTTCCTGCTGTGGCAATCCGCTTATGCCGAGTTCTCGTTCGTCGACGTGTACTGGCCTGCCTTCCGCCGAGTCGATTTCTTGCGATCTCTGCGCGAGTTCTCGCGACGCGAACGCCGGTTCGGCCGCTAGGCCGCCGCGGCTCGCCTAGGGTCGGCGGAGTGCCAGAACAACATCCCCGTCACGTCATCGGGAACTGGATTCGGTCTGAGCTCGGGCTCGCCGAGAAGGTGGCCCTGACCGTGAAGAACAACGCGATCAAGATGGTGAAGCGTCAGAGCTGTTGTGGGAACCACGGCCAGCCCGGCTGTTGAGTGGGTCCATCTGAGGCCTCCGGTCCGGAGAGCCACGACCACGATCACGACCACGACCACTGAGGTCGGTCAAACCTCCTGCCGTGTCCAAGCGGTGGCGAGGGCGTCGGCGTACTCGTTCCACCGGTTTCCGTCGTGGGCGCGAACCCACCGCAAGGAGAGTTCGGGCCGGGCCTGCATGATCCGCCACAACTCTTGAACGAGGTCGAGGTTCTTGATGGGACCCGTCTTGCGTTTCCATCCGTTGCTCTCCCATCCGGCGGCCCATTCGTTGATGGTGCGAACGGCGAGGTTGCTGTCCGAATGCAGCACCGCCGCAGTGCCGACCGGCACGAGGCGGGTGCCCTCGATGAGGGCGGTCAGTTCCATTCGGTTGTTGGTCGTGTCGGCATCGTGTCCGTGAGCTTCGGCGACGATCTCTCCGTCGACCACGTATACGGCACCCCACCCACCCGGTCCCGGGTTGGGAATCGAGCTTCCGTCTGTGAAGACTCCCGTGTCGGGTCCGTCGTCGTATCGCTCCAGCACCTCGGCGGTGGTCAGGTTCTGCGATGCGGTCGCCGACTTCTTCCTGGGTGCTTTGGATCCGGCGCCCGAGCTTTTCGAGGGCGCCCGGCAGTCGGCGCAGGCCTTCGGCGTCCAGCCCGGGTACCGGTCGAGGATGTGCTGAGGCAGAGAGAACGACTTGCCACACGTCGTGCAGGTGAACACGCCGGGAGGGTAGTGGCTCAGCGGGCGTGGCCTGGGAACGCCATGCCGATGACGTGCTCACCGGCAGGCGTCATGGTCACGTCATAGGTGACCGCCTTACCCCGGATCGGTCCAGACACCCGAACCATCTGACGGGTCGCCGTCGAGCGGACCTGCGTGGCTGTAGCCGCGATCGGTTCGGCGATGGAGGCCGGGAGGATGTCGGTGAGGGGTCGATAGAGGTAGTCGGGTCGCTCCGCTTCGAATCCCAGTTGGTCTTCTCCGTGTAGTTCGATCACTCGGTCGTTCGGGCCGAGCCGGAACACGATGGCGGGCGTGGCCGTCAGAAACTCGCGTAGCCGGGCTTCGGCGATCTGTTTGTCTTCTTCGGCGGCGTGCCGGAGGAGTTGTTCGTGGTCGCGGGCAGCTGTGGCCGAATGGATGGTCCCGAAAGCCCACGACAATCCGAAGAGGCTCATGGTGACACCGGCTGTGACAGGCGACACGGCGTCGATGTCGTCTTGTCTGGTGAGCAGGTCGAGCAAGAACGTGTTGAAGGGAAAGGCGATCGCCGTCGCTCCGAATCCGGCGCGACGCCCGAAGAACGCCGCGACCAGCGTGACCGGAAGAACCGATGCTGCCGACGCCCACGCTCCGAGCCGGTTGCCGAGTCCGAAGTACACGGCTGCCGCGAGGAGGACGCCGCCCACGACAATGCCGACCTTCCTGCTGCGGTTCGGGTCCTGCACGGTCGGTGATGGTACCGACACGACCGACGCACGGCTGACGTGAGCGACGCGGCGTGGAGCCTTCCGGACTTGAGTATGGGTGGTGGCGGATGGTGTGGGCGTCGTGTCCCGCTTTACGGGCAGTCTGCGTTCACGAACTCCCGACGGGCCGACGCAGTGGGCCCGCGGCTATGTGTTTGGGTGGGGCAGTTTGCGTCCGGGCCGACGGAGTCGGCCCGCGCAAACCTGCGGACGGGTCGACTCCGTCGGCCCGCGTCGGCCCGCGGTTACCAGGTGACGGCGTCGGCGGGGAGGTGGGACGTGTCGCCGAAGAGCCGCAGGCTGAAGCTGTACGAGCCGCCGACGGGGACCGTTTCGACCTTGGCGACGGCCGTGTGGGCGAGCGCGAAGCGGTCCCATTCCCACGGCACGACTTCGAGCCCGAGGAGGAGTCCGAGCAGCAATGCGTTGGTGCCCGCATGGGCCACGACGGTCAGCCGGCTGCCGGGTTCGTCGATGTCCCAGAGCTGGAGGTGCTGGTCGGAGCGACGGATCCCGAAGTCGTGCAGGGCGGCTTCCGTACCGGTCCAGACGCGGTCGTGGAAATGGCGGACGCTTTCGCCGTCGTCGATGCCGTCCCACCATTCGCCCGGATGGCGATCGCGGCTCGCCGCGAACCGGGACTCGACGAGTTCGACCGGGCTTCCATGCCAGTGCTCAGGAGGGCGGATTTCGTCGAGCCAGCTGAACGACTGGACGTGGCGGGCGGTGACGTCGGCGAGCGGTTGAGCGGTGGCGATGGACCGTCGCATGGTGGACGTCCATAGGGCGTCGGGTGGCGCCCAGTCGGCTGCGAGTTCGGCGAGACAGGCTGCCTGGGTCTTGCCGAGGTCGGTGAGGTCGGGGTCGTTGTCGGCGAGTCCGTCGACCGACCAGCGGGGTTGTGCGTGTCGGATGAGGACGATTTCCATCGTCGAACCCTACCCAAACAAGCGACCGTCCCACGGGGGGACGGTCGCTATGGTCGGGCTAACACGGGAGGCTAAATCGTGTTATGCCTCTGTGATCGGCAGGAGTATCTCCCAGCTTGAGTGATTCTTTGGACCACCTCATCGAGCATCTGCAGGCACATGCGATTCGGACGGACGGGCCCTTCACGTTGCGGTCCGGAGCCGTGGTTTCGTGGTACCTGGATGCACGGCAGACGACCTTCGACGGTGCGGGTGCTCGCCTCGTCGGCGAAGCGATGCTCCCATTCGTCGACGGCGACGCCGTGGCCGTGGGCGGCATGACCATCGGCGCCGACCCGATCGCGGTGGCGACGGCGATCGCCGCCGCGCACGCGGGCCGGCCCTTGAGAGCCTTTTCCATTCGCAAGGCGGCCAAGGGCCACGGACTGGGTGGCCGTCTCGTGGGTCCGGTGGGTGCCGGTGACCGGGTCACGATGCTCGAGGACACCTCGACCACCGGTGGTGCCCTCGCCGAGGCGATTGAAGCAGCACTCGACGAGGGGTTGGTCATCGCGTCGGCCGTGTGTCTCGTGGATCGGTCTGGTGGTGCCGCCCAGGGTCGGGTCGAGGACTTCGGCATCCCGTTTCGGGCGGTGCTGACTCCCGAGCGGTTGGGATTGGATTGACCATGGAACGACTGGTCGTTCGTCGGTCGCCGTGGCGTCCGTTCGTGGTGGCGCTGGCGGCCTTGCCGATCCTGGCCGTGGCCTACGACTTCTCGACGGGCGGCCGGATCCTGCGGGAGCTCGGGGAACTCGTCTACGGCACCAAGGACGTTGAGGCCTTCGAGCTGCGCGAGGTCTTTTGGACGGCCCTCTTCTTCGTTGCCGGCGTGCTCGGAGTCCTGTGGGGAATTCGGGAACTGGCGATGCCACGTGCCGTCGTGTCGGCTGACGCCGACGGAATCCGTTTCGTGCTGCGCGGTCCGTGGCTGCCCGGTTCCCGGCTGGCGTGGGAACGCTTCGACGACGCCAGGCCCGGCACAGTCGACCTCGTCGGCGATCGGCGACCCGCCCTGGTCGTCACGGTGTTGGACGGGCACGACCTCCCGGCCGACCCATGGGGAGCGCGATGGTCGTCGCCCAACACGCTGGCTATCGACGTGACCGGCTGGGACATGGCTGCCGCCGACGTGGCGCGCGCCTTGATGGCGCAGTCGCGGAGCGTCCGACGGGTCGGTCTCGAACCGCCACTAGCGTGACCGCATGCTGATCGGAGCACACGTTGGGCGGAGCGATCCCTTGGCCGCTGCCGCGGAACGGGGCGCCGACATCGTGCAGGTGTTCCTGTCGAATCCGCAGTCGTGGAAGAAGCCCGCACCGCGCGATGACACGGAGGCGTTGCTGGCGTCCGCCGTCGACATCTATGTCCATTCCCCGTACCTCGTGAACGTGGTCGCCGGGAACAACCGGGTACGGATTCCTTCGCGGAAGATCCTCCAGGACACGTGCGATGCCGCCGCGGCGGTCGGCGCCAGAGGGGTCGTGGTACACGGAGGCCACATGACCGGTGACGAGGACGACGAGGCGGAGGGTTTCGTCCGCTGGCGGAAGGCGCTCGAACAGGTGGAGACGGACGTGCCGATCTTCATCGAGAACACGGCCGGTGGCGACGTGGCGATGGCGCGAGAAGTCGAGGTGATCGCCCGTCTCTGGGAGGAGATCGGCGATCTCGGCGTGGGGTTCTGTTTGGACACGTGCCACGCCTGGGCCGCCGGCCAGACCTTCGATGGACTCGTCGACCGCATCATGGCTGCGACGGGCCGCATCGACCTGGTCCACTGCAATGACTCGAAGGACCCGTTCGATTCGCGGCGGGACCGGCATCAGAACCTCGGCGGCGGCGAGATACCCGCCGACGCGCTCATCGAGGTCGTCCGGTCAGCCGGCGCGCCCGTGATCGTGGAGACTCCCGACGGTGGGGCGGGACAGGCCGCCGACATCGCCTGGCTCCGAGAGCGGCTCTAGAGCAGCTCGAACCGCGCGGTGAAGTGGCGGAGCCACGGGGCCTGCTCGACCATGCGCAGACCGTGGAGTCCGGGCGCCCGTTCGGCGACGTCGATCATCACTTCGCCCACGTAGTCGATGTGGCTCTGGGTGTACGTGCGGCGAGGAACGGCCAGGCGTACCAGTTCCATGGGCGCCGCAATCTCGGAACCGTCCGGCTGGGTCTTCCCGAACATCACCGACCCGATCTCCACGCCTCGCACGCCGCCGTCGAGATACAACTCGACCGCCAGGGCCTGGGCCGGGTACTGGCTCGGAGGAATGTGGGGGAGCAGGGCCTTCGCGTCGAGGTAGACGGCGTGACCTCCGGCTGGTCGGACGATCGGCACACCGGCGCGGTCGACTTTGTCGGCCAGGTATTCGGTGGAGCGGATCCGATAGCGCAGGTACTCCTCGTCGAGCGCCTCGTTGAGGCCTTGGGCGATGGCTTCTAGGTCGTAGCCGGCCAACCCACCGTAGGTCGGGAACCCCTCGGTCAGGATGAGGAGGTTGCGGCAGTCTCGGGCTACCGCGGGGTCGTTCATGGCCAGAAACCCGCCGATGTTGGACATGCCGTCCTTCTTGGCCGACATGGTGCAGCCGTCGGCGAGCGTGAACATCTCCTGAGCGATCTCACGAGGGGTCTTGTCCGCATATCCCTCCTCGCGGAGCTTGATGAACCAAGCGTTCTCGGCGAATCGGCAGGCGTCGAGGAACAACGGGATCTCATGGGCATCGCAGACGGCCCGTACGGCTCGAAGGTTGGCCATCGAGACGGGTTGACCGCCCCCCGAGTTGTTGGTGACGGTGACCATCACGAGGGGGATGCGGTCACGGCCCACCTCGGCGATGGTGGCCTCGAGGCGCTCGACGTCCATGTTGCCCTTGAAGGGATCGAGCGACGAGGGGTCGGTGCCGACGGCCACCACCAGGTCGCGCGCCTCGGCGCCCTGGTACTCGACGTTGGCGCGCGTCGTGTCGAAGTGCGTGTTGTTCGGGACGACGTCACCAGCCTTCACCACGTTCGAGAACAGGATCCGTTCGGCGGCCCGTCCTTGATGAGTGGGGATGACTTCGGCGAAGCCGGTGATGTTCTGCACGCTCTCCTGGAACCGGTAGAACGACCGGCTGCCTGCGTAGGACTCGTCGCCCACCATCATTCCGGCCCACTGGCGCGACGACATCGCTCCGGTTCCGGAGTCGGTCAAGAGGTCGATGATCACCTCGTCGGCGTGCAGACCGAACAGGTTGTATCCCGCCCGCTCGAGCGCGGCCTGGCGCGTCGCCCTATCGGGGAGGTCGATCGCCTGGACGGTGTGGATGCGGAACGGTTCGATGATCGTCCGGTAGGGCATGTGCGTGATCGCCTTTCGCGGGTGGTGCTCCGAGTCTTCCAAAGTGGCCGGTGCCGTGCGTCATTGCCGGGGGTCTTGACAGGCATCGAGTTTGAGCATATGATTTGAGCGAACGATCAAACCAAGTGCTCAAATCGAGCAGGAGAGGATGGGGATCGTGTCGAATCTGATCTGGGTCTACGTGTTGTACGGATCGGCAGCCATTGGCCTGACGGTGTGGCTGGCCCGGACGCTGTTCCGCAACGGGGCGATCTTCCTGGAAGACGTTTTCGAGGATCGGCCTGGCCTGGCCGAGGCCGTCAACCGGCTCCTGGTGGTGGGCTTCTACATGCTCAACCTGGGATATGCGTTTCTCATCTTCCGGTCACAGGTCCGCCCGACCGACGCCGTGGCCGGGGTCGAACTGTTGGTCAACAAGCTCGGTGTCCTGCTGGTCAGTCTCGGCGTGATCCATTTCATGAACCTGCTCGTGTTCTGGCGGATCCGGCGCCGCACCACCCCTCCTCCGGTGCCGGTGCTCGCCAAGCCCGGCTCGGACACCCCATGGGGGTGATTCCGACCCGAGCCGGATCAGAACCCGGGGCCGCGCGTGTGGCCCCGGGTTCTTCCGTGCGAGAATCGGGTCCCAGAGAGGTATGGCCCGTGACGAGTGACAACACCAAAGACCGCATCATGGACGCCGCCTACAAGGCGCTCGTGCACGACGGCATCACCAAGGCGAGCGCCAGGGGCATCGCCAGTCGCGGGGACTTCAACCAGGCGCTCATCTTCTATCACTTCGGATCGGTCAACGACCTGCTCATCGCCACCATTCAGCGCGCCAGTCTCTCCCAAGTCGAGCGCTATCGCGAGCGGATCGAGGGCATCACGGAGCTGGGTGAACTGGTGGCGGTTGCAGCCGAACTCCACGCCGAGGACGCCCAGCGTGGCTCGATCACGATGGTGGCGCAGCTCATGGCCGGCGCCGCCGGCAACCCGGAGATGGCCGAAGCGATCATGGAGTCGTTCCGACCGTGGATCGACATGGTCGAGAAGGCACTTCGCCAGGTCTTCGCCGGGTCGCCCGTCGAGGCGTTCGTGCCATTCGCCGACATGGCCTTCGGGATTTCGGCGCTCTTCCTCGGCGTCGAACTCATGACCGGCCTCGATCCGGAGCGGCTCGACGAGGAACGGATCTTCGGCATGATGCGGATGGTGTCGGGCATGGCCGAGAACGTCATCGCCGGCCGGGGTCTGCTCGACTAGCCCTCGCAGGTGATCTCGGCGCGCGGCCACCGCTCGGTGTACTCGTCGTTGATGGCGATATAGACGTAGTCCTCAGGCACTTCTTCGGCAACGAGGATTTCGCGAATCACCGGTTCCAGCGTGATCTGGTCGCGGCGTTCGTGGACGTAGCCGGTCCGTTCGAGCGTGGCGTCGACGCCTTGGACGATCTCGAAGCTGAGCTCCTCACCGCCCCCGTTGGTGAGTGGGCCGAGCACCCCACTCGGGTCTTTGGCGAATTTGCGGCCGAAGAACTCGAGGAAGACGACGTCGTGATGGTTGCAGCGGCGCAGACCGTCGTACTCGAAGATCTGGTTGGTCTCCATGCGAGTGCCGTTGGGCGAGAGCCACGGGCCGTGCTCGCCGGAGCCACACGCAGCCAGGAGGAGAGAAGCGGCGAGCAGCGTGATGGTCCAACGGCGCATGGGGACAGAGCGTACCGGCCTCATCGCGCAATGCCACTAGGTTGCTGCCATGGAACTCACCGCCGTCGAGGCTCGGGTGCTCGGTGCGCTCATCGAGAAGCGGATGACCACTCCGGACCACTACCCCTTGACGACATCGTCGCTGGTCTCGGCCTGCAATCAGTCGTCCAACCGTGATCCGGTGGTCTCGTTCGACGAGCAAACCGTTCTGGATGCGGTCAATTCGCTGCGCGATCGCGAGATGGCTCGAACGGTCAAGCGAGCCGGCGAACGCGCCATGAAGCACACCGAATCGGCTGCATCCGCGCTCGATCTCGAAGAGCCGCAGCAGGTGGCGCTGTTGGCGGTGCTCCTGTTGCGCGGTCCCCAGACATCGGGTGAGCTGCGACTGCGGACGGAGCGGTACTGCGAGTTCGGGTCGTTGGAGGCAGTGGATGCCGAACTGCGCCGAATGCAGTCGGCCGACATTCCCACCGTGGTACTGCTCGAGCGTGAGCCGGGTCAGAAGGAGCCTCGCTGGATGCATCTCCTCGGCGGAGCGGTGCGGGACGTAGCGACGGCTCCCGATCCGGAGGTATCTCCGCCTGACCGGGTGGACGAGCTGGCGACCGAAGTCGCCGACCTCCGCCTGCAAGTCGAGCGCTTGAAGGCGGACGTGACCGAACTCCGCGCCCTGTTCGACTGAAGATCAGTAGCCGCCCGACAGCTTGGTGTGATCCCATGAGATGACGTTGTGCGGGTCGACGGTCACGACCGTGTTTTTGGACACGAACCGCCCGAACATCTGCTCGACCGCCTCACGCGCCACCTCCCGGTTCTGGTACTTGGCGGTGACCCGGTAGTAGGCGTCGAGTACCGCCGTAGGATCGTTGTCGAGGACGGCGGTGCCCTGGATCATCACGCCGCGCAGCGACTCGTACGAATCTCCTTCTTCGACGAGCACGGTCAGCCGCGGGTTGCGGGTCAGGTTCACGAGGCGTTGGGATTTGGAGAAGCATCGGAAGACCACGCGTTCGTCGACGACCACATACCAGAGGGTCGTCAGGTGCGGCCAGCCGTCCTTGCCGATCGTGGCGACCTGGAGGTGACGTCCTTGCTCCAAGAACTCCAGCACTTCGGCTGTACTCATGGCGATGTCGCGTCGGGCGCTCACGGCAAGTCGACGCTCGTCAGGTCGAGACGGGCCCCGTCCGGCAGCCCGTCGAAGGCGCCCGCCGGACGCTCGACGGCGTATCGGTAGGTCTGGCCGGTGCGGTAGACGGTGCATCGGTCGGTGACGCACGGCTCCATGCGAAAGGACGTGACGAGTGCGCCTTCGGCGTCGAAGAAGGCGATGTCGAGCGGCACGAGGGTGTTCTTCATCCAGAAGCCGCCGCTGGTGTCGGCGTCCCACCAGAACAGCATGCCGTCGAAGTCACCGAAGTCTTCGACGTGCATGAGTCCGCGGCTTCGCTCGGTCGGGGTGGCGGCGATCGCCAGTTCGAGGGGCTCTCCCGCGATGGTGACGGTGCGCCGTTCGAATCCGGTGATGTCGCCTTCGTCGAATGCCGGCGCTGTGCTGTCGCTTGGCGCCTGGGTCGGGTTGATGGCCCGGAGTGTGGTCGGCGGCGTGGTCGGCGGCACGGACGACGTCGTGGCCGGTGGAAGGGTGGTCGTCGTCACGCGGGAATCGGGCCCGGAGGGGCCCGATTCACATCCCGCCAGTGCGATCACCAGGACAAGGGCCAGGATAGGTCGCGTGGCTCCTCCTCGAACAGGGCGGCGGCCGCTTCGTCGGACATGTGATACGTCTCGTCTTCGCCGGGGAACTCGGCTTTCTGCACGTCGGTGCGGTACGCCCGCAGCGCTTCGACAGCCTGGTTTCGAAGATCCCCGTATTTCCGAACGAACTTGGCGTAGTGGCCGTCGTGGAGGCCGAGCACGTCGTGCCAGACGAGCACTTGTCCGTCGCAATGGACGCCGGCACCGATGCCGATCGTCGGCACCTCGACTTCCTTCGTGATGAGTTGGGCGACGGTTTCGGGGACCCCTTCGAGCACCATGGCGAAGACGCCGGCCTCGGCGATGGCATGCGCGTCGGCGATGAGTTCTTTGGCGGCGTCGACGGCCCGGCCCTGCACCCGATAGCCGCCCATGGCATGGACCGACTGCGGTGTCAGCCCGATGTGTCCCATGACGGGGATCTCGGCGCTTGTGATCGCTTCGATGACCGATACCCGATTGGCGCCGCCTTCGAGCTTGACCGCTTCGGCTCCGCCTTCGCGCACCAGGCGCGAGGCGTTGCGCACCGCGTCGGCCGTGGAGATGTGATAGCTCATCCACGGCAGGTCACCGAGCACGAGGCTGTGCGGCTTGGCGCGAGCCACGGCGGCGGTGTGGTGGATCATGACGTCGACGTCGACCGCCAGCGTGTGGTCGTAGCCCAACATGACGTTGGCCACGGAGTCGCCGACGAGGATGATGTCGATGCCGGCTTCGGACGCGATCGAGGCGCTCGGAGTGTCATAGGCGGTCACCATGGCGATCTTCTCGCCGCCTTTGCGGGCGCGGATCGCAGGCGCAGTGACCTTCTTGGGCGTGTCGCCCATCGGTGCTCCTCTCTCCCCACCGCGGCGGGTTGGGGGATGGTCAGCAGGTTGTCAGCTGCATCTCGTCCGACATCCGCCGCCACGAGGGTCGCCAGTGCCTGTCGATGCGGCCCCCAGCGTAGCCGAAGGCGTTCGGAAGGCCAGAGGGCGGGCCGCGATGGCCCGCCCTCACTGTGGCTGATGGCGTAGGTGAGGGTTCTAGTCGCCCGCGCTGCCTGATGACGCTGGCGCCGCGGCTGGTGCCGTGGCAGCCGTCGCAGCCCACGACCCATACGAATACCCAGTGGCCGATGTACTCCGGAACCACAGCCCGAAGCCGGTATCAGTCGTCTTGTCGCAGTTCGATGGCTGACCCGGAGCGAATACGAAACACGACGATGTCGTCACTCCTGAGACTCCCTGCTCATAAAGGCAGAGGTTGCCTGCCGTGGCCTGGGGGTCGGCGGCAGTCCCGGGGCAGGCAGCCGTAGCCGGGTCACCATTGGCGATGAAGTTCGGAGTCACTGCCGATGGAAGTACCCATCCGAACTCCACGTGACCCCAGTCGCCGGTTTCTCCGCCGACTGCATACACGCCGGTGATGGTGTCACCGAGAGCGACTAGTCCGTCCGGGCGGTAGGCGTCGCTCGTCAGTCCGTCGAGCAGTGTGGCATTGTCAGCGTTCGTTGCGTTGGTCGCGGTGTCGGCCGCCGTGGCATGGTCCGCGTGTTCCGCGTTCACTGCCGTGGCAGCGTCGACGACCTTGTTGACCGACAGGCGCTTCAGGAAGGCCGCCATGGTCTGCCGGGTGACCGTGTTGGTCGGGCAGAAGCGGTCGTTGGTCGGCGGGTTACAGCCCAAGGTGACCCCGGCATCCGCGAGCCACGTGATGTCGTCGTGGAACACGTTGGTGTCCGGAACGTCCGTGAAGCGGTTCGCGGCGCCCGCCGATAGCGGCGCAACGATCAGTGTTGTGACCAGCGCGATGAGTCCATAGCGGACCCAAGATGCGCGGACGGTGAAGGTATAGGACTTCTTGTCCATTGCCTGACCCCCTCTTTGATAGGCAGTTCAGAACCTACCGAAGATCAACGGTCGGTGTGAAGGACGATCCAGCGGTGGAGCATCGCCATGGCCTCGGAGCGCGTGAGCAGCCGATCGGGACAGTAACGGTCGTTGATGGGCGGGTTGCATCCCCGCGTGATACCTGCGGCGGCGAGCGCATTGATCTCGGCCTCGAACCGGCTGTCCTCGTCATCGACGAACGCATCCCCACCGAGCTCCAGACCGAGCGCCCGAACCAGCAAGGCTGCCCATGCCGCACGATCAACCGTCCGATCGGGGCAGTATCGGTCGTTGACCGGCGGGTTGCAGCCCAACGTGATACCGGCCGCAGCCAGCGCATCGATGTCCGCTTCGAACCGGGTGGAGTCGTCGTCGACGAAGCGGTCGGCTCCCGCCGGCAACCGCAGGAAGCGGGCCAGGAAGGCTGCGGCCTCACCGCGGGTCAGCGGTCGAGAGGGGCAGAATTCGGTCGGAGAACAACCGACCGTGACCCCCGTCGCCGATGCCCATGCGATGTCCAGTTCGAAGAGCGGTGTCACGTCGGTGAAGGCAATCCCGACGAGCGCGGTACCGACTCGGTCGCGACGGGTCACGGTTCCATCGGAGTATTCGATCTCGATGTGGTGGACTCCGGGCTCGGTGATCGTGACCCCGCTAGGTTGGCCGATCGAAGCTCCGTCCACGAACCACTCGATGGTGACCGGGTCGCCATCGGGGTCGTCGGCGTCTGCCGTGAGAACGATCGTCAAGGGCGCAACGCCGAGCGTCGGCGTGGCCGCCACCGTCACAGACGGAGCACCGTTGAGATCCACGATCACCTCGGTCTCGTCCCCGAGACCGTCGGAATCCTCGACGATGAGCCGAACCACGTGCGGCTGGTGATCAACGAACGGCACGGTGATGATGGAGCTGTCACCGACGAAGTCGCCGTCGATCTCCCACCGGTGTGACAGTGGGCCCCCGGACCGGTCGAACGACAACGAACCATCGAGGACAACCACGGTGGGTGCCGTGTCTGAATCCGCCCTGGCGACCACCTGGGCGCGCGGCCCGGAGCTGGCGAAGACTGCCGCACCTGCGT